>CAVAUJ010000096.1:0-7541 GCA_963591995.1 Succinivibrio sp.
CCGCTCAGGGGACGCCTCGCGGCTCCGTGTTCGGACCTAGCGGTGCTAAGCTCGCAGAATACGCTCGCAAGCACCGAGGCCTCGCAAGGCCCCTGATCCGGACATTCTCCGCCACCCTGTCGCTTGGCGGGCGAGTGAACTGTCACCACCGGTGCGTGCAGCGTGAATTTCTGCAAAGCGCCGGGACGGCCGCTCATGTATTGCCGCCGATCCAGTCCCGGTCCCACAGGAGAACATGCAGCTTGCGGGCCATCGTCTTCGCCGGCTGTGTGAAATAACGGTTGGTCATCACCGCACCCACCATGCGGTCATAATAGGCACAGCCCGCGTACACTTCCTGTACCGCATGGACCCCCACCAGCGAATCGTAGCACTTGCATTGTACGGCATAGGTAATCCCGTCGCGCTCACACAGGATGTCCGCGCCGAAATCCCCGCTTCCTCTCGTGACCTCCACGTTCAGAAATCCGCATTGCCGCAGCAAATCCGCGCAATAGTACTCAAAATCATGCCCCTCCATGTCGTCCATGGGGAGTCCCCGCGGCGCACTCTTTCGGTTTACCCACCGAAGGAACAAAAAAACTGCTGCGCTGACTCCCGCAGCCAGCACAGCAATTCCGGCAATTCTCCATTCTCCCATCCAGGCGATCATTCCGTATTCTCCGTTTCACGGCGCAGCGCCCCGCGCCGCTCAATCCATCCAATCAATCCCCGTGTCTCTTCCTCCTCCGGCTCCGGAAAGCCCAGCCCCGGCAGGTGCAGTCGCGGCGGCGGAACCTCCGGGTAGTCCACCCATCCGCGTTCCAGGAGAGCATTTCCCCATGTCGTAAGAACATGCTCCGGCGGCGCTTTCTCCTCCATGGTCCATTCCGGCAGCAGCAGTGCAGGTGCCGTTTCCCCGTTCACCGCCTCTCCGATGGGGCCTCTTGGCCTGCCGACATAGAATTCCTCATTGGTTTCCAGGCAATATGCCGCAAGCCTTGCGCGGTCCGCGGCGGTCTGCCGCAGGGAGCCTTCCTCACCGGAGAGCTCCATGCACTTGGCGCCGCAGTCGATATCAATGAAATGAGCGGAACGGTAGATGCGGTTGTGCCCCGCCGGCAAAGCGCCGGCGATGCCGCGCCCCGTCTGCCGTCCGGTTTCCCTGTAATAATAATCCGTTACGGTATGCCCGCAGATGAGCATACCGTAAGGCTTGTTCCCGGTATAGCCGCGGAACGGATTCTCCCTCGGCAGGAGACGTCTCCAGACGGCATCGACCCTCTGCCGCGCTTTTGTGCTCTCACCTTCCTCTGTATCCGCATAATACGGGTAGGCATGAGCCACCATGAAGAGCCTTCCGTCCGCCTCCACATCCATGGAAAACGGCAATGCACGAACCCAGCGGCGCAATTCTTCCTGCTCTCCGGGGTCCAGCATGCAATAGCCGTCCCAGGTTGTCCTTCCCCGGTTGTCCTCCAGCCAGATCCGGGCCGACTCCGCAGCATTTCTTCCCTCGATCCCGTATTCCATCGCCGAGAGGAACATCATCTCGTGATTGCCCGCAAGACAATGGACAAAGTCATATTCCTCATCCATTCTCTTCACGGCGAGAATGGTCTCAATGGACTGCGTTCCCCAGTCCACATAGTCCCCCAGAAGATAGAGAGCATCCGACCCGTCGTACTGCAGATGGATTCTGTCCAGAAGCCGCTCGAATTCGTCATATGCGCCGTGTATGTCACTGATTACGTAGGTAGCCATGCCGTCATTATAGCGCAGCACCTGCGTGCTTGCCTCTGCTGTGTCAGAATTCCAGCTCCTTTTTCTCAAACACCGCTGCCGCAATCAGATAGGCTGCCACGACATAGCCGAGGATCCACACCAGTGCCGGCCAGCTGAAATGTCCCAGCGTCAGCTGCGCAATGAATTCATCGGACTTGGCGGTGAACGTATATTGCGAAAGATGAAGCGCCGCGAAGAAATCCTGCTTCTCCAGCAGATTCAGGCAATTGGGCACCGCATTGAACGAGAGCACCACGTAGATCAGAACCCCGAGGGGCGCCATCTGCGTCAGGAAGACCGGGATCATGGCCAGATTGGAGAAGACACAAATGGTCATCCATTCTCCCAGCAGGCTGATCACAAGATCCCTCCACTGCTCCGCGCCGGGATGCACGCCGTAGCGTCCGTACATTGCGGCTGCAGCGATGAGCAGTACCAGAGTATCCGCAAAGGCAACGATCGCCAGCTCCAGCTGCTTGCTCAGAACCACTTTTCTCCTCGGCATGCCCATGCCAATCGCTGCCTGCATGGTCTTGGCCTTGAAGTCCGGGACCAGAACGAAAATCAGTTCAATCACGCCGCCCACAAGGTAATACCAGAGGGCGTAGCTGACGGAAATGATGCCGGTGATCGACACCGCCGTACGCGACGAGAGGGAGGCCTCCTCCAGTCTCACCATCGCGACCGCCGCCGCAAGGCACAGGGCGAGCAGCACCAGCCTCTGCGGTGTCCGCGCAATTCGCTTCAAATCTGCACAGATGTAATTACGCATGTTCGTTTCCTCCCACCAGATCAAAATAGAAATCTTCCAGACTCAGCGCATGCCGTTCTTCCCGCAGAACCGGGATTCCGGCCTTCTCCAGAACCTCTCTGGCATGCTCGAGATCGTCCACGCGGATGCAGATTTCCTTCTCGCCCTCGAGCAGCTCCTCCTGGCTGATGACTCTGGCGATGGTTCCGTTGTTCATGATGCCGAAGCGGTGGGCCGTGTGCTGCAGCTCCCCCAGAATGTGGGAGGAGATGATCACCGTCGTGCCGTACTCCTTATTGATCTTCTGGACCAGATTGCGGATATCGGCAATTCCCTGCGGATCCAGCCCGTTGGTCGGCTCATCCAGAATCAGGATCTCCGGATTCCCCATCAGGGCGTTGGCGATGCCCAGCCTCTGCCGCATTCCGAGCGAAAAGGATTTGTAAGGCTTCTTCACGCCCTCCAATCCCACCAGCCGGAGCACACGGTCAATCTCCGACTTGTCGCGGATTCCCTTCAGTGTCCGATAGTACTCCAGATTCTCCCTGGGATTTAAGTTGTCAAAAAAATTGCTGCCGATGAGAAAGCCGATCTTCCTGCGTCCTGCCTCCGGGCTTGTCCCTTCCCCGAAGGAAACCGTGCCTCCTTCAAAAACCGAAAGGCCGAGGAGCACCTTGAACAGGGTTGTTTTGCCTGCGCCGTTCTTGCCCACAAGACCGAAGATATCCCCCTTGCGAATGTCCAGATTTACGTCCCGCAGGACCTTGTTCCTGCCATAGCTCTTCTCGATGTGCTGCAGCGAAATCATGATTTCACCCATGCTCTGTCCCCCTCTACCAAACCAGAATCCGATCCTTCGGACTCAGATACATGCCGTCTCCCCCGGCGATGCCGAAGGTCTTCTGAAACTCGTCGAATTGCTGTACTCCCACATTTACCCGCAGGAATTCCAGCGGATGCACATCTTCGTCATTCTGCTCCTTCACCGACCGGTAGGTGGCTTTGTTCGCCCAGAGCTGTCCGTAGCAGACAAAGAATTTCTCATAGTCAAAGGAATCCATCTCCTTTGCAATCGACATCATACAGGAAAGTCCGCCCATATCCGCAATCGCTTCGTCGCGCACCTGTGATCCCTTGCATGACACCCCGCGCACCATGGCAAGTCCGTTGTAGTATTTCTCCACCCGTGCGGCAAGAACCTCGAACTGCTCCCGATCCTCCTCGGTCCACCAGTTGGTCAGCCTTCCTTCCGCATCAAACTGACTGCCTGTCGTATCGAATCCATGCGAGACCTCATGCCCGGCAACGGTTCCGAGCTTTGCCATGTTCTCCTCTGCGGAAGCCTCCGTATCGTAGACAAAGCCGTCTGCCAGAATGCCGGCATAGATGTTGATGGAGTTGTCGGCTGTGTTGTATGCGGCATTCACCTCGGTGGTGTCGATGGCGGTCATGTCCCAATGATTCCGATCGATCTTCTCACCCGGCAGAAACTCCGGATGCGTGCTCTCAAACGTCTTGATTGCTGCCACAGCCTCCACGAGGTTCCCCGCGTCCGCAAGATCCAGCTCCGAATAATCCTTCATATCGTCCGGATACAGCGCGCGCATCACCATGCTGTCCAGCTTTTCCACGGCCTTTGCTCTGGTTTCCTCCGAGAGCCATTCTTCCTTCTGCAGCATTACGCAATACTGATCCTTGATATCCTGCAGGAAATCCAGAAGTCCGCTGCGCTGTTCGCTCGTGCAATAGCCGGCGACGTAGGCCTCCTCCATCGGTATCTGAAGGTATTTGGTCGCATAGCTCAGCAGCAGATCATCCTCCTTCCACTCCCGGTCCTCCTCTTTTTTCATCGATTCGAAATCCATGACATACTCAAGGGTGTCCCTGCCCAGCAAAGCGTAGGATTCCTGCACCGTGTGGATGGTAAAATACGCCTTCCACTCCTCCAGATTGCTCTCCCGATAGCTCTTTGCAACCGCCCGGACATACGAAGGATTCTCGACATTGACCGTTTCCTGCCCGCCAAATCCGCTGCTCTCCAGAATCTCTGTCAGGGGATACTCTCCCTGCAGCTTTTCCAGCTCGCTCCAGGTTACGGAATTCGTTGACTTCTTCAACACTTCCTGCATCGACAGGTCGTCGTAATCGTCCATGGCCTTGGCAAGCCTTGTTTCGCACCGGTAGCACAGCCTCAGCAGCTCATCCACCCGGCTGCTGCTGTAGCCCAGCTGCTCCAGCACATAATGGACATCCCTCGTCTGTGTTTCCTTCTCCGTCAGGTCCACCCCGTCGTAGTATTCTTCGGCATCCGACAAAGACAGGGCTCCGTCGCTGATGTTCACGATATAGCAATCGCCCTCCTGCGGTGTCTCCACATCGAAGGCAATCGGCAGGGCGCTGCAGAATTTCCGATTCTCCTCGTTCCGAAGGTAGGCGTTCATTCCCTCCAGATCGGAGATGTTCTCAATCTCTTCAAGGTAGGCGCGGATCGGCTCGGCCCCCAGGCGGTTCCTGGTGTCCCAGTCCATGGCCAATTCCGTAAATCGCTCCAGCGTCTGCGCAAGGTGCTCTGTCTGCGCCTTTGGCAGAACCTTGTCATCCGACGGCGTTACCTCGTCTCCGGTCTTCTCTCCCTTCAGAAGGGCGAGCTTCCGCTCCTTTACCAGCTTCATATTCCGGGTGGCCAGCGCCGAATAGAAGCCGCTCTCCTCCGACGCAACCGATGTGTTCAGCAGCCAGTCCTTGTTGACGGCCGTATAGAAATCATCCTTTTCATTGACCTTGGTGTCCGCATCCACTGCGCCGTCCACCATGGAATCCACCCACCGGGACTCCGCTGTGATGGTGTCGCGGATTGCACCCTCCGTGAGCGAATCCTCGACATTGTTCATGGCGTCTTCACATCCCGTAAGGGAGGCGGCCGTCAATGCCGCCGCCAGAATAAATGCCGGAATTTTTCCCTTTTTCCCCTTCATTCAGCTCCTCCATGCGTTGGAAATTTTGCCTGTCACGCATGATTTACATACGTAAAAACCCCTCCCAGGGTTACACCGTCCGGTGAAATTCCCTGGAAGGGGCATATTATCTTGGTATTGCTGTACGCCGTTCGCTTATGCGAGCTTCGGGCCTGCGGCAACCAGTGCCTTGCCGGCCTCATTTCCCTCATACTTGGCAAAATTCTTGATGAATCTCTGTGCCAGATCCTCTGCCTTTGCGTTCCACTCTGCCGCATCTGCATAGGTGTCGCGAGGATCCAGAATGCCGGTGTCTACGCCGGGCAGCTCGGTGGGAACCTCGAAATCGAAATAAGGGATCTTCTTCGTAGGAGCCTTCAGAACGTCTCCGCTCAGTATGGCATCGATGATGCCGCGTGTGTCCTTAATGGAGATACGCTTGCCGGTTCCGTTCCAGCCGGTGTTGACAAGGTAAGCCTTTGCACCGCTCTTCTCCATCTTCTTTACGAGCTCCTCTGCATACTTGGTAGGATGCAGCTCCAGGAAGGCCTGGCCGAAGCAAGCGGAGAAGGTAGGTGTGGGCTCTGTGATGCCGCGCTCGGTTCCTGCAAGCTTTGCGGTGAAGCCGGACAGGAAGTAGTACTGTGTCTGCTCCGGTGTCAGGATGGAAACCGGAGGCAGCACGCCGAATGCATCTGCAGACAGGAAGATTACGTTGTCTGCAGCAGGTCCGGAGGACTTGCCGTTTACCTTCGAAGCAATCTTCTCGATGTGCTCGATCGGATAGGAAACACGGGTGTTCTCGGTAACGCTCTTGTCATCGAAATCGATCTTGCCGGTCTCGTCTACCGTAACGTTCTCCAGCAGAGCGTCTCTGCGGATGGCGTTGAAGATGTCAGGCTCAGACTCCTTGTCCAGGCCGATAACCTTTGCATAGCAGCCGCCCTCGAGGTTGAACACGCCGTTGTCATCCCAGCCGTGCTCGTCATCACCGATGAGCAGACGCTTGGGATCGGTGGACAGAGTGGTCTTGCCGGTTCCGGAAAGGCCGAAGAAGATGGCCGTGTGCTCGCCGTTCATGTCTGTGTTCGCGGAGCAGTGCATGGAAGCCATGCCCTTCAGAGGAAGGTAGTAGTTCATCATGGAGAACATGCCCTTCTTCATCTCACCGCCGTACCAGGTGTTCAGGATGACCTGCTCCTTGGAGGTGATGTTGAAGGCAACACACGTCTCGGAGTTCAGGCCCAGCTCCTTGTAATTGTCAACCTTTGCCTTGGAAGCGTTGTAAACAACGAAGTCCGGCTCAAAGCTTGCCAGCTCCTCTGCCGACGGACGGATGAACATGTTCGTTACAAAGTGAGCCTGCCATGCAACCTCAACGATGAAGCGGACCGCCATTCTGGTATCCTCGTTCGCGCCGCAGAAAGCATCCACAACGAACAGTCTCTTTCCGGAGAGCTCCTTCTTCGCGAGGTCCTTCACCGCTGCCCAGGTCTCTTCCGACATCGGATGATTGTCGTTCTTATACGCATCGGAGGTCCACCAAACCGTATCCTTCGAGTTCTCATCTACAACGATATACTTATCCTTGGGCGAACGGCCGGTGTAAACGCCGGTGAATACGTCCACAGCGCCAAGCTCGGTAACCTTTCCGACCTCATAGCCTTCCAGCTCTGCCTTGGTCTCTTCCTCGAACAGCTGCTCATAGGAAGGATTGTAAACGATCTCGGTCGTTCCGGTGATTCCATACTTTGTCAAATCAATATTTGCCATAATAACTCGGACCTCCATCATGTTCCTGCATATATTAACCGTTAAGAAAATAACACTGGTACGGTTATACCACAAAAAAAAAAGTGTCACAACGAAAAACAAATAAATTCATTTGTTTTTCATAATGTTGGTTACGGTGCAGGCCCCAGCCAGCGACTGGGGGAGGGCGGAGATGTCCGATCAGGGGACGCCACGCTGACTTCGTCAGCTACGAGATGGCCTTACGGCCACTCGGCAAAAACGCTCCGTGTTCGGACCTAGCGGTGCTAAGCTCGCAGAATACGCTCGCAAGCACCGAG
>CAVAUJ010000097.1:0-7446 GCA_963591995.1 Succinivibrio sp.
TAGAAGTGGGTGAGAGATGGAAAATGGAAGAAAACTTCATAAGCAAATCGTGTAGCAGAAATGCGTAAAACCAGATAGCTTCTGGCTTTACGCATTTCTTATTTTTTGAAAGAAAGGTGAATTGAATGGATACCGGAAATCAGTTTTTGGGGACGGAGCGTGTCGGAAAGCTCATGCGGCAGTACGCTGTCCCCTGTATTATCTCGCTATTGGTAGGTGCGCTCTATAACATCGTTGACCAGATTTTTATTGCGAACGCAAGCCACCTTGGCTCCTACGGCAATGCGGCAAACACTGTCGTATTCCCAATAACCGTAGTTGCCCTCGGCCTCGCTGTGTTTATTGGTGACGGCTGCTGTGCGTTTGTGAGTATTGCGCTGGGGCGCAATGCCCAAGAGGACGCCCACAAGTCCGTCGGCAATGCCGTTGTACTCTGTGTAGTAAGCAGCCTTTTGCTGACGGCAGTCTATCTCATTTTCAGCGAACCCATCCTTGCTCTGTTCGGCGGCACCGTCAACGAGGAAACCCATGTGTTTGCAAAGGAATACTTTTTCTACATCACACTGGGCATCCCGTTCTATATGTTCGGACAGGCGATGAACCCGGTGATCCGCAGCGATGGCAGTCCCAAATTTGCCATGGTCGCCACCGTTTCCGGTGCCATTGCCAATGTAATCCTCGATCCCATCTTTATTTACGGTTTCCACTGGGGCATGATGGGCGCGGCGGTGGCTACTGTGATTGGTCAGGTCCTGACAGCGGCGCTCTCTATCTGGTATCTACGGCACATGAAGGTCGTCAAGCTGGAAATGAGTAGCTTCAGGCTGGACGGAAAGCTGATCCCGAAGTTCCTTGTGCTGGGACTTACCAGTTTCCTTGCACAGATTTCGCTGGTCGTTTCAATGGCAGCAGTGCAGAATATGTGTATGAAATATGGTGCGCGAGATCCTATTTTCGGGCAACCGGAATATGCACAAATCCCGCTTGCCGTTCTTGGCATTGTGATGAAGTTCTTCCAGATCGCCATTTCCATCGCCATTGGCATGGCGGCTGGCTGTATTCCGATTGCCGGATATAACATCGGCGCAAAGAAAAGAGATCGTGCTAAAACACTGTTTTCCAGACTGCTGCTGGCAGAATTGATTGTTGGCGTGGTTGCACTGGTGATCGTAGAGGTATTCCCGCTGCAAATTGCCATGCTGTTCGGCGCGGCCAATGAGAGTGCCTACTATGCAGACTTCACCGTGAAGTGCTTCCGTATTTACCTGTGTCTGATGCCGTTGGCAACCTTGAACAAAGGTACCTTCATCTACTTGCAGGCGCTGGGCAAAGCCTTTGCCTCCACTGCCGTTTCCATGACCCGTGAAATTATTTTCGGCGTGTCGCTGCCCATTATTCTACCTATTTTCTTCGGACTGGACGGTCTTTTGTGGTCGTTCCCGGCAGCGGATCTGCTTACCTTTATCATTGCAATTTTCTTCATCCGACAGACATATCGAGAGCTTTCTGACACCACGGACGTTTTGAAAGGAGAAAACTAAATGAAAAACAGAGTTATTACCATCAGCCGTGAATTTGGCAGCGGCGGACGCACCATCGGCAAAAAGGTTGCGGAAAAGCTGGGCATCCCATGCTATGATTCTGAGATCATTCAGGAAATGGCAAAAGAAACGGGGTTTGCACCCGATTATATCAAAGAAGCTGGTGAGTACGCACCGGGGAGTTTCCTATCGGCAGCTTTCTCCAACCGGATGTTTGGTCCCACCAACGAGGATATTTTGTGGGAGCATCAGAGCAGGGTCATCTCGGAACTGGCAGAAAAAGGCCCCTGCGTCATCGTTGGCCGCTGTGCCGACTATATTCTGCAGGACAAAGCGGATTGCTTGAAAGTCTTTATCCACGCAGATATGAAGTTCCGGGCGGAGCGCATCGTCAAGGTGTATGGTGATCGGGAGCAGTCCCCGGAGGAGCGCCTGCGGGATAAGGATAAGCGCCGCACCGCTTACCACCGCTTCTACACCAACATGAAGTGGGGGTACGCCCAGAATTATCACCTGACGCTGGACAGCGGTGTGTTGGGCATCGGCAAGTGCGTGGATATCATCGCGGAACTGTTCTGACATAGAAAGGGGTCGGCTGCTCATGGGGCAGCCGACCCCTTTTAGTACTTATATCGCTTTTTGATAGGTCTTTCTCGTCAGCACTACCGCTATAAGACACGCTCCCGCTTCTGCCACAGGCAGAGAGAGCCAGACGAGATTTGCAGCGTTTGCCATCAAGGAAAGCGCCCCTGCCAGCGGCAAAGCCAGCACGACAAAACGCAGAAGCGAAATGATCAGCGAGTAGCCGCCTTTGCCTAATGCTTGGCACACGCCCTGCAAAATAATGTTGGCACCAGCAAAGAAGAACCCACAGGTAATAATCCGCAGCGCCAGAACACAAAGCTGGTGGGATTCTTCCGTAACGGAGAAAATGCCCACGATTTGACGTGCGAAAAGCTGCAACAGAATCATGCCGATCAACATGATAACCGAAACATAGAGCAGCCCATACCGAATGGTCTGCGATACACGCGCCTTATTCTTAGCTCCCAAATTATAGGAGATAATGGGGATAGATGCGTTATTCAATCCATATCCCGGCATAAAAATAAAGTTTTGCAGCTTGTAATAAACACCGTAAGCCGTGACAGCCGAAACGGAGATCGCACCCAAAATCAGGTTCAGCGCGTAAGACATGATGGGCGTCAAAATCTGCATAACGATGGCGGGCAATCCAATGGAGTAAATACTGCCGAGTGTCTGTCCCTCCGGCTTGAGATGGCGAAATCTGACCTCAATCTCAACACCTTTTTTGAAAAATACCACCGCGATCACAATGAGAGAAACAAACTGACCGATGACCGTAGCCCAGGCAGCTCCGGCCACACCCATAGCGGGACAGCCGAAAAGCCCGTAGATCATAATGGGGTCGAGAACGATATTTGTAATTGCTCCGGCGAGCTGACAAATCATGGTGATGGTTGTTTTTCCTGTTCCCATTACAATTTTTTCAAGGCACATATAGCCCAAAGTGCCAAGAGAAAAAACCGTAATAATGCGGAGATAAGTCGTTCCCATTTCCGCAATCACCGTGTCTGCGGTCTGTGAATTGATAAAAACCTCGGATGAGGTCAGGCCGAAAAGGAAAATCAGCACAAAATAGCACAGCGTCACAAAAATTGCGTTGCCTGCCGTGCGGCTGACCTGTTCCCGATCCCCGCGTCCTAAATTTTTTGCAATCATAGCGTTGATACCGACGCCTGTTCCGACGCCCAGCGCCATGATTAGCATTTGAATAGGAAATGCCAGCGTCAGCGCATTGATGGCTTTGTCTCCCATATCTGCGATTTGTGCCGTGTCCGGGATGTGAGAAACGAAAAAAGTATCAACAACATTGTAAAGCGCCTGTCCCAGCATGGAGATCATCATTGGCGCACCCATGTTAAGCAGCAGGCTCTTGATCGGCATTTCTGCCATTTTGTTTCCGCCCTGCGGATTCATATTTGATCGCTCCTGTTCCTATAATTACCACTCATTGAAATGTACCCGGTTTTCTTCGTATCGTGATTTACGGGGAGTGGTGATGTCCTCTGCCGGGTAGCCGAGGGCGATGACCGAATGAGGGATCACGGTATCGGGCAGGTCAAAAAGTTCCCGCTGGCGCTGCACCCGATCCATTTGCGGCCATGTACCGAGCCATACCGAACCGATCCCCAGCGCATGAGCACAAAGGCAGATGTTTTCGGCGGCAATCGCTCCATCCACAATCCAGTAGTCTTTGGCAAAACGAAAAGCCCTCTCCAAGTCACCGCAGACGAGAATACCTGCGGCAGCGTTTTTCAGCGGGCGGGCAGGCTCTCCGTTGGCTTCGGCCATCTTTTGGAGCTTGGCCTTTTCGGTCACAACCACGAACGACCAATCCCTTGCGTTGACGCAGCAGGGGCCGCTCATAGCGGCATCCAAAATCTGATGCAGCTTTTCACTTTCAATAGGCTGCTCTGTAAATTCCCGTGTGCTGCGGCGGGTAAAAAGTGCGTTGATCGCATCCATGTATTTATTCCTCCGTATTGTAAAATTGATATTCTTCCTCGTTGATAGGAACTTCCCATGTGTGCAGCAGTGCATCCAAAAGTCCCGCAAGCTGCTGCTTTTTTCTCTGCGGCAAAGCACCAAAAAGCTCATCCGCATAAGACTGCCTGTTTTGGATGGCTTCTACAGCAGCCGTCTTTCCTTGTTCTGTCAGCTCAACATCTACATTCCGCTTGTCCTGTTCGTTCTTGCGGCGGACAATCAATCCCGCCCTCTCCATGCCCTCCAACTGTTCACTAAGCGTTGCAGAACGGCGTCCAGTCAGTTCAATCAATTCCCGTTGGGTCAAGGAACCATGTAAGTGCAGCAAGATCAATAGTCGTCCCTGTCCTCGGTATTTCTCCCGCGTCTGCATGAGATAAGAGCTTTGCAGCATCATCCCCAGCAGGCGCAAATTCAGTTCGTTGTCCATGAAATCACCTCGAAAAATCGTTAGGGTACTTGCGATTAGAGTATAGCACCGCTGTTGCCGATTTGCAAGGGGCCTAAAGAAAAAACTGTTCTGGGACTGCTGCCGCCACTTTCCGTTCAGATCACGGTAGACGGTGAAGATATTTCCGGTTGGTCTGAGCCGCGGCGGGCAAAGATTTTTGGCTATGTTCCGCAGTACCACACGCCGCCATTCGCGTATTCTGTATTGCAGATCGTCACAATAGGACGCGTTGCACACATGGGTATGTCAGCTGCGCCGGACGCAGAAGATGTCCGGAAAGCAATGCGTGCTTTGGAGCTGTTGGGCATCGAACGTCTTGCGCAGACACCATATACACAGATCAGCGGGGGGGAACGGCAGATGGCACTGATTGCGCGGGCGCTGGCGCAGGAAGCGAAATTTCTTCTGATGGACGAGCCAACAGCCAATCTGGATTACGGCAATCAAGCCCGCGTCCTGCGTGAGATCCGGCAGCTGACAGAGCGTTCTCTCAGCATCATTATGATCACGCACGCGCCAGATCAGGCGTTCGCCTGCAAAAGCTCTGTTCTGCTCTTCTCGCCGGACAGAAGCTACCGCTGCGGCGCGGCGGAGGACATTCTGACTGAGCAGACACTGTCATCTGTATACGGTATCCCTGTCGGGATCCTCACGGGAACACACGAACATCAGGTAGTGAAGGGCTGCATGCCTTTGCTATAAACAAAAGCACCATAGGAGGATTCAAATGAAAGCAAGTCAAAAACTCTTGCACTGCTGCTGGCGATATGTCTGCTGTGCGGTGTCATGGCCGGATGCGGCAGCAAGGATAGCGAACAGACCAACGACGTACCTTCCGCCCAGAACGCGCAGGATGAAGCCGCCAATAACGAGGCCGATGACCTGACGGCAGATGCGGATGGCAATGTCACAATCACGGACATGTCAGGCCGCACGGTCACTTTCCCCGCGAACCCCACCATCTGGAATTCCAACCCCACGTCGGAAGCATGGCTCTGCGCCATTGTGCCGGATCAGATCGTCGGCTGGGCTTCTGAATTCACCGAGGAGCAGTTGGCGTACTATCCCGAAAACGTCCGTGGCCTTGACGTGCTCGTCGGCAGCTTCGGGCAGAATGAAGCAAACGTCGAGGGCATCCTTGCTTATCATCCCGACGTGATCGTCAACACCTATGATTGCTCGGAGCGTGCTCTGGAGAAGACCGTATCGTCGGCAGACGAGATGAGCGAAACCTATGGCATCCCCGTCGTTGTCCTGAGCCGCGACATTGCCGATACCGCAAAAAATGCTGGTCTGATCGGTCTCTGGTTCGGTCAGGCGCAGCGCGGTGCGGAGGTGGAAGCGTATCTTCAGAATGTGCTGGATAAGATCGACGCGACTGTCAACAGCGCATCCAGCGTCCCGACCTATTACTACGCAGAAGGCACGGACGGTCTTTCCACGGAAGCAGCAACTTCTTTCCATGCGGATGTTTATACCTACTGTGGTCTGGCCCCTGCCGTCGGTGATGATGTCACCATGAGCGGCTTCGGCGGCATGGAAGCTGTTTCTCTGGAGCAGGTCATGCAGTGGGATCCAGAATACATTTTCGTCTGGAATTCACAGGCATATCAGACCATCAAGACCGACACCGGTTGGGCTGATATCACCGCAGTTAAGGAAGGCCACGTCTATCTGAACCCGATGCTGCCGCAGAACCGGGTCGACCGTTCCCCGAACGCCCTGCGTATTTTGGGCTGCCTGTACACTGCATCTGTCTGCTATCCCGACAGCTGCACCTACGATCTGAAAACGGAGATCTCATCGTTCTTCAGTTTCATGTATGGCGTGGAGTTGACGGATGCTCAGTTGAGCGCCGTCCTGCCGGAATAAAATAAAAAGAAACAGGGCAGAGGCAGCCGGACGGCTGTCTCTGTCTGCAATAGGAGGAATAGGATGCAACCTGATATTGAAAATCTAATATCGAAGGATGATGCACGCAAGCGTATATTTGACGCATGGAAGCCAGTGGCGCAAACAGAGCAGGTGCGGTTGGAGAACGCTGCGGGCCGAATCCTTGCGGAGGATCAATTTGCGCAGTATGATCTGCCCGTTGTCCGCGCATCTACCATGGATGGTATCGCCGTTCGTTCATCGGACTTTGCAGAGGGCACGCCGGACACAAGTGCGTGGAAACTGGGTGAGGATTATGTTCGAGCCGATACCGGAGACGATTTCGACGACCGCTTCGATGCCGTTATCGCCATTGAGAACGTGACGTTTCTGCCGGGTGGTGGATTGCAGCTGCCGCCGCGTGTGAATGCTTCGAAGGGCTATAACGTAAAGCCCTGCGGCGCAGACGTCAGGAAAGGGACGCTGCTGGCACAGGCTGGGAAAAAGATGACCGCGCTGGATCTTGCCGCCATCGGCATGGGCGGCACGGCGTTCGTGCCGGTACGGAGAAAGCCGGTCGTTGCCTTTGTTCTCACCGGAAGTGAGTTAATCCCCGTGGGCGTGCCGCTGCACCGCGGGCAGAATTTTGATACGAACTCTCTTCTGGTCAGGCAGCTGCTCCTGAAATTCGGCGCGGAGCCGCTGATGCATGAGATCGTGCCGGATTCTCCTGCGCAGATTGAATCAGCTTTCAACGAGGTACTCCCGCAGGCCGATATTGTGCTGTTAAACGCCGTAACCCCGAAAGGGCAGGAGGATTATACCTACCGCCTTTTGGAGCAGCGCGGCAGCGTGCTGTTCCATGGCGTTGCCGCTGTTCCCGGACGCCCCATGAGTGCTGCTGTTATTGATGGAAAACTGGTCATTAACCTGTCCGGCCAGACGTTTGCCGCATTCTACAGCATGGACTGGGCGGTACGCGACTTCGTAAGCCGCTTTCTCGGCACCGTA
>CAVAUJ010000098.1:0-7297 GCA_963591995.1 Succinivibrio sp.
GGCGGCTGATGGAGCAACGCTGGGGCGAGTAAGCAGAAAGAGGAAGGCGTATGTTTCGCCGCCGGTCGTAGTAACCGCGGTCAGCGTCCCGTTCTCATCTGTGACTGGCGGCTGCGTAACGGAATCGGTCGATGGAGTAGGCTGTTCCTCTTTTTCATGTGACTTAACTCCTTCCAAACCACGAAAACAGGCATTGCAGCCCATTAAATACATACTCGTATGTGTACGGATAATCGTGCCGATTGCCGAGAACACATAGTATTCGCGCTTGCCATAGCCGGAGGCTGTCGCAGTGTCAGCAATCAGCGTGGCATCTTCCGTGTCGGTGGAGCCGTCGCCGCCCAATGTCAGGCCGCCGCTCATTGGGAGAAAAAACTCGAATCGATCCATTCCCTCCAAAAAGACACGCCAGGTTGTCGTACCTCCGGCGGAGAAACCGCCGAAAGCTCTATGGGAACGTGACGCTTCCAATCCGGCATCGGAGGTATTCTCTGCATAAGTGTGATAGTGACTTCATTGCTCTGGCCCCATCAGCGGTAAGATTTTTCATAAATTGCGATCACCTCTTCATCAGACAGTTCAAAACGGTCACAGAAGAACAGCCCGCCCATAGTAGCCTTTGCGTCCTTCGCCATCTGAGGAAATTCTTCGGGATGAATATCGTAATCGCTCATACGCAGATCAGCCACACCGCAGGATTCCATCAGCTCATGCAGTGCAGTAATAAAATCTGCCGGCTCTTTGGCATTTGCGCTGCCCATCGCTTTTGCCAGTGCAACAAATCGTTCATCGCAAATGTGCTGCTCGATCCAGCGGCTGAAATAGGCTTCGGAAATCATGATAAGCCCTGCACCGTGGGGCAAGTTCTGATGATAGCCGGAAAGTGCGTGTTCCATAGCGTGTTGGCTGACGCAGGAGCATACTTCCATAGAATAGCCGCTCATGGTATTTGCAAAGGCCACCTTTGTGCGGGCTTCCGGATCATCGCCGTTTTGAACGGCACGGGGAAGATACTCTGCAATATTCCGAATTGCAGCCAGCTCTACCATCTCCGCCGCCTCATTGCAGAATTTGGAAAGATACCCCTCTACGCTGTGGAACAGAGCGTCAAAGCCCTGATATGCGGTAAACTTTGGCGGTACGGACAGCATCAGTTCCGGGTCAACAATGGCAAGCTCTGCGTAACCGCCCTGAAAACCGATCTTCTCATGGGTTTCGGGATTGGTCACCACACCCCAGCAATCCACTTCGCTGCCGGTTCCCGCGCTGGTCGTGATCTCAATATAGGGAAGCGGCTTTTCTGTCAATGTTCTTCCGCCGCCGGTGCCGCCCTGCACATAGTCCCAGACCCGTCCCTCTTTTTGCGGTGTGATTGCAGAGATGATGGTGGCAGAATCCAGAACGGAGCCGCCGCCAAGACCGATTACAAAGTCACAGCCATTCTGACGGGCGCACTCGACACCCTCCATGATCGTTGGTTCCAACGGATTGGATTGAATCTGATCAAACACAACATAGTCTACGCCTGCCGCAGTCAGTCCCTGCTCTACGGCGGTCAGCGCACCGTTTTCTCTGACGGATTTTCCGTTGGAGATAACCAGCAGTGCTTTTTTACCGGGCAATTTTTCGTTAGAAAGCTCTTTCACCTTGCCTGCTCCAAACAACACCTTTGTGGGAAGATTCCATGTATAACTCATAACCGCTTACTCCTTTCGCTTGGCTGCGCTATTGACATTTCCATAACAACATTGGAACATTAACCTTGAGGTTAAAGTCAATACCGTAATTTGGGATTTTATGTGACGGAGGATCTGCTATGCCTTATACAATCAAAAAAGCCGCAGAGCTTACGAATTTGACACCTGTTACGCTGCGGTATTATGACAAACAGGGCTTGCTGCCTTATATGGAGCGGAGAGAATCCGGTTATCGAATGTTTTCCGATGGGGACATCTCTATGCTGCGGGTCATTGAGTGCCTGAAGAAATCAGGAATGTCCATTAAAGATATTCGACAATTCTCCGAATGGGTGTTGATGGGCGATGACTCCCTGCAAGAGCGTTATGAAATGTTTCTGGAACGAAAAAAAGCAGTGGAAGCACAGATAGCAGAGCTGCAGAAGACGCTGGATTTTATCAACCACAAATGCCGGTATTATGAAACTGCCATTGAAGCAGGAACCGAGAAAATTCATTTCAAAGAGCAGTCCACAAAACTGCCTTGCGAATGAGCAAAATGCAATAAGGCCGCAAAAGCGCTGTCAATGATAAAAGCAGCGGGCATTTTTGGAGAAGAATGCTTATCGGTTACAGCTGCGAAACCTCCCCGGCGTTGTATCATAATATTTATGAAAAAGCTCACAGAAATAACTGCTGTTGGAAAACCCACAGGCATAAGCGATCTCCGTAACAGACATCGCGGTATTTCGAAGAAGAAAAACCGATTTATCCAGGCGATAGCGGTTCAGATAGATCATAGGGGAAGCATTTAAATATTTTTGGAAAAGGGAGGTACACTTTGTCTTGCAGCAATTTCCGGAAGCGGAAATGTCTTTGAGTAAAATTTTGTTCGGGTAATTTTTCTGCACATATCCAATCATTGCCGTGAGAGCCAGAATGTCTTCCTTATCTCTATCATAGTCCGGAACATGGTTCATATTTTCCGCAAGCAATCGGAAAATATGAACGGTTTTTTCCAGAGTAAGAAAGGGCTTTATCTTGTTCGTGTTTTTTTCATAAAGTGTTTCAAGATCACGAAGAAGAGAATTCTGCCACGGAATCGATGGGTTCAGCTTCTGATAAGGAAAATGAACATTCCGTATCAGAGGATTTAAACACGTTTCAACAAAGAATGTATTTACAGAAAGCAACAGCGGGGACAATAGCACACATAGGAAAAGACATTCTGTATGTGTATCGGAATAGCCATAATGAAAGCTGCGGCTGTTTACAAAAATCCCCTCGCCCGTCTGCAAAGGAATCCTCTGACCATTCACATCATAAAACATCTGCCCTTCTAAAATCAGAATAAATTCCAGATCGTCATGCCAATGGCTGACCGCACGAAAATCAGGATAGCTTGAAAGCTGTCCCTTTTTTATGTATGCAGGAAAGTCCGGATTGTTATAGGCAACATTTTCCGATGCATCCGAATTTAAAACCGTGCTGGGACATGCTTCCATCGAAACAACCTCCATTGCGAACGTTTGTTATATTATAGCGGCGGATTCTGATATAAAAACCAATAAAATCTGCATATCCTTATATTGTGCACAGGAAGGAAACAAAATATAGATGGAAAACGAATTCGGAAATAAGATTCTGAAGCTTGCTTTGCCTATTGCAGCACAGCAGTTCATGCTGGCGCTTGTGAGTGCATGTGATGCTTTTATGCTGGGAGGGCTGAATCAGAACTCTCTGTCAGCGGTTTCACTGGCTTCGCAGATCACCTTTGTTTTTAATTTGATCTTAGCCGCGCTCACCATAGGCGAGAATATGTTTGTTGCACAGTATTATGGAAAGAAAGACTTTGATGGATTAAGGACCTCCGCAGGACTTGCGTTACGATATGTACTGATCGTTTCTGTCCTCTTTCTGATTGCAACATTATTTATTCCCGAAACGCTTATGCGACTGTTCACAAACGATGCCATATTGATTGACTACGGCACGAAGTATTTGAAGCTGATCGGATTGTCCTATGTGTTTTCGGGAGTTCTGCAGGTCCTGCAGGGAGTGCTGAAGAATTGTGGTTATGTGGGCAAATGTACGATGATCAGCACAGTTGTTGTCTGTGCGAATATCGTATTGAATGCCGTTCTTATTTACGGATACCTTGGTCTTCCCGGAATGGAGATTGCGGGTGCGGCACTGGCTACGGTCATTGCAAATGGGATCGGTCTGGTCATCACAATATGCATTCTGTCTCCGAAAAAGGCGCTCAGGATCCGAATCGCCGATATAAAAGACAGGAAATCCGAAATCATAAGAAAATTCTGGAAGCACGTCTATCCGGTACTTTTGAATGAACTCGTCTGGGGCGGCGGATTTACCATGTACTCGGTTATCCTGGGACATCTCGGTTCCGATGCGGTAGCGGCCAATTCCATTGCCAATATAACCAAAAATCTTCTGATCTGTGTCTGTACCGGATTCGGATATGGCGGAAGCATTATCGTTGGAAATCTGCTTGGCGAGGGAAGCTTATCCGAAGCAAGGAAAAGCGGAAATACGTTATGTAAAATTGCGGTTTTTTCAGGAATTCTGACCGGAGGAATGATTCTTCTCCTGACACCGGCTATTTTGCATTTTACCAATCTGACCGACACCGCAGGCGGGTATTTGAAGTATATGCTGTTTATGAGCAGCTATTATGTCATCGGAAAATCCATCAATTCCATGACAATAGGCGGTATTTTCCCGGCAGGAGGAGATACAAAATTCGGTTTAAAATGCGACCTGGTTACGATGTGGTGCTTTGCGGTTCCGCTGGGCTGTATCGCAGCCTTTCTGCTGAAGCTGCCGGTGCTGATGGTGTATTTTGTCTTAAATCTTGATGAACTGGTAAAGCTTCCGGCGGTATTCCGACATTACAGACAATACAGATGGTTAAAAAATTTAACAGAAACGGAGAATTAAGCGATGGATATGAAGAAAAGAAGAGACCTGCAGCTTGCTTATGTCGCAGATGATGCGGTTATGAAGGAAATGGCGGAATGCAGGAAAATTCTGCAGCGACTGAATTTTGCGGACCGGTCGGATTATGAGGAAATCAAGAAAATCGTGAAAGAGCTTTTGGGAAAGTCCGAGGAAGCATGGATTAATCCGCCTTTTTACTGTGATTACGGCTCACACATTGAGGTGGGCAAGAATTTTTTTGCGAATTATAACTGCACGATCATAGATGTGGCAAAGGTAAAAATCGGCGATAACTGTCAGATGGCACCAAATGTGGCTATTTATACAGCAGGACATCCGGTTTACCCGGATACGCGTAATTCCGCTTTTGAATATGGAAAAGAGGTTACCATCGGGGACAATGTATGGCTGGGAGGAAATACCGTTGTGTGCCCGGGGGTACATATTGGAAATAATGTGGTGATTGGTGCCGGAAGTGTTGTCACAAAGGATATTCCGGACTGGTCGATCGCGGCAGGGAATCCGTGCCGGGTGATCCGAAAAATAACAGAGGATGACAAAAGAAAACTGTTCCACAATGAAATGATTGATGATGAAGCGTGGAATACGATATGTGAGCAGGAGGAAAAATAATATGACGATGCGGGAACGTATTGCAGCATGGACGGTGTTTTAAACGATTCCTTGAAAAGGAGGACACTTCCCCCAACCTTTTGTCTGTTTCTGCGTGTAAGTAAATGAAAATCGAAAGGAGGAGGAAACGGTGAATGACAAAGCCCTGATAAAAAAATGCCAGCGTGGCGACCGGCAGGCATTTGATGAGCTGATTCGGCTGTACTACGACTATGTTTCCGGCTTTCTCCTCAAAAACACGGCAGACGAAATGCTTTCCGAAGATCTGACGCAGGAAACCTTTTTGAAGATGATACGGAGCATTGAAAAATACGATCCGGGCGGCAGCGCATCCTTCGGAACATGGCTGATCACCATCGCCAGGAATTGCTACACAGATCATCTGCGCCGTAATCGCATTTATCTGGAAGATATTGATTCGCTGCCGATAGAGGATGAGCGGAATGTGGCGGATGAGGTGGAGCGCAAACTCCGGCACGAGCAGATCGTGGAAGCGCTGGAAACACTCCCGCCGGAGCAGGCGCTGGCAATCCGGCTGAAATATGTGGAGGATATGACCCTCGCACAAATCGCAGAGCAAGTCGGAGTACAGCCCAAAACCATTAAAAGCCGCATCCACGACGGCACGGTAAAGCTCCGGAAAAAGCTGAATCGCAAGGAAAGGAGCGGATGATATATGAGCCCGAATGCAGACCGCATGCTCAACAACCTGGCACCGGCCATTGAACAGAAATGTGAAGAGCTGCGCACCGCACGGAAGGACCGGCTGCAATCCCGATTGTTTGTGGTGCTATGCGCCATGGTCGTGCTGCTTCCGGCGCTGCTTGTTTTCGCCGGTGTATCTCTTAACGTTTTGATCGCTCCGCTGGTCTTTATGGCGCTGAGCATACTGTTGCTGTTGCCGGTATTGCTGTCCGGCAAGGCAGGAAATCAGGGAGGAATCGCTTATGAACAGGCTTGAATTCATCTTGTCCAAATGGAATTTCAGAAAAATCGTTATCGGGTACCTCATCCTTGCCGTTGTCACCGGGCTTGTATGCCTGGGTACGGTGGGTTATATCTACCGCGAACGTCTGAGCTTTGCATGGCAGTATTCCCGTTTGGAGGAAGCCAAGGATGATACCGCATTGAAATCGGCCGTGGACAAAACCGCTTCCGCCTCTGCGGATGTCGTGGATGTGCTGATTTTGGACGGAAACAATCAGGTAACCTACTCTGCCAAAAACTCAGAGTTTGCCTCGGGGGCATTAGAACTTGTCAGGGCGGGCAACGAGAAAAAGTACCTCATTTCTGCGGAGCACCCGGATGCCGTATTCCAGTACGTTAAGAGCGAGGAATTTATGCTCAACTCCATCCTCAACAGGGACTTCGGGAAAATTCGATCCGATTATGACGATGACAGCGTATTTGACAGCGGCCTGGCGCACAAGTCCATTTATATGCTCAGCCGCATCGGCGTTTCCGGCGGCGACAGCAGGGTTTACGTGATCAGCGTTCCCACGACCGTTCCCGGCGGCATGACCGCCATCAAAGCCACGGCAGCGCTTGCCATGCTGTTCTTCTGCGTCTACTGGGTACTGATCGCCTTGTGGATGTATCGGGATGCGGCCAAGTGCAAGCTGCAACCCCTTTGCTGGGGATTGATCGGACTGTTTACCAACCTTATCGGTCTGATCGTTTACGAAATATATAAACGCAGTATGGCCATCTGCACCGCCTGCGGTGCCGTCCAGGCTGCAGACCACCTGTATTGCTCTGTCTGCGGTGCACAGCTCGGCACTCGCTGCGAAAGCTGTGGCTGCAAGGTTAGTCCCAAGGATCGCTTCTGCCACCACTGCGGAAATAAAATCAGATAAAAATTGTATATCCTATGAAATCGGTCTCCGAAAATCCGGAGGCCTTTTTTTTTACCAACCAATCCATCGCGCCTGCGTGTAAGAGAGTGAAAAAGCAAAGATCAGGAGGACGATCCATGAACAATGCAACCAAAACGATCCCGCAGATTTTGCGGGACAATATCTGCACGG
>CAVAUJ010000099.1:0-7169 GCA_963591995.1 Succinivibrio sp.
GAAGGAGACGGAAGAGGAGCCGTCCCAGGGGACCGCCGAAGAAGATCTGCCAGGCCAGCGCCATCGGGAAGTTTACGGCAGAGGTCTGCAGCCAGGTGGCAACAAGACCGGCGGTGCTCCAATCCTTGAAAAGGAGCGTGGCGACAAGGCTCATGGCAGGACACATCAGGCAGACCGTCAGCGAGCAGCGGATCAGCAGCATCCAGAAAAAAGGCATTTCCGGGGTGACCACACGGTTCGTGAGGTACATGACCGGACGCTCCATGACGAAGAGCTCCAGCACGATGGCAACCGGCCACATGATCCGCAGCTCCCCGAAGGCCATGAGGAATACCGAATCCGTCATGCCGCCGATGTTCCATGCGATGTTGTAGCAGATCATCGCATAGACCATGATGAAGGCCATGAGGACCGTGAAGATCAGATTTTCAAGCTTATTATGAGGCATAAACAAACACTCCTTCCTGTGGTGACCGTGTTGTTCGTTATCATCCGGGAAGGAGTGTGCGTTTCCAATTAAACCAGTATTGATATACAGCAGGAGCCATTCTATCACAGAAAACAGAATGGTGTAAAGGGAGCCGCAGGCGTCTGCCGTGATGGATAAGCCATAAAGGATAACGTCCCGGTATACGACAAACGAAAATGTGTCAGCAAAGGTAAAAATAAACCAATAAGCGCTCAGTGAATAAGCAAACCCGATTCGATACCATGGAGAAAACAAGGGGAAACCCATGGAAACATGGGCGTGAATGCATTTGCCATAAAAAACGGCAAATCTGCAAGAAAAACAAACGGAGGAGGTTTGCATGAAGAAGAGGAAATGGCATCGCCTGCTGGTGGCTGCGATGGGGGTATCCTTACTGTCCGGGTGCGGAGCGGCCGGCGACGGGAGCGCAGCGCACAGCGACGGGAAAGAGACGACAGAGGACGCGGCAGCAGAGGGGAGCAGCACGCAGTCCGCCGCCGAGCTGTATGAAAACGGCATACAGAACTACCAATATGCGGCGGGGGAAATGAAAACCTATGACGAAGGACTCACCCTCACCTTCGGCAGGAACATGGACCTCAACGACGACAACTGGCTGCAGATGGCGGAGCGGGGAGAGCCGATCGAGAACAACCGCTGGATTCAATACTATAAGGAGGCGCTGAACATCGACTGCGAGTATGCGCTCACGAACGCGAGCCTTACGGATTACAACCAGGAGCTGCTGCTGGCAATGACGTCCGGGGAGCTGCCGGATGTATTCCATGTGTTCAACCAGTCCATGATCAGCCAGCTGGCGGAGGCAGGCGTCATCTGGGATCTGACGGAGATCTACCAGAACAACGCCAATGAAACGCTCGGCGGCATCATCGAGGGAGAGGGCACGGAAATCTACAGCACCGGCATGTATGACGGCAAGCTGTATGCCATTCCGCAGAAAATGCCGTCCACCAATTCCTACAATCACTGCTGGGTGCGGCGCGACTGGCTGGAGGAGCTCGGTCTGGACGTTCCGGAGACCATGGAGGATGTGAAGAACATCGCCGCCGCCTTCAAGGAGCATTACGAGGACAATGTAGGATTGATGTTCAGCAACAGCTACATGAGCGAGTACCAGGGAATTTTCTGGGCCTTCGGCGGCAAGGAGAACAGCGCCCGGAACCAATGGGTATTGCAGGAGGACGGAACGCTGGCCTATGCGGAGATCCTGCCGGAGATGAAGGAGGGCGTCCGCTGGCTGAACGAAATGTACACGGAGGGACTGATCAACAAGGAGTGGTCCACGGAGGACACCTGGTCGGCGCTTTCCAACTATGTTGCGACCGGCCGCTGCGGCATCTTCTACGGACCGCACTGGTACGGCTTCTCCCTGCAGTCCTATGAGAGCACGATGGGTGAGGATGCGGACTGGATTGAGGTCGGCCTGCCGACCGGCATCGAAGGACAGACCGTACAGATCGCGGCGAACAACACGGTGGACGGCTGGATCTGCGTGAGCAAGAATTGCGAGAATCCGGAGGCGGTGGTGCACATGCTGAACGCCTATGTCGAGCAGCTCTTCGGGGCCGACAACAACTTTGCGGATTATTTTGCCTGCGATCTGGACAGCTCGCTCTGGAAGGCAACCCCGGTATGGTGCCTCTCGGCGACGGTGGACCTGGATCCCTGCAGCAACATGACGGAGAACTACAACGCGGAGACCGGCGAGATGAACGAGGACGGTCTGGTGGGTGCGGGCGCAACCTACTGGCAGTACATCAAGGACGGCCTGAGCGCATATCAATACATGTTCGGACCGGTGGATTCCTGCTTCTGCTACGTGGCCAAGACCTATCCGCAGAACCTGCTGTGGAATGCCTATCTGGGAGCACCGACGGCAACCTACAACGAGCGCTGGAGCTCGATGACGGAGCTGCTGGACACCTATTACCTCAAGATGATCAACGGCGAAATCGACATAGACACCGGCTTTGATCAGATGGTGACGGAATGGAAGCAGCTCGGCGGTGAGCAGGTGACGGAAGAGGTCAACGCCGAATATGCCAAGCTCGCGCAATGATCCGCCGTCCGTTGCCGGCCGTCATTGCCGGCAGCAAATCCGAGGGAGCAGGGGAAGTCTTGAAAGGAATATTGCAAATGAAGGAACGGTTAGGAAAGAGAATCGGCAGGGAATGGCCGCTGCATCTGATGCTGCTGCCCAGTGTGGTGCTGGTGTTCATTTTCTCCTATATCCCGCTGTACGGCCTGACCATCGCGTTTAAAAAGTTCAATCCGGCGCGAGGGCTGTTCGGCAACAATCCCTGGTGCGGTCTGGAGAATTTCCGGTACATTTTCTCCATTCCGGACATCGGCCGGGTGTTCCTGAACACGCTGATCATTGCGGTGGCCAAGATCGTCATCGGCACCGCGGTGGCCATCGGCGTGGCCCTGCTCCTGAATGAGTGCAGGAGCAGGTTCGTCAAAAAGAGCGTGCAGACGTTCATCTATTTTCCGTATTTCATTTCCTGGATCATTCTGGGCGGCATCATGCAGGACATCCTCTCGCCCTCGGACGGGATCATCAACCAGATCATCATGGCATTGGGGTTCGATCCGGTTTATTTCCTGGGAGACAACCGTGTCTTTCAGGGAACCCTGATCTGGTCCGATGTGTGGAGAAATTTCGGCTACAACAGCATTGTCTATCTGGCGGCCATCACGGGAATTGATCCGGCTCTGTATGAGGCGGCGGCCATCGACGGCGCCGGCCGGTGGAAGCAGACCCTGCACATCACGCTGCCGGGAATGGCCACGATCATCATCCTCATGTGCATTCTGAATCTGGGGAACGTATTGAACGCCGGCTTTGATCAGGTCTTCAATCTCTACTCCGTGCAGGTGTATGAATCGGGAGACATCATCGACACGCTGGTCTACCGGATCGGTCTGCAGCAGGCACAGTTCGGTCCGTCCACGGCCGTGGGGCTCCTGAAATCGGTGATTTCCTTTGCGCTGATCTCCATTGCCTATCTGGTGGCCTGGAAAAAATATGACTACAGAATTTTCTGATGCAAATACGATCGGACATTTACGGGCATCGCGGGCAGGCTGGGCACGGAATGATCGGACATTTACGGGCATCACAGGCGAAACGGATGCGGGATGCATGTGCCGACTGCGGCGCAGAATAGAGAGGATGGTATGGAATACGATTCCGGCATGAAAATACGATCCAGAGGACAGAAGATTTTCGGTGTGTGCAACACGGCGTTCCTGCTGCTCCTCGGTCTTGTGTGCCTGTATCCGTTCTGGTATGAGCTCTGCCTGTCCCTGAGCTCAAACCGGGCGGTGCTGGCCAAGGAGGTCACGGTTCTTCCGGTGGAGTTCTCGCTGGAGGCCTACGAGTATGTTCTGAAAAGAGCGCCCTTCTGGCGGTCGCTTTGGATGACGGTGGTCCGAATATTGATCGGCCTGCCTCTGGGGATGCTCCTGATGACGCTGGCGGCGTATCCGCTCTCGAAGGACAGGAGCCGGTTCCGCCTGCGCACGGCATATGTGTGGTTTTTCTTCCTGACGATGCTGTTCAACGGAGGAATGATTCCGGCCTATCTTGTGATCGTTCAGCTCCATCTCCTGAACAGCATCTGGTCATTGGTGCTGCCGGGAGCCGTCAATGTGTTCAATATGCTGCTGCTCCTCAGTTTTTTCCGCAACGTGCCGACCGGACTGGAGGACGCGGCGCGGGTGGACGGCGCGGGGCATTTCCGGACGCTCTTTTCCATCTATGTGCCGATTTCCAAGCCGGTGCTGGCCACGGTGGCCCTGTTTACAATTGTGGGGAGCTGGAACAGCTGGTTCGACGGGATGATTTACATGAAGACGGATCGATATCCGCTGCAAACATATCTGCGGACCATCGTGTATAATTATGATTTCGGCAGCATGTCCCTCTCGGATCAGATGAAGCTGGCCCAGATGAGTCCGAAGGGGATCAAGGCGGCGCAGATGGTGCTGGGGGCGATACCGATTCTGCTGATCTATCCGTGGCTGCAGAAATATTTCGTATCGGGCATTACCTTGGGCAGTGTAAAGGAATGAAATATGGAAGGGGAACGAGCATGGAGAAGAGGAGCTGTAAAAAATGGGATCCGTTCGAGATTTCGGTGAAGGGACCGGCGGAGGGCAATCCGTTTCGGGAGCAGTGGGTGAAGGCGGAATTCGTTTCGCGGAACGAGCGGGTGACCTGTGATGGCTTTTACGATGGCGGCGGCGTGTACAAGGTGCGCTTTATGCCTTCCTTTGAGGGCGAATACCGGTATACGCTGACCGGGAGCTTTGGCATAACGCAGACGGGGGAATTTACCGTGACGGAGCCCGAAAGCGGCAATCACGGCCCGGTGCGGACCGCTGGACGGTTCCACCTGGCCTACGAGGACGGCACTCCGTATTACAGCATCGGAACGACCTGCTATGTGTGGGAGCTGCAGTCGGATGAGCTGATCGAAGAGACGCTTGCGACACTGGAGGAGTCGTCGTTCAACAAGATCCGGTTCTGCATCTTCCCCAAGCACTACAGCTACAACCTGAAGGAGCCGAGGTCCTATCCCTATGAGGGGACCCCCATGGACTCCTCCGTCCTGAATGCGGAGAACTTTGGGGAGTATACAGGAAAAACGGAAGGAAACCACTGGGATTTCTACCGGTTCAATCCGGAGCATTTCGCCCATATCGAACGGTGCATTGAACGCCTGAAGAGGCTGGGCATCGAGGCGGATCTGATTCTGATGCATCCCTATGACCGCTGGGGCTTCTCCTGCATGAGCCATGAACAGGACCTGTTCTATCTGCGGTATGTGGTGAACCGGCTGAGCGCCTACTCCAATGTCTGGTGGTCTCTTGCCAACGAATATGACCTGATGCCGCAGAAATCGTTGGCGGATTGGGAGGATTTTGCGGGAGTGGTATGCGCGCAGGATCCGTACCGGCATATGCGGTCCATACACAATTGCGCGGTTCACTATAATTGGGGGCACCCCTGGGTGACGCATTGCAGCGTGCAGCGGACGGATCTGTACAGGACGGCGGAAGAGGTGGAACGGCTCCGGGAGGAATACGGCAAGCCCGTGGTGCTGGATGAGATTGCCTACGAGGGCAACCTTCCCTTTGGCTGGGGGAACATTTCGCCGCAGGAAATGGTGCGGAGATTCTGGGAAGGCGCATTGCGCGGAGGCTATCCCGGACACGGCGAGACCTACCTCGGACACGACGGAATTCTGTGGTGGTCCCATGGCGGAAAGCTTTACGGGGAGAGCCACAAGCGGTTCGGCTTCCTTCTGGAGGAGCTGCAGCGGGTTCCGGGGCACGGGTTGAGGCCGCTTCACAGAGAATGGGATGAAACCTGCGCGGTTCCCCAGAACACGTTCGGCCCGCGGGCGGATTATTACCTGATCTATTACAGCTTTATGCGGCCGCTGTATCGGGATTTCCTGCTGGACGAGGAGAGCAGCTGGAAGGTCACGGTGCTGGACACCTGGAACATGACGGCGGAGGAAAAGGGAATCTACTCCGGACGGTTCCGTATTGAGCTTCCGGGAAGGGAATACATGGCGGTCAGAATTGAAAGAATCTAGCATAGAATCGTATCTTCCGCTCCTTCCGCATGAGCTGGTCTACAGGAAGCTGTATGAAGGGAATCCGGCAATTTACCATTATGAGGAGAAGGGACGCTTCTACGGCAGCTGGAAGGAATTCGCGGACTATTATCAGATGACAAAGGCCAGAAAGGTGGAGGTGGTGCATACCGCCCCCACCCTTTTCGGCGATGTCATTACGGAAAAGGATTTCTTCAAAACAGGCGATGCCGACGTGGATCTGGTATTCAATGCCAGATTCTGCCCGCCCTTCTGGCACAATCTGAAATTCATCAAGGTGATGTACGTGCTGCATGGCAGCATCGACATCAACATTTCGCTGAGCAGGAAGATTGTCCTGCGGCAGGGCAATTTCATCATTGTGCCGCCGAATGTGATGCAATCGGTGTTCTCCTGGCATGACGAAGACGTGGTGGTGAATATTTTCCTGAAATTATCGACCTTTGAAAAGGCATTTGCGTCGATGCTGATGGAAGACGGTGAGATCTCGGGTTACTTCTGGAAAATCCTGTACGGGAAGGACCGCAACATCCTGCACTACGACGGAGAAGAGAACACGTTCCTGAGAGAGACGGTCCTGCAGCTTCTTAAAGAGCACGAACGGGAAAGAAAGGGCAGCGGCTTCCTGATGGTCAGCTACGTCATGACCTTTGTGGCCTATGCGCTCACGGAATTAAACCATCGCATTGCCGCGGTGGGAGACGAAAGCCGGGAGCGGACACAGTTCTCGGAAATCATGCAATACATACGGATTCATTACAACACGATCACCCTGCCGGCCCTGGCGGCGCAGTTCGGCAAGAACGAAAGCTACATGTCGCGCTACATCAAGACGGAAACCGGCTATTCTCTGGTGCAGCTGCTGATGAAATACCGCATGCGGAAGGCGGCCGCCATGCTGCGGGAGACGGAGTGCAGCGTGGAGCAGATCATGTACGAGGTGGGCTATACGGACATCAGCTATTTCTACAAGCTGTTCACCAGGCATTACGGCATGACACCGAAAAAGTACCGGGAGCTCGAGGACGTCGTCACGCTGCGCTGATCGG
>CAVAUJ010000100.1:0-7162 GCA_963591995.1 Succinivibrio sp.
TGAGGGGTTTTATAATACTCCTAACAAGAGCAGATTGCTCACGATAGAAAGAGAGCATAGTCATGAGACATAAAGATCCGGACTTAATGAAGAGAATTGCAGCTTATATCGGCCGCTTTTATCTTGCCAATGATCGGACACCATCCACGACGGAGATTGCCCGGGAGATGGGCATCAGCAGGAGTACTGCTTACTATTATCTGGTTGCCATGGATAAGGCAGACATGCTGGATTATGTAGACGGGACGATCAAGACCTCCTCCATGGAGAAGATTTCCATTGAGAGGGAGCCGGTGGAATCGGTCGGCGATATTGCCTGCGGTGATCCGACCACAGAAGAGGAGAATGTGGAGTTTATTACCTCTCTTCCTACTGCGATTTTCGGAAGAGGACCTTTCTTCATCCTTCATGCCAAGGGCGATTCCATGGTCGATGAAGGCATAGAAGAGGGCGATATCCTGGTGATCCGGAAAACGCAGGAAGCCAGGACCGGCGATATCGTAGTTGCTCTTGACGGCAGTAACCAGAACACGCTGAAAAAGTATGGCGGCGTCAGTACAGCGACCGGTAAAGCAATCTTGCAATACTGTAATGTCGAGAAATACGGTCACAAGACCATTGCCGTAGATCGGCTGGTCTGCCAGGGCGTCCTGAGCCATGTGATCAAAGAGAAGTAAAGACAACTGTTCCCGGATAGCAGAGCAGCGCAGCTGTATTTGAGGAAATTCAGATGAATAAGGTATATGTCAACGTAGAATGCATCTGCTATGAGGATGGTACGGTCCGGCCTAACATTATCCGGTGGCCGGATGGCAGGTGCTGGAAGGTGATCCGGACGCTTCATATCAGCGAAGCTTCGGACAATGAATTTGAAGGAATTCGCTACACGGTCTTGATCGGTAGTGCGGAAAAATATATTTACCGACTCGGTTCTAAGTGGTATGTGGAGCCGATTCCGGTGGAGGGGGATACTTCTTGAACAAAAGATTACCGTACAGAGAGCTTGACGAGCTCGGAGAAGGGATTGTGCTTTCCTATCTCAGGCGGTCGGGAATGTCCCAGTCTCTGAAATGTGTTGATATTGAAGGGCTGGCGAATTCCCTGGGGCTGCAAGTCACCTACGAAAAGTTTGCGGAAGAAGATACGGATAAGATCGGATTTCTGGCAGACGGGATTGCTCCGCTGAGAGTTTTACGTGCAGGAAATGTCGCTCCATTTGTTTTCCCTTTGGGAACGATCGTACTGGACACGTTACTCCTTCGTGACAACGAAAGCGGCAGATGCCGTTTTACCATCGCCCATGAGGCGGCACATTTTATTCTGGATAAACATTATCCGCAGCCGCAGTTCCATCGGATCTATGATGCGCAGCAGATCTATTCACTGCAGCAGCTGCGTGAACATTTCAACATCATGGAGACAGAAGCCGATAAGTTGGCAGCGGCATTACTGATGCCGCGGTTTCTGGTCGATCGGACGATCACAGACCTTAACAACGGCAATCACATTCGAGTCTTTGGAGACAACGTTCTTTCCTCCGGAGATCGGATCATGATAGATAGAATGGCATCTCAGCTGGGGGTTTCTTTCACGGCACTGTTCATCCGGTTGCGACAGTTTCATTTACTGGAGTACAGACCGCTGGAAGAATACCTCTCGGATACCTTGTGGAAGGGGGCGACACAGTGAGCAGCAAAAGCAGTTTTAATCCCCATTATCCGGCTCCCTCTGCAGAGGTTCTGGTGCGTCTTCGCAGATCGGAACTGGAGGCAGAGCAGATAACGACCCGCGACTTAAGATGCCCGATCTGCAATTTCTGGGTTGCAAAGATTCCCGTCACGCAGACGGATCTCGTATTTGTCAAATGCCAGAAATGCAAATTCCAGGGAGCTCTCAGTCCTGCGTATTTCCGCAGGATGAAGAGATACTATGAGGAAATATCATCCTTTTCCGGCGGCATGCGTGGAAAAAGGTGAAGAAGAGAACAACTGAATAACACAAACGACTTTTAATCGAGCAAGCAGAGCCGGTCCTTTGGGATCGTGACTACCGAGCGCCGTACGAAGCCGAACTGAGTTAGTAATGGATCAATCATATCCAAAGCTTTCGGTTCGATTTCTACGGCGCTCTTTTTTGTGCTCGTTTATCTGTGAACGTCCGTAAACGTAAGAGCATGTGCCTCGGTGAAAAAATGCCGCTGTTTATCTGCTTCGTGCTGTGTTAGGAGTCCTTTCCTCCGGCGAATGCTTGGGAAAGGACACATTTATGTTCTATTTTGATCCCGCTGAATTTGGCAAGAGACTGAAGGAGCAACGCAAAGCTATGGGAATGACCCAGGAAGAGCTGGCAGAGGCCCTTGGGCTGGCATCGAAGCAGCATGTGAGCCGCATGGAGCGCGGCGTGGAGGCCTGCTCCATTGATCTTTTGGTTGAGCTTTCCATAGTGCTTCATGTGAGTACGGATTATCTGCTCATGGGCAAAGAAGCTGCCCGGGAAGAATTAAAGGATCAGATTTTTTCTGTGATCGGCCAGCTCACGGAGATTGCGAAGAAGGCATGAATGATTTGATTTTTCACTAAAAGTAGCCGTAGGAGGGCTACCGGAATGGCCGTACCGGGGCCACGGAAAAAGAGTTCATTTCTCCTAAACTGGTTCATGTAAGGAGCAAAGGAAGCTCCTGTATTGAACCTTGACAACTGAATACTCATTCTTCAGGCACGAACCTGTGATGAGGAGCCACATCAGCGGCAGACGCGGTGATCGCCTTTCGGCGGGAGCGATAAGCCGGCCTGTAAGTACAGGATTGCCTCCTGTATACAGCGTTGATCCGTCACAGCACAATGATACTTCTGTACGCAGCTCGGTGAGAACCACGGAGGGGTTGGAATCCCATGGATCTGGTAAGCAGCCAGGCGCCTGAATGTATTCCTGCAGATCAGAGCATCTGCTTCTCCGGGGGAGTCGAGGACAAAAGCGGAGAGACCATATATGAAGTTTGGTTCGAAAGAACTTTACGGATAGACGGGCAGGCAGCGATGCCTGCCTACTGCATAGGAAACGAGGATAAGGCAATGAACAGATCCGTGAGGATCACCACAACGGCAGATGGAAGGGTGCCGGAATTCATCTGTTACATAATGAGGAGGAACATAAATGTTGAGAAAAGACTGGATCTATAAACGAGGCGATATCTATCTCGCAGACTTAGGAACGCCGGAAGGCAGTGTACAGGGCGGTGTCCGCCCGGTCATCAATATTCAGAACAATGCCGGCAATTTCTTCGGGCCGACGCTGATCATCATCCCACTGACAACGGAGCTGAAGAAGCTGCATCAGCCGACACATTTTGTATTGAAAGAGCAGCATGGTCTGGCAGAGCTTTCCATGAGCGAGTCGGAGCAGCCGCAGACCATCAACAAGAACCAGGTCATCAAATATCTGGGGAAAACAACGCCGGACAATATGCGCCATATTGACGAGTGTCTCCGGATCAGCCTGCATCTGGATCCGGAAGATCCGTTGCCGGAGACGACAGAATTTCCATAAGGAGGCAGGGGATGGAGCAAATGCTTACAAGAAAAGATACGGCCAAGCGGCTGGGCATCAGCCTTTCCACTCTGGATGCAGCGAGACGCACCGGGCTGATCACCTATGTGCAGTATGTGGAGAACGGCTGCATCTATTTTACAGAGACAGGGATTCAGGAATACGTTGCCAAGTGTACGCATCGCGCAAGGCCGAAGGAAAAAGAGATGACGTTCCGGAAAGTGCGGGGATCCTCCCGCTGACCGGCGACATCCTTGAGGGTGGATAAAGGCACTGGTAGATTAACTGGAAAAAAGGAGAAATAGAACATGGCAAGGCGATGCAGCAAGCTGCCGGATTACACCCTGACCCGTTCCAAAGGCAGGGAGTATTACCGGACGCAGGTAAAAGATACGGAAGGAAAGGTCATTACGCTCTCCGCGAAGACCAAAGAAGAACTCTTTGACAAAGAGATGACACTGCAGGAGCGGATCAGCAACGGTACCTACTGTGCGAATTCTCCTCTGGTCAGAGACTATTGTGAGAAATGGCTGCTGATGCAGTCGGCACATGTGAGAAAGACCACACTGATCGGTTACACCTCAAGGGTGAATATTTACATTATCCAGCCTCTTGGAGATAAGAAAATGTCGGAGGTGACACTGGATGATATCCGCATGGTACTGTTGGAAGCTTCCAAAAAGTCGGCTTCGGTATATAAGTCCGTGAATATTCTTTATAAGAGCATTTTCCGGTCGGCAAAGGAAAGTAAGCTGATCCCCTTTGATCCGACGACAAGGTTGAAATGTTCCGGGGGAGGCGTTCCGCAAAAGGAAAAGATACCGCTTACAGATCAGCAGGCTGAAACGTTGCTGGAGGCGATACGGGATCTTCCGCCGTATGTATTTGTAATGCTCGGTCTGTACGCCGGCCTGCGCAGGGAAGAAATCCTGGCGCTCAAATGGGATTCGGTCTATCTTGATGCGTCGGCGCCTTACCTGACGGTGAGGAGAGCATGGCATCCGGAGCATAACCGTCCGGTGATCCTGACGGAGCTGAAAACGAAAGCGGCAAACCGGAATGTCCCTCTTCCGGAAAATCTGTATGCATGTCTGAAGGAAGCAAAGGAAAGCTCCGCTTCGGAATATGTGGTTGCCAACAGCGACGGAGAACCCCTTTCCCAGACGCAGTTCAAAGGTCTGTGGACGTATATCAAAACGAGAACGGTTCAGGAACGCAGGTATTTCACTTACAAAGACGGCGTCCGAACCGAGCACTGGGTTAAACCGGTTCTTGGCGAGAAGGCGGCACATAACGGGAAATGTGTTTACAGTCTGGATTTTGAGGTTACGCCGCATCTGCTGCGACACACCTATATCACCAATTTGATCCATGCAGGAGTTGATCCCAAGACGGTTCAGTATCTGGCAGGACATGAAAACAGCAAGATCACCATGGATATTTACGCAAAGGTAAAATATAACAAGCCGGAAGACATCATTGGTTCGGTGGGAGATGTTTTTGCGCAGTGGAGCGCAGCCTGTAGAACAGAATAAGCGATCAGCTGAGCGATTGGTTTTGAAAGACCCGGGCGGGGATACGAAAGTATCCTCGCCTTTTCCTATATACGCGACATCCTTGAGTGAAACGGTGATTTCCGCAAGACTCAGAGTATGTAATACAGCAACTATTTAGCACCCGCATCTCGATTTTCCTTCGGAAAATCGAGATGTGGCTGGGCAGAGGTCCTTCGGACCTTGCCCACCTGTCAATTTCAATCATGAATATGTCCGCAAGCGGCCAATTCACGTTGAAATCGACAGGTGCTAAACAGATGTCATTTACATAATAGAAAGGAGAAGCTGCTATGGCGAAAAAGAAAGTGATCCCGGAATACGGCACGACCGTATCCAGGGGGATCGAATATTACAGAACGAGAGTAAGGGACGCAGACGGAAAACAGGTAGCCGTTTACGGAAAAACAAAAGAAGAAGTATACGAGAAAGCCCGGAAAGCGCAGAAGGTAATCGAACAGATCAAATACAGCAAAGAGAATCCGACCGTAGAAGAGTATTTCGAGAAATGGCTGAAGATGAAATCGGCCACGATCCGGAGAAACACATTCAAAAACTATCAGCAACTGATACGTACCAATGTCGTTTCTCAGATCGGGCAAATGTATATGAGAGAAGTCTCGCCGGATGATCTGCGGCTTCTTATGATCCCGGTATCGAAGCTATCTTCCGGTACTTACAGCAAGGTTCATATGCTGGTGAAAGCTGTTTTTGAATCGGCAGTGGATAATCAGCTGATCGCATCGAATCCTGCAGCAAATCTCCCGGCAAAAGGCGGCGTTTCCGAAAAGGAAAAAACGTCCCTGACAGATGAGCAGGTGGATATGCTTCTTGGAGCGATCTCGCAGCTCCCGGTGTATGTTTTTGTAATGCTGGGACTCTATGCAGGACTGCGAAGGGAAGAGATCCTGGCCCTTCAGTGGGACTGTGTCCATCTGGATGAGAAGGTCCCGTATATTTCCGTACAGCGAAGCTGGCATTCCGAATACAACAGAGCCGTTATCACAAGCGAATTGAAGACACCGGCATCCAGAAGAAATATTCCCATTCCGGAATGCCTGATCAACTGCCTGAAGAAAGAAAAGGAAGGATCAACTTCTAAATTTGTTCTGCACAACAGTGCGGACGCACCCATGACAGAAGGACAGTACGTGTCCATGTGGAGGGCGATCAAGGTAAGGACCACGGAAGAAAGAACGGCATATAAAGTTGTGAACGGACAAAGGATACCCTATACAATCAAAAGAGAAATAGGAGAACATCAGTGGAACCGTCCCGATATCGTGTGCTCCATTGATTTTCATGTAACACCCCATCAGCTCCGACATACATATATCACCAATCTGATATATGCCGGCGTTGATCCGAAAACGGTCCAGTATCTGGCAGGACACGAGAACAGCAAAATGACCATGGATGTTTATGCGAAGGTAAAATATAACAAGCCGGAGATGCTGGGGCCGGTGATCAATAAAGCGCTCGGGCAGCGGTAACAGTTCACTCGCCTGCCAGGCGACAGGGTGGCGGAGAATGTCCGGATCAGGGGCCTTGCGAGGCCTCGGTGCTTGCGAGCGTTCTGTGCGAGCTTAGCACCGCTAGGTCCGAACACGGAACGAGAGTGTCCCCTGATCGGACAACTCCGCCAGGACCCGTCGCCGGCGGGTGTCAGTATAGTAACGGACAGAGTTCCTGATCACCCAACGGAAACATGAGGCTAACCGCATCAGAACCGCTGAAAAACCGCGTAAAATCAAGGAAATCCGGATGCTTTCCCAGAGCAGTACGGTCTCAAAGCCGCTCGTCGCGCACCTCAGTTCTCCAAGAGATAATTGGACGCGATTTTACAATCGAAAACCTCGAAAAACCCCGGAAAATCAACACTTTCCGGGGTTTTCTTGTATCCAAATCCGCTGATCATGTTTGTCCAAATTTGAAGTGATTTGTCCTGATTTGACCTCAAAATCCGGGGCTAGTAAACTGTACCCAGGATGGCCGAAAAGAAATGGAGAGCGAGGTGTCAGTATGACCATGGAAGAAATCCTTGCAGGAGAGTCTAAGAACGT
>CAVAUJ010000101.1:0-7037 GCA_963591995.1 Succinivibrio sp.
AAAATGCAAAGGTGTCGGGCCTGCTGTTACGAGGACATAAAATGTTGACAAGGGTTCCTTCCGCGCCTATATTACTGATTAAAAATTGGGGGACCTGTGCTTCATCGTGCACAAAAGATGATGCAAACGTTTCCCGTACAGCTTTGCGCAGCAGGACAGATGCATTTTCAAACGCGGCGGCGGATGGTACGATTACCTTATAACAGAGCGGGCTTGGGAGGGACGATTCTTGGTGAATTACAGCAGTCACGGAAGAAAACGTCCATCGAAGTCCCGGGTGCTCGTCCTTTCGGCCGGAGCGGTCCTGTTCTACGCCGGCGTGCTGCTGGGTGTTCGGGCCATCGGCAACCGGCTGGAGCAAAGAGATGCGTCAGAGACGGTGGGCTCGTTGGACGGAAGGTTCCCCTCTGCGGCAGCATTGACCATGCAATATGACGGCCGCATTTGGACCTACCGGACACAGGATCTTACGAATCTGCTCCTCATCGGTGTGGACTGGGACGAGGGCACAGAGGGTCCGGAAACAGAGGACTGGGAAACGGAGGATCCGGAAACAGAAACCTGGGAAACGGAAGATCCGGAAACAGAGGACCCGGAAACGGAAGAGAGTTCGGAGGCCGCAGATGCAGATCGCTATGCCGGTCAGGCAGACTGTCTGCTGCTGATCTCCATAGACCGGAGGCAGCAAAGGGTGGTCACCCTGCAGCTGGACCGCGACACCATGACGGATATCCGCATCTACGGCCCCTTCGGTGATTATACGGGGGTGCAGGAGGAGCAGATCTGCCTGTCCCATGCCTACGGACTGGACGAGGAAGAGAATTGTGACAATACGGTCTGGGCCGTCCGCCATTTTCTGGGGGAGATCCCCATCGACGGCTACCTCTCGCTGGATATGAGCAGCATTGCGCGGATCAATGATGCATTGGGCGGGGTGACCGTGACGCTGGAGGATGATTTCTCCTCCTTTGATCCGGAGATGACGGCGGGTACAACCCTGACGCTGCAGGGCAGCCAGGCGGAATATTATGTCCGCGGCCGCATGGGCGTGGGGGACGGGACCAACTCGAGCCGCATGGAGCGGCAGCGCACCTTCATCCGGGCGGCGGAGGAGCTGCTGGTGAAGAGGGTGAATGAGGACATGAACTATGTCGGAACCCTCTTTGATGCGCTGGACGGACATATGACAACGAACCTGGACCGGAGCGACCTGATGGAGAAGGTCTATGAGTGCCGGGCTTACGAGCGGCCGGAGACGGCAACGCCGGAGGGAACCCATTGCATCGGCACGGACGGCTTTGTGGAGTTTCACGCCGATGCGGAGGCACTGAATGCACTGCTGGCGGATACCTTCTACCAGTAAAGGGATTCGCAATGAGATGATTCCGAAAGAGGACAGAGTATAAAGAGGACAGAGTATTATGAAGAAACGCATTCTCAGCACCGGTCTGGCCCTGGTTCTGGCATTTCTGACCTGCGGCACCTCTGCGCTGGCGGCGGTGCTCACCGACGCGCCCGGCACGCCGACCCAGGATCGCGCCGTTTCGCTGGAGGCCAGATGGGAGGATAAGGAGCAGACGGTCTATGAGCTGGAGGCTCTGCCCGCAGACCAGCTGAGCATGGATACGGTGACGGACATCTACGAATTCGTGTTCGAGGAGGAGAACCGTCCCGTGCGCTGGTATCCGGAGGAGACGCAGAAGGCCATCAAGAGGATGCTCAGCATTAACCCGGACGTGCTGTACATGTCGGAGTTCATGCGTCTGCATGCACCGAAGATCAAGCCGCCGGCCGCACTGGATGTGGTGCTGAAGCTGACCATTGACTACCAGCCGGGACAGCTGACGGTGGTCGTTCTGGGAGATGTGTCGGATCCGGAGAACATCGTCTGGACACCGGTGAAATCCCGGGTAACTGCCGTAGGGCGCGTGGAATTCACGATTCCGCAGGAGCTCATGAAGGCGCTGCAGAACGAGGATGTATTGCTGAGCCTTCTGACGGTGCGAAAGGGCACCGGCGGAACGGCAGCCGCGGAAGAGACAGAGAGCACCACGGAGATCCCCAGCAAGCGTGCGAGCGATACGACGCGCGTTGTCTCCTCCACTTCGCAGAAGGGAGAGTCGCTGGAGGATTACTTCCGGCTGAAGGTTGCGCCCACGACCCGGCTGATCCGTCGGGAGATCGCGCACCTGCAGCAGTTCGTGAAGGAAAAGGAGGAGCCGGCATTGCAATGGCTCCCCAAGGAGGATCAGAACCGCGTGCGGTATCTGCTGGAAAAGGACGGCGAAACGGATGCGGACGACCTGATTGTCTCGGACTATGTGGCGATGATCACGGAGGACTTCCGTCCGACCGACGGCGATGCTCTGGGGACGCTGTCCTTTGCAACCCCCTACAAGGAGGGACAGGTTATCGTGACTGCGCTGGGAATCCCCCGGGAAGATGCGGATCCGGACAATGCGGAGGGAACCCAGATGGACTGGTCCGTGCAGCCGGCCAAGGTGCGCAGAGTCGGGAAGGTGAATGTGGTGGACGTGGTCTTTGATCAGCTGGCATTGATCGACATGGACGAGGAAACCGGTCTGCTGCTGGTGCTGAGTGTGCCGGAGGATGAGGAATGAGATTAAATCCGACGAAGTCATCGGATCAGACAGACGCGGAGCAGCGTTCGACCGAGACGGAGCTGCTCGCCCAGCTCCTGTCGCGGCTGGGCGAGCAGCAGGACGGTGCGGCGCAGGGCGGGGAAAGACAGCCTGCGGCGGAGGCCATCAGTCTGGTGGAGCTGTTCTACTTTCTCCTTTCCAAGCTCCATTGGATTCTGGTGGGAATGCTTGCGGGAGCACTGCTCCTTGGCTGGTACGGCGCCTGCCTGGCAATGCCGATCTATACGGCGACGGCGAAGCTGTACATCATGGGCACCACAGGCAGCAGCATCATGACGGACCTGCAGATCGGCTCGTCGCTGACCATGGACTACCAGGAGGTATTCAAGACCTGGGAGGTGCATCAGATGGTGAATGAGGAGCTGGGAACGAATTACAGCTACACCCTCCTCCAGAGCATGCTCACCGTCACGAACCCCGAGGACACGCGGATTCTGTACATCACCGTTCGTCATCCGGATGCGCAGACGGCCGCAGACATTGCCAATGCCTATGCCGCGGCCGCCAAGAGCTTCATCGCAGAGACCATGAACACCGACGAGCCCAGCACCTTTTCCGTTGCGCTGGTGCCCGGCGTTGCCAGCAGCACCGGCGTCACGGGCTATGTCATCCGCGGCATTCTGCTGGGAACGGTGCTGGCCGGAGGAATTCTGGTATTGATCTTCCTGTTGGACAACGGACCGAAATCTCCGGAAGACATCCAGCGCTACGCGGGGATTCCGACGCTGGCGGTCATTCCGGCGAACCCGGAGCTGTCCGGCACGAAACGAAAAGGAAAGAAGGCGGGCAGAGCATGAACCAACTGGAGATTACCCATTTTCCCTCGCTGGATTACGCCTGCACCGAGGCCATGAACACGCTGTGCACCAACCTGTCCTATTGCGGCACGGACATCCGCGCGATTCTCTTCACCAGCCGCTATGAGCATGAGGGAAAGTCCGGCATCGCCATGAACGTGATGCGGACATTGGCGAGCTACGGCAAGAATGTGGTGCTGGTGGACGGAGACCTTCGCTGCTCCACACTGGCGCGGCGCTACCGGTTCCATTTCGCCGGAGGTCAGGCCTACGGCCTCGCCCAGTATCTGGCGGATCTGTGCGATCTGGAGGACGCGGTGTACAAGACCAACCTGCCGGGCGCCTACATCCTGCCCGCCGGGCGGGAGGTGCTCAACTCCGTGCAGCTCCTTGCCTCGCCCCGCTTCGGCGATATGATGAAGACGCTGCGGGAGAATTTCGACATCATTCTGGTGGATTCCCCGCCCGCGGGTGTTATCATTGACGCGATGGAAATTGCCAAATCCTGCGACGGTGCCGTGCTGGTGGTGGAGTACAACAACGGCCGCAGTCAGGACATCGGCGAGGTGGCTGCGGGCATTGCAAGGACCGGATGCCCCGTGCTGGGGGCGGTGATGAACGGGGTCGACCTCAAGGCCTTCGGCAACCGCAAATACTACTACCGCTCCGAACGCTACGCGGGCTACTACCGCCGCTACGGGAGGAGCACCGGGAAGCCGGCAAAGCGCTCCGCGGAGAGCCGCACCGGAAAAGACCGCCCCGGGCAGAAGCGCAGTGAACGGAAGCCTGCGGAGCAGAAGCAAACCGAACAGAAGCAAACCGAACAGAAGGACGCCGTACAAAAGGCTGCGGAACAGAGGCAAGCCGAACGGAAGACAGCGAAAACGAAGCGAACGGAGCAGAAACAAGGCGGGCGCTGGAGCGCCCTCTTCGGCCGCGCAGGACACAAGGGCGCTGAGAAGAAGGCAGAGAAGAAGGCCTCGAAGAGCGCCGGACGGTCCGATGCCGGAAGAGACGCCGGGAGAGCCACCGGGAAAGATACCGGGCAGAACGGTACGGCGCAGGCATGAGGACGGAAGGCTTTACGGACCTGCACCAGCACGTGCTCTGGGGTCTGGACGACGGACCGGAGACGCCGGAGGAGATGCAGGCCCTCCTCGAGCAGGACAGGGCTAACGGAATCCGTCTGGTGTATGCGACCTCGCACGCCTATCCTGCGGTGCACGCCTTTGACCTTGCGCGGTACCGGGAGCGGCTGGAGGAGGCCAATGCCCTTTGCAGGAGGCGGGGCTGGCCGCTTCGCATCCTGCAGGGCTGTGAAATACACTATTGCTCCGCCGTACCGGACGAGCTGGCGGCAGAAAGGCTCCCGACGCTCGGGGATTCCCGGCGGGTGCTGATCGAGTTCGATCCAAAGGTGCGCATCTGTGAGATTGCGGAGGCGGCGAACCGGATCTATCAGGCAGGCTTTGAACCCGTTCTGGCCCATGTGGAGCGGTATCGGTGCCTTGTGCGCGCGCCCGGGCAGGCGATGGAACTGAGGGAGGAATGCGGATTGGTCTATCAGATGAACTGTGATACCATTCTCCGGCCGCGCTGGGGCCGGGAGCGCCGCTTTGTAAGGGAGCTGCTGGGAGCCCGGGCCGTTGATGTGATGGCCAGCGATGCGCACGACACCGTCCGGCGGCCCGTGCGGATGCGGGAGGCGTATCAGAAGGTCCTGCGGGAGCAGGGCACGGAATATGCGGAGCATTTGGTGAATCCCTTCCCGGCATGCACGGGTGAGGGAAGGGCAGACAACTTATGATCACGGCATCGGGGGAGCGGCAGATCTCCGTTGCCGAATGGCACGCGCTCGCGCAGCAGGGCATCGTCCTGCGCATGTGCATTCCCCTGGACGGTGAGAGCATGCGCCCGCTGATCCGAAGAGGCAGAGATCCGGTTACCATCGTCCCGCTCGCGGGCCCGCTCCGGCGGGGAGAGGTGGTGCTGTTCGAGTATCCTGCAGGGCGTTATGTGGTACACCGGGTGTACCGGATCCGGGGAGAAAGGGTGCAGACATTGGGGGATCATTGCTGGTATCCCGATCCCTGGATGCCGCGCTCCTGCGTTCTCGGAACGGCGCAGAAGGCGGAACGGGACGGAAAATGCATTCCGCTGAGCAGCGCACCGGCCAGAGTCCTCGGGTGCTGCTGGATGGCAGGGCTCCCCCTGCGGCGCCTGTGGTGGAGGAGCAAGGCCTTTGCCTGCCGCATTTTGAAGAGATGGTGCCTATGGAGGAGGTGAGGTCCATGGAAGAATCCATAGAAAAGCAAAAGACCCCTGCAGAGTCGATGCAGGAGCCGCGGTCCCTGCGCGAGCTGCTGGCACAGCTGGATGCACAGGGCATCACGGATTACCGGCGGTACGAAGCCGTGCGCCGCTTTCTGAGTTTCAAGGCAAGGGAAAAGAATGTGCCGATCTCCGGTTCCTTTGAGCTGACGCCGCTGTGCAACCTGGACTGCAGGATGTGCTATGTACACCTGAACCGGGAGCAGATGCAGGGTGCAGAGCTGATGCCGACGGAGGACTGGAAGCGGATCATGAAGGAGGCCGCGGACGCCGGCATGCTGTATGCCCGGCTGACGGGAGGAGAGTGTCTTACTTATCCCGGATTCCGGGAGCTGTACTGTTATCTTGTGGATCTGGGAGTGGAAACCTTTGTCCTCTCCAACGGCATCCGGATGGATGCGGACATGACGGACTTCTTCGTCCGGCATCCCTCCTCCGGCATTCAGGTGACGCTGTACGGCGCGAGTGAGGATGCCTACGAGAGAGTGACCGGACACCGGGTGTTCGGCCGTGTCATGGAGAATTTGTGCCGGCTGCGGGATGCGGGAATCCCCTTGAGCATTGCGGTCACACCGAATGCCTTTATGACAGACGGAGAGGAGGTTGTCCGTCTGCTCCATGCGGAGGGCTTTCACTTCGCCATCAATGCCGGCATCGTTACACCGAGAAACGAGACGGGGCGCATGAGGGCGGACGCAGAGGTGGACGTCTACGCGGCGATGCTAAAGCTTCAAAGGAAGCTGGAGGGGAAGGATATCGGGCCTGCATACGATGCAGACAGCCTTCCGGATCCGCCCTCTGCCGGGAAGACCCCGGAACGGGGGGTTCGCTGCGGCGCAGGGCGAGGTTCCTTTTCCATCGGCTGGCGGGGAGAGATGCGCCCGTGCAATACCTTTCCCTGCGAGCCGGTGGATGTGAGAGCCCTCGGATTTGCGGAGAGCTGGCGGCGGATCAATCGGATTGCCCTGGATTACCCGCGGCCGGCGGAATGTGAGGGCTGCTATTACCACCCTGTGTGCAAGCATTGTGTGGCCGAGCACGGTGCCGGTGCACCGCCCGGACACGCCAGTCCTTTGATCTGCAAATGGGGAAAGCGCATGGTGGAGGAAGGCATCTTCACCGTTCCTGCAGAGGTATGAATTCGTTTGAAAGCGGCGGATTCGTGTTGAAATTTACAGGCAATGGATGGTAACGGAAAGGAGCCGGAAGCGTATGAAAAAGAACTACGAAACACCCAATGTAGAGG
>CAVAUJ010000102.1:0-6843 GCA_963591995.1 Succinivibrio sp.
CTACGCTGAGGATTTTTGACACGTGCAATCAGGAAAAAGGACCAGTTAGTTTGGTTAGTTATTTAAAAATCGATGTACTAAGCAGGCAGTCATCATTATAACCAATTTGCATCCGTTTACCACCTGATCCGGAAAGGAAATCCCATGTCCGCCATTGTCCTCAGTAAAATTTTTGAGATGTTCATCATTTTCCTCTGCGGCTTCGCTGTTTTTAAGCTTCACCTCATCGATGCCCCCTCTGTCTCCAGAATGTCGGATCTGCTGCTGATGTTCATTTCTCCGCTTCTCATCTTTGAATCCTACCAGATTGACTTCGACGCGGCGCTTCTGCGCGGTCTTGTGTGGTCCGTTCTGGGCTCTCTCGTCACCTATGCGGTCACCATCCTTCTCTCCGAGGTCCTCTTCCGGAAGAATACCGGCGGCGCCGCCATCGAGAAGCTGGCCACGGTATACTCCAATTGCGGCTTTATCGGCATCCCGCTGGTAAACGGTGTCCTGGGCGCCGAGGGTGTTTTCTATGCCACGGCCTACAATGCCGTATTCAATCTGATGCTGTGGACCCACGGCGTCCTTGTGATGAACAAGGCCTGCGGCAAATCCTCCAAGCTCCTTTCCGCGGAGAATCTGAAGAATCTGATCACGCCTCCCATTCTCGCGGTGATCTTCGGTGTCCTGTGCTTTCTGCTGCGTCTGCAGCTCCCCGCACTGGTCCGTGAACCTCTGGATATGATCGCGGATATGAACACGCCGCTTGCCATGCTCATCGCCGGCGCCAATCTTGCCCAGAGCCGTTTCCTCGAGAGTCTTCGGAATCCGCGGATTTACCTTGTCAGCGCCGTGAAGCTCCTCCTGTTCCCTCTGGTGAGCCTTCTGTTCCTCTTCCTCCTGCCGCTGAATTTCAACGTAGCCTTCACACTCTTTCTGTGCGTCGCCTGCCCGACCGGCGCCGTCAGCATCATGTTCGCCGACCGGTACGGGCAGGATGCGCCCTACGCCTCCGAGCTCTTCGTCACGACAACGGTGCTCAGCGCCCTTTCCGTTCCGCTCCTCTCCGTTCTGGCGGAAAGAATTCTCATGTAGCTCTTCCGGATTTGCGCTGCGAAGCAGCAAATTCCTTTGCAAATCCGTGCGATCCACCGTGCGCCGCCAGGCGCACAAAAAAGAGTCCTTCGACCGATCCCGGCCGAAGGACTCTTTTTCAAAACCTCATCAATGCGGCAGTGCTCATGCCAGCGCCTTGCCCAGTGCCTTGCACTCCTCCAATGCACCGTCATCCGGTGCGTTCTGGCAGATTGCGGTGGCGACAACGTTCGCGCCGTCGTCCTTGCAGCGGCTCTCCCAGTCTGCCATCCACGCGCCGTCGCCCCAGCCCCAGGAGCCGAACAGGGCAATCTTCTTGCCGGAAAGGGAACCCTCTACCTCTGTGAACATGGGCTCGAATTCGCTCTCCTCCAGAACCTCTGCGCCCATGGCCGGGCAGCCGAAGGCGATTGCATCATAATCTCCGGCAGCCGCTGCCGTGAATTCGGAACAGCCAAGGACCGTGACATCAGCTCCCGCCGCCTTTGCGCCTTCGACAACGGCATCCGCCATCATTCCCGTGTTGCCGGTTCCTGTCCAATATACCACTGCTACCTTGCTCATACTCTTATCTCCTTTTCATCTGAAACATTCGCAATGCTCTCTATTTCCAGCAGGTAAGGGCCTCTTCGAATACCATTCCCGGCAGCTCCGCTCACCTTGCGGCGGACCTCCCGGTCGTCCCCTGCCCGCTATGAAATCTCACCTGTGTCCGGACCATCCCGCGGCTGCCCTTTCGTCCTGCCGGGCAACGATCAGGTCCTCCAACCGTCTTCCTCTCTCCCACGAACGAAGGTAGGCACGGGTGCAGCTGCGATAGCTCCGAAAGGTTTTCCTCGCGCTTTCCTCGTCTCCGTATACCCGCCAGCAGCCGATGCACTTACACCCGACGTCCTTGTGGTGGATAAAGCCCTCCACATCCTCCAGCGGATACCCCAGGAACAAACCGATTTCGTGCGGAAACTCCTCGTTGCAGCGCCTTTCCCGGATCCTTTCCCCCAATTGCATGACACATCGGTCCGCATTTTTGCACTCGTACCCGTACGGTTGCAGAAACTCCCGGATCTCCCTCCGCTCGAAGAGCATCCGCAGAACATCCGGGCGGTAAACATAAAGCAGCACATGCTCCTTGCTGTAATTCAGCGGCACGGCGCGCAGGCCTTTTCGAACAAAGATCCGATTCATTTCACGGATGTCGCGTCTTGCCTCCTCCGGATCAGGATAAACAAGACTGATCAGGTTGGCCGGCTTCATCCCGGCCAGCGTCGGAGAACAAGCTTCAATCAACGTCCGTTCCGGCATCTGGCAATCCACCTCCATGGCTCTTGTCCCCCGCCGTGCATCCCTCTCCCTTCCATCCCGGTGAGATGCCGCCGCAAACCGAGGACCCAAAACAAGCGGTCGTTATTAGATATCGCTAATATATATTAGCTATATCTAAATTACGTGGATAGTCTACTATGCCTTCTCGTTTGTGTCAACTAACTTTTCTTTGTGCAAAACTTCATCTGGATTTTCCATGCGTTTGTGCTAGACTGTTCCTTGGTTCCGGCACCGCCGGTTCGGATGGATTTCTGCCCTGCGGTACCTTGCGTACTATGGGCGGCGATCATTTCATGGCAGCACAGCAGAAGGGACAGCGCATGGTTTCATTCACCATTCACAACATCGGCACATTCATGGCGAAGCTATTCTCCACGGATTCCTTTGATTCCTTTCTTCTGAAAGAGGCTGTGATCCGTATGGCGGTTACCTATTCCATTGACGGACAGCTGAACAAGGACTTTTACGAAAACGATGTAGCGGATGGCGAAGGCGATCCGGGACATCGTTTTTTCTCGTATCAGCCATGGAGTGAGGCACGACTCCTCTGCCGTGAAATCATCAAGGGCAAGAAGGCTCCCTCCTTCCTGCGTCTGACCCTGCTCCTGAAGCCTCAATACGTGTTCCCTACGCTTCAAAAGGCAGACGATCTGCCTCGCAGCACGATGGAGAATGTCGCGGCTCTGCTCCTTAACGTTCGTCTGGATGACACCGGACTCCATCTGATCACCGGTGTTGCCGTCAAGACCTTCCTTCCGGACAAAACCCCCGATCGCATCTGGGATCACACCGTGGAACGTTTTCTGGCGGCAAAGGAGATTGCATTCGTCGCAGAATGATGAAGTCCATAATTTTCAAAGGAGGCAATGCATGCAACAGAATTTGGAACAAAATACACAGCGGAAGGCGAAACGGGATCTGCTGACACCGCTGGATTTCAGCACCGAGGAACTGGATCGGATCTTCGATCTTGCCGACGACATCCGCCTGCACCCCGCAGCCTATGCCCACCGCTGCGACGGACGGAAAATGGCGACCTGCTTTTATGAGCCGTCCACCCGCACCCGGCTTTCTCATGAAACGGCCATGCTCAACCTCGGCGGCAGCGTCATGGGCTTTGCCGATGCCAACTCCTCTTCCGCCACAAAGGGCGAAACGGTGGCGGATACCGCAAGAGTCATCTCCTGCTTTGCCGACATCATGGTCCTCCGCCATCCCAAGGAGGGCGCCGCGGCCGTAGCCGCACAATATGCGTCCATCCCGGTCATCAATGCCGGAGACGGCGGCCATCAGCATCCCACGCAGACCCTCACGGATCTTCTGACCATTCGGAATCTCAAGGGACGTCTTGACCACTTCACCATCGGCCTTTGCGGGGATCTGAAATTCGGGCGCACCGTCCACTCCCTGATCCATGCATTGGTTCGCTATCCCGACGTGCGTTTCGTCTTCATCTCCCCGAAGGAGCTGCGCGTACCGGACTACATCACCGAAATGCTCGATGCCAGGGGGATTGCCTACGAAGAGTGCATCCGGATTGAGGATGCCATTCAGAATCTGGATATTCTCTACATGACGCGCATCCAGAAGGAGCGCTTCTTCAACGAGGAAGACTACATCCGTCTCCGGGATTTCTACATTCTGGACCGTGAGAAGCTCTCCCTCGCCAAGCCGGACTGCTACGTCCTGCACCCTCTTCCCCGCGTCAATGAGATTGCCGTGGACGTGGATGAGGATCCGAGAGCCGCATATTTTCAGCAGGTGCAGTTCGGTGTCTACGTGCGCATGGCCGCAATTCTGACACTCCTTGGACTGGCAGATTGAGAAGGGAGGAACATCATGGCAGCAACGGTTGCGAATAAGCTGAGCATCGGTCAAATCGAAGAGGGCTTCGTCCTGGATCACATCCGGGCAGGACGTGCCATGCGGATCTATCACTATCTGGGGCTGGACAAGCTGGATTGCCCCGTCGCCATCATCAAGAATGCCCGCAGCAAAAATATGGGCAAGAAGGACATTCTGAAGGTGGAATGCGACATCGACTCCCTGGATCTGGATGTTCTGGCCTTCATCGACCGCAACATCACGGTCAATGTCATTAAGAACGGTGAGATTATTGAAAAGCGCAGTCTCAAGCTCCCCCGCGAGCTGCGAAGCGTCATTCACTGCTCCAACCCGCGCTGTATTTCCTCGGTGGAACGCGGTCTGCCGCATCTTTTCTATCTGGCTGACGAGAGCACCGGCACCTATCGCTGCAAATATTGCGATGAGAAGTATGAGGAATCCGACAGCGAGAATTACCGGTGATGCATCTCCTGTTTGCACACCGGCCGTGCCGGAAGGCGCATGATTTGACGTTTGCTTTATTTTGCAAAAGGAACGAGAGAGAAAGCATTCCGCCTTCTCTCCCGTTCCTTTTGATTTACAGCCCCAATGCCTTCAGAACAACCTGTCCCTGCACCCTTGCCAGGTAGTCGTTCGGGTGGTTCAGCCAATTGCCCGTCAGATCGATGTAGCGTTTTCTCTTCTCCATCTCCTTTTGCAAGGCCTGTACATCTGCCAGTGCAATGCCGCTTCCTGTCAGCTCCCGCAGGCCTTCACTGTATTCATCCTGATGCGCGCAGAAATAATGCGGCGCCGTCCTTGCCAATGCATTGGGAAGCGTCGTAGCGATCAGCAGGAATTCCGCCTCCGGGCTCTCCCGCCGGATGGTCTCCGTCAGCATCCGGGTTTTCTCCCGGTACTCCGCTGCGCCGCACCTGTCGTTCATGCCAAAGCCAAGGATCACAAGATCCGGCCGCAGGTCGCAAACGCGCTCCTTCGCATTCCGGATGGCCCAGTCGGAATCGGCTCCGCCCAAAGACGTGTTGTGAAATTCCACCTGCGCTCCCCATTTCGCGTGCATCTCGTGCTGCAGCAGCTCTGCCCAGACGGGCTGCTGCGGCTCCTGTCCGTAGAGACCGCTGCAATCGTAGCCGCAGGATATGCTGTCTCCGTACAGAACAACCGTAACCGGATCCTTCGCCTGCACTTTCCGCACCAGCCGCGGCAGCCTTTCCAGCGAGCATGTCGGCGTCCATGACAATTCCTTGTGCGCCGCTTCGTAGGTGACAGCAACCTGCCAGGCGGTAAGGCACTCCGGATGCCCCACGGCGCGAAGATTCAGGAATCCGCCTCCCGCCGCTGCCATCGGTCCGAAGCCTTCGGCGAATTCATTCCCTCTGCCCTCCAGGGCAGCCGTCTCCCGGTCCGGATACACCCAGGTTCCCCAATCTGTGACCGGGATCCTGCTCCCCCGGGGAACCAGCAGCTCCGCGCCCTCTATGCGATAGTCTCTCCCCTCCTCGTAGCATACCGTCCCATCGTAGCTTTCCACGCGCAGCACGCGGGAAGGTGCCCACAGAAACGGTGCGCGGCAGATACCGCCTTCTCCGATCATCGCAAAGGTCTCGCGATAGCACAGTGTCCCTTCCCAGATGGGTGTCACCCATTCCTCATGAAAACCAGGCATCCGCAACCTCCGTCTTGGCTAAAGCAAGTTCCAACATGGCGGCAAAGTCCGCCGCTTCCAAGATAGCATTTCCGTCCTGGATATTATACGAGAACCGCTTCTTTTACATTCTCTACAAAGAAGAACAAATTCTCGTCTTCCCCTACTTCCAACGCAGCTTCGTCCTTGCCTGATTCCGAATCATATTTTCCTTCAGACCAAATGACAACACCTTCGTATATTTCATCTTCATTGAAAGTTACACGTACCGGAGCTTTCGTAGTTTCTGATTTTCCCAATACATCCCATATTTCTGTTTCGTTCATCGCTATCCCCCTATGGCTTTGCCGGAACAACATGTGTGTCTGTATCCTTTATAGAGATCGGCCTACTTCTCTGGGTAGTTGGCTATCAGCTCTTTAAGATCATCCCTTATCCGTTTTGCTTCTTCATATGACAAGGATTGACAAATCTTTCTGTCCTTCCAAATACCAGCCAATGTGTCATGCGCAAAATGAAAAATGAGCACGATTTTCTCATCACTTTTTGCCGCCGCAATCTTTAAATACGGTTCCATAAAATCTGAAATATAGCTGCTCTCTGAACCATCAATAATTTTTGAAAGATTCTCTTTCAGATCGGCTAATTCATAAGTCAGGAGACAGGCTTCTTTGTATGTTTCACTGCAGCCTGCATCCGAATACTTTATTTCACACATAAGCCAATTGGCATCGTAATCAAATTCCTTTATTGATTTCTTTTCCGGAAACTGATAGCCGCTGATGGTGAATTCGATTGTCCCGGTTCCCTGATGCAAAAACATCTCCGCTCCTTCCAACCTGAATTCCGTAAACGTCAAATCGTGTGCCCGCCGCAAAAAACTCCCGACCACCAGCCGCCCGGCAAAACCGTTCTCTCACGACCGGAACACAATTTTCCGCAGGACGGCT
>CAVAUJ010000103.1:0-6830 GCA_963591995.1 Succinivibrio sp.
CTGATCGGACAACTCCGCCAGGACCCGTCGCTGGCTGGCGTCTGTACAGTAAACATATTTGCCAAGAATTTGTTAATAGCCTGTAAACCGGCTTGCAGCAGTGTCAAAAATCTGCTACAGTTCACATAAATTGTTCTATTTTATGTAAAGCTTTAAAATCAGTGCGCGATGACACACGAAGGGAGAGAAATGGTGAGGAGGAAAAGAAGCGGCAGCAGGTGGCTGTTAAGTCTGGTGCTCAGTCTGATGATGGTGTTCTCCACGTTCTCGGCTACGGCATATGCAGATGAGCCGGGACAGCAGCAGAATGGCCAATTGGGACAGCAAGGCAACAATGACCAGAACCAGAATGAGAAAAAAGGCTGGCAACTAGGCGACGGGGGTCATGGAGATCGGGACGTCCATGGAAGTGGATATAATCATATTGATGTAAAGGTCGATGGAAAGTACACCGTATCCGTAGATGGCGTGGAGCACACTTTAGACGGTAAGCTGGAGAAGAAATCGATCAAGGTCTCGGTTGGAAATTCTACCTACGATTTTGAAAGTTATAACGTTGAGGATCAGTCAGAAGGAAGCCATCAGGAGTACGAGATTAAAGTTAATGATCTGAAAGCGAGCAACATTGAATGGGGCTCTGACTCTGATTTTCATATGAATAATGTGAAGGTCAGTGCCACGATGCTGTTTACATCCACGTCCGTGCCGGAGGCCTTGAAGGATATCCTGAAGACAAAGACCATTGACGGCACGACGTACTACTACGTGGACATTACGGATTTGCAATATACCGGCGTGCAGGAGTGCACCGGCAACAGAGGCATGCGGAGTGAAGGGCATACGGGAACCCCGACAGGCCTGGATCTCTACATTACTGCAAAAGATCTCACACCGTACATTACCAAGGGTAAGCTCGCAATCGAAAAGATCATCGTCGATGAGAGCGGCAAGGAGATCAACGACGGTGCAGAATTCACGTTTCATGTGAAGGGGGATGTCGACCCGACCTACGAAAATACGGTTACGGTACGGGGTGGAGAGACAAAGGTATTGACAGAGCTCAAGCCGGGCTCCTACACCATCACGGAAGTACAGCGCGATGGCTATCAGATCCGTTCCATTGATGACGAAGCGACGACGGAGTACAGCAAGGATTACACCGTTGTCACAAAGGAAGATTCGAATATACCGGTTGCGCAGTTCACGAATACAAAGCTGACGGATAAGACGGCCGTCAATATTAAGAAGACAGCGAGCGGTCTGGAGGACGGCGCGGCTTATCCGAATCCTACGGTGAGCATCGCTGCAGTAGATTCGGATGGAAATCCGAAAGAGGTCATTTGGGCCGGTCAGCTGGATGCAAATGGCGATACGTTATATCTTTCGCAATATCTGGGGGCCGGGACCTATAAGGTGACAGAGAGCGGCGCAGACGTTGACGGATATGATTGCACGGCGCTCGTTACGGTGAATGGGACAGAGGCGACCGATGGAAAGTTCACGGTGACGGAGGAACAGAAGGGGCAGTCGCTGGCACTGGTTGTCAGCAACACCTATGTCGGAAAGGCGGAGAAGATAGACATTCCGGTAAAGAAGGAATGGAAGGGTGTTGCCGAGGATTCCGACAAGATTCCGGAGAAGATCACGGTGAATCTTCTCGCCAATGGCAAAAAGGTTGACAGTGCTGATTTGACAAAGTCGGACAGCTGGGCTGCGACCTTTACGGGCAAGGATCAGAAGGATAAGGATGGCAATCCGATCACATACACGGTTGAGGAAGAGGCAGTGGCCGGCTTTGACACGACGTATGCGGAGCCGACAAGTGAAGAGAAGTCCTGGATTGTTACCAACACCTACAAGCCGGATTCCGTTAAGGTTACCCTGGAAGCCGTTAAGAAACTGGACGGCAAGAATCCGACAACAGGAAAGTTTTCGTTTGAACTGAAGGACGGCGATAAGGTTGTACAGACAAAGGAGAATGTCGATGGAAAGGTGACCTTTGATGCACTTTCCTTTGACAAGGAAGGTACCTATACGTACACCATTTCCGAGAAGGCAGGAACCGATGCGTCCATAAAGTATGACGACTCTGTCTATACGGTCACGGTCAAGGTTAGCAAGGGTGAAGATTATACCGCGGAGGTGACCTACACCAAGGACGGCAAGAAGTATACTGTACCGGAGTTTAACAACACCACGCGCAAGGAGCGGGTGCTGGTGATCAATAAGACAGTATCCGGGAATGCGGCCAGCACCAGTCAGGAATTCAGCTTTAAGGCAAAGCTGACGGTGGACGGAGACCTGATCTACAATTATGAGTTCAAGTTAAAGCATGGTCAGAGCAAGAGCATCACATTACCGAGCGATGGTACGATTGCTTTTGAAGTGACAGAATCCGATTGTGATGGCTATACGGCCTATGTAAAGGTAGGCGACGCGTCGGAAGCTGCGGGAGCGGTTGCCAGGGGAGAGATTGCAGAAGACAAGAGTGTCAGTGTTTCCTTCCGCAATGACAAGAGCAAGAAGGAAGAGGAGAAGAAGGTTACGCCTCCCAGCGGCGGCGGAGAGACCACCCCGGAGGAATCCGTATCGATCACCAACACGACGAACGTTGCGGTCGGCAAGGTGTGGCTGGACAGCAACAACCAGGACGGCATCCGTCCGGCCAGCGTCACCGTGCAGCTCTATCGGAACGGGGAAGCCTACGGCAATCCTGTAACGCTGAGCGATGCCAATGAATGGTGGTATCGTTGGGATCATCTGGATGCAGCTTCCAGCTGGACCGTGGATGAGCTGAATGTGGCAGAGGGATACACCAAGACCATCAGCAAGAATGCGGTCAATGCATGGGTGATCACCAATGCCCACACGCCGGAGACGGTGGTACCCGCGCAGACATCGGATACGACCGTGACACCGACACAGACACCGGCGCGCGGCGCAGGAACAGGTGATGAGAGCCACACGATGCTCTGGCTGGTGCTGATGCTGGCATCCGGAGCCGGTGTCGTGACGGCAGTCCTTGTTCGCAGGAAGCTCAGACGCAGATGAGCGGATCACGACGAAGCATTCTGTTCGCGTGATGTTGCAAGACAGGTACTTTACAAGACAGACATAGTGTAAATGAACGCAAAGGGAGCAGCCGATCGGACGAGTCCGGTCGGCTGCTCTATTTTCCGGGATGGACGAAGTGCATCGGGAAGGGACACGTTTGGGGGGTGACTTCTGCAGAGCGCCGCTCCGTGGTAAAATGTGAACGGCTCCGGGATGGGAGAGAGCAGAAATGGATTTCAGAAAGGACAGCCTGTATGGCCAACAAGGTATTTGATTTCAGTGCAGCGTCAGAGGAAGCAAAGGGGAGCGGAGGAAGTGCGCTCCGGCAGGAGGAGATCCGCACCTATGTGACGTTTCGGTCCGATGCGGAGACAGCGGATGCGGAGCATCCGCTCCTGGTGCTGCGAAGCGCCGGCGAAGGACTGCGGCACCATACGAGCGGGAGCTTTGAGCTGCCGGAGAAACGCACCTCCTTTCACTTTATGGCGGGCGGAACACCGGCCGAGACGGATATTGCGGAAATAGATGAACGGTTTGAGGATCTTGTCCGGTGGCTCGGAGAGAACCGCATCAACGTGCGTCTCTCCGGAAAGTTGACGGGGCGCGGCTATTGCGTATACAAGATCCGTGAGGTGGACTCGGGCGGTGAGACGAAGCTTTCGGCGGAGGATGGTTTCCTCCAATATGCCATCGCGAGGCTCCTTGCCACAAAGGCACCGGCAACAGTGCCGGATGAGGACAGCGAGGAGATTGAGGGCGATGACATGAAGCTCACCAGCCTTCAGAGCATCACGGATTTTCTGAACGTTGCGGGCCGGTCCCTTCCGCCGCATATTCTGAAATGGGCGAGACGGAATCTGGTGGTGGCCCGCTCCACGGAAATCGGACCGGATGAGAGGCGCCACGCGCAGCGCGCACTTTCCATCATGCTGAACATTCAATGGAAGGACACGACCTTTGGCTCCATTGATCCGGCAGAGGCCAGACGGATTCTGGACGAAGAGCTTTACGGCATGGAGTCGGTCAAGCAGCGCATCATTGAGACCATCATTCAGATCAACCGCACACATACGCTGCCCGCCTACGGTCTGCTCCTGGTGGGACCGGCGGGAACGGGAAAATCGCAGGTGGCCTATGCCGTTGCGCGGATTCTGAAGCTTCCGTGGACGACCCTGGATATGAGCGCCATTCACGATTCCGAGCAGCTCACGGGAACCTCCCGGGTGTATGCGAATGCCAAGCCCGGCAGCATCATGGAGGCCTTCTACGTTGCGGGAGAGTCGAATCTTGTTTTCATCATCAACGAGCTGGACAAGGCGGACTCGAAAACGACCAGCGGCAATCCGGCAGATGCGCTGCTGACGCTGCTGGACAATCTTGGCTACACCGACAACTACATGGAATGCACGATTCCGACAGGCGGCGTCTATCCCATTGCCACGGCGAACGATAAGAGCCGCATCAGTGAGCCGCTCATGACCCGTTTCGCGGTGATCGACATTCCGGATTATACGAGAGAGGAGAAGCAGACCATCTTCATGCGCTATTCCCTTCCGAAGGTGCTGCGGCGTATGGGAATGACGAGAGAGGAATGCGTGGTAACGGAGGAAGCGGCCTATGCCGTGGTGGACCTCTATGCCGGCATGCCGGGCGTGCGTGATCTGGAGCAGGCCGCGGAGCATCTGGCGGCGCATGCGCTCTACCGGATTGAGACAGAGGCCCTTTCGGGCGTGACCTATGGTGCGGCGGATGTCGTAGAGGTGTTGGGGTGAAGAATTTATGATTCAGGATATTGCACCGCAGGTGATGCACAATGAATTCCGGGATGTGGGGCCGGAGAAGGCGGGCATCCGGGAGACGGTCTTCGTATGTGGAGAGCGCAGCATTGCCTGCCGCGAAGAGGCGAATGGAATCTCGTTTCCGTCTCTGGCTGAATTCCTCGAGCGCGGCGGAGAAAGAGAGGAGCTGCACTACCTGTTCGCCATTGATGAAAAGCGGTATTGGCTGTATCTGGGGGAGAAGGCACTTTATTCCGGGGAGGAGCCACCGGAAACGGGCACCTGTTCGATGCAGAGCACTCGAACCCTGCGAAGGATCGAGCCAAAGGCAGAGTGCTACGCCGGGGAGACAGCGTACCATCTGTATGTCTGGTACCGGGACAACCGGTTCTGCGGCCGCTGCGGGCATGCGAATGTCTTTTCGCACAAGGAGAGAGCCATGTGCTGTCCGTCCTGCGGCAATGTCATTTATCCTAAGATTGCACCGGCCGTTATTGTGGGCATTCTGAATGAGGAAAAGGACAAGATCATCGTGACCCGCTATGCCGGAAGAGGGCACAAGGGAAATGCGCTGGTCGCCGGCTTCTGCGAGATCGGCGAAACGGCGGAGGATACGGTGCGCAGAGAGGTTCTCGAGGAAGTGGGACTTCACGTGCGTGATGTCCGGTATTATAAGAGCCAGCCCTGGGGCTTCGATGCGGACCTCCTCCTTGGCTATTATTGCACGGCGGATGAGACAGAGGCGATCCACATGGACGACGGCGAGCTGGCAAGAGCCGTCTGGGTGTCCCGGGAGGAGCTGGGCGAGGAGCCGTCCGGCCTTAGCCTTACGGCGGATATGATGATGAATTTCAAGCGGGGGATGGATAAATGCAATTCTACATGCCGGTAAAGCTGTATCATGAGACGAATTGTGTGAAGGCGCATCGGGAGCTGTTCCGCAGGGCGGGAACAAGGGCGCTGATTGTCACAGGGCGTCATTCCGCGAGGGCCAACGGCGCATTGGCGGATGTGCAGGATGCGCTGGAGGCGGAAGGGATTTCCTTTTGGATTTTCGATCAGGTGGAGGAGAACCCGTCGGTCGAGACCGTGATGAAGGCAAGACAGCTGGGCTTGGAGAGAAAGGCGGATTTCGTCATCGGAATCGGCGGCGGCTCTGCGCTGGATGCGGCCAAGGCCGCAGCGCTTCTTTTGTATTATCCGGAGGAGACGGCGGATTTTCTGTACGATGCCACTTCACCGCAGAGCATTTCGGGAGCAGCGCGGCACGTGCCGCTGTTCCTGGTGCCGACAACCTGCGGCACCGGGTCGGAGGTGACGGGCGTGAGCGTGCTGACCGTGCACCGGAAGAGAACCAAAAGTTCCCTTCCGCACAGAATCTATGCGGATGCGGCGCTTCTGGACGGCAGATACCTGAAGACCGCGCCGCCCCATGTGATCCGGAATACGGCGGTGGATGCATTGGGACATTTGTGGGAGAGCTATTGCAATGCATCGGCGACGCCATACAGCCGGATGTGCGCGGCGGAGGGACTCCGCGTCTGGAGAAAATGCAAGGATACATTGCTCACCCTGGAGGAGAGAGGCCTGGATGAAGCGGAGCGGGACCTCCTCCTGGAGAGCGCTGCGCTTGCGGGCATGGCCATTGCCCAGACGGGGACCACTCTTCCGCATGCGTTATCCTACGGGCTGACCTATGATCTGCACCTGCCGCACGGGATTGCGGTCGGATGGTTCGAGGCGGGCTATCTGGAGCAGGTGCCTGAGGAGGACCGGCAAGCCGTTCTGCAGCTGGCCGGCTTCCGTGACCTGGAGGAATGGCAGGAGTATTTCCGCATCCTGTGCGGCGAGCATCTGATTCCCGAGGAGGAGCTGCAGCATACGCTGGATATGGTGGCGGGCAACCCTGCAAAGCTGGCCACGGCACCGTTTGCCTGTGACGAAGCCGTCCTGCGGAAAATTGTGTTCCGGTCGTGAGAGAACGGTTTTGCCGGGCGG
>CAVAUJ010000104.1:0-6707 GCA_963591995.1 Succinivibrio sp.
AGGATTCAACAGCTGTATAACGCATGGCTTGCTTATTTTCCGCCGGCCGCCCCGCTGCACCGGGAGTTGGAAGCCATTGCAGGAGAGGAAGACGCGATCACCGATCGCTTTTACCAGGAGATTGTCTTTGGGACCGCAGGGCTTCGCGGCATCTGCGGTGCCGGCACCAACCGGATGAACGTTCGGACCGTCGGCCGGGCAGCGCAGGGCATCGCCGCCTGCATCCTCGCGCACGGCGCTGCCGCAAGGGGCGTCGTCATTGCCTACGACTGCCGGTATCATTCCCGGGAATTCTCGGAGCTTTCTGCCGAAATTCTGGCAGGGAACGGCATTCATGTCTATCTGTTTCCCAGCCTTCGCCCCACGCCGGAGCTCTCCTATGCCATACGGCGTCTGGGCGCCGCCGCCGGCATCAACATGACGGCCAGCCACAATCCGAAGGAGTACAACGGCTGCAAGGTTTATTGGGAGGACGGCGCGCAGATCTCCGGCAGCATCTCGGACAGCATTCTTCATGAGATACAGCAGCTGGACCTTCTGGACGATGCCGTCATTCACCGTCTGCCCCTTGACCGCGCAAGGGAGCAGGGACTCGTCACCCTTCTCGGAGAGGACATGGACCGGTCCTATCTGAACTATGTTCTGTCCATGGCACAGCGCCCGGATGAGGAGCTCGACCGAACGGTTTCCGTCGTCTATACACCGCTCAACGGTGCCGGCGCCGTTCCTCTCTCCCGCATCATGCAAAAGAGAGGCTTTGTGAATTTTGTCATGGTCCCGGAGCAGGCCGAGCCCGATCCGGAATTCACCACCGTCGGCTATCCCAATCCGGAGGATCCGCGGGCCTTTCGCCTGGCCGAATCCCTGGGGCAGGCCGTACACGCCGATGTACTCATTGCCACGGATCCCGACAGCGACCGCATGGCCGTCGAAATTCCGGACGGTCAGGGCGGATACCGGCCGCTGAACGGCAACCAGACCGGTGCTCTCCTCATTGCCTACATGGCAGAGAGCCAGATGGCGCGCGGAACGCTTCCGGAGAATGCGTTTATGATCAAATCCATCGTCACCGGAGATCTGGGAAAGGTCATCTGCGAGAGCTATGGTATCCACGTTTACGAGGCACTGACCGGCTTCAAGAACATCTGCGGGCGGATTCCCGAGCTGGAGGCAGCGGGTGGCATCTGTTTCTTCAGCTACGAAGAGAGCATCGGCTGTGCCCCGGGTGCGGCGGTCCGGGACAAGGACGGCATCTGCGCCGGCATGCTGATCGCCGAGATGGCTGCCTGGTACCGCCGGAAAGGTTGTACCCTCGCCGATGCTCTGGAGGACCTCTACCGGCGCTACGGCTATTATGCAGAGCGTCAGGTTTCTCTGGTTCTGCAGGGACAGGCGGGAGCTGCGCGCATCGGGCGCATCATGGATGCATTCCGCCGCGAAAAGCCGGCTTCCTTCGGAAGCTTTGCACTCGTACAGGTCACCGATTATCTTAACGGCTGCGGGGACATCCCTCCTGCCAATGTGCTGCGCTATCACCTGCAGGACGGCACCTGGTTTGCGATGCGTCCCTCCGGCACGGAGCCCAAAATCAAATTCTATTATTATGCCGTCAGCAAGGAAGCCGGTGCCTCCGAGGCCGCCGTTGCCGCACTTTCCGAGGCCGTCGGCCGAATGGTCGATGCCATCTCCTGATAAAAAAATACCAGTACATTGATTTTAAAATGACCGGCCTGACGAACAGGCCGGTCATTTCAGGAAATGCTGATTCAAGCAGCGTTTTCTTTAAAAATCGATGTAGCGAATTCACGACGGAATGATTCGCGATGGAAATTTACCGAACAGCGACGGCACGTAGCGGTTGATCACCCAGCAGCCGGCGGCAGAAAAAGCAAAGGCCAGGACGGCGCCTGCGAAGCCAAGTCCTGCCGTCATCTGCTCTGCGCCTGCCGCAGACAGAAGTGCCGGTGCGATGACCTCCTGCAGAAAGGGCTTGTGCAGGAAGTAAATGCCGATCGTATTCTCCCCGGCCCAGAGCATAAAGGCTCTGGCCTTCTCATGCGGACGCTCCCGGAAGAAGATCGTAAGGAAAATCGAAAAGGATATCACCAGGCCGATCCCCGCAAAGGCATTGAGAAAGAAGAAAAAGAGATTGCCGTACTCTGCCCTGCACATCATCATCAGCTGCGGTGTCTCTCCCTGCAGCCTCTGCCCCAGAAAGAGCAAGCCGCCGAACACCGCCGCTGTGAGCAGATAGAGCCATGCATTTCTCCTCGGCAGCCGGAACACCAGATTCTTCACGGCATACCCCAGCATGATAAAGCCCAGTGCCGTAAAGGCGATGTCGCAGCAGAAGGGATCCCCGATGGAAGTGTGCGGCAGTGCAAAGCCCGCGGCGAACGCTGCCACCGAGGCGGCAAGCGCCATCTGCCATCGCGGAATTCCCCGAATCCTCCGGGAGAGCATCAGCAGCAGCTCGGCCATCACCCTGGCAAGGAACAGACACGGGAGATACCAAAGAGACGTAAGGGTTTCTGTCTTTTGGAGCATCTCCCAGGAGCCGTAGCACATCTTCACAAGGTTCGCATAGCAGAAGTTGGAGTAGATCGCACCCCAGATCAGATACGGCACCAGCAGCGCCATAACGTTCTTGCGAATGAATTGCTTCCAATACGCACGGCTGTACACCTCCTCCCGGCGCGCAATCACCATGCCCGACACCAGAAAGAACAGCGGCATATGAAATGCATACAGCACAACGCGATAGGGCATGCTCGAGCCGGTCGGTGCTGTATGCCCCCAGATGACAAGGAAAATCGCGATACATTTTGCGAAATCCAGATAATCAAGACGTTCCTTCCGCATTGTCCCACCCCCTTATCCATCCGGCGTTTATCTTCTCATTCTTCCTCATCCTTTCGGACCGGGAACAGCTTCACCAGAACCTTCATGATCACAATGAGAACAATCGCCACCGCGAAAATTCCCAGCATACCAAAGCCCATCACCCGCAGGGACTCCATAAAATTCGTCAGCATTCTTTACTCCTTTCTGCCTTGCATCACAGCATCGGAATCAGGCTCAGCAGCAGCCCGCCGGCAATCACCGAGGCGATCTGCCCGGATACGTTGACACTGGTTGCCTGCATGATCAATACATTCGTCGGATCCTCCTTCAGGCCCATCTGCGTGATCACGCGGGCCGACATCGGGAAGGCCGAGATTCCGCAGGCGCCGATCATCGGATTGATCTTGTCCTTGCGGAAGAGATTCAGAAGCTTGGCGAACAATACGCCGCCCACCGTATCAAAGATGAAGGCAGCCAGACCCAGCACGAGAATGAAAATGGTCTGTACATTCAGGAAATTCTCTGCGCGCATCTGCGATGCCACCGTGATGCCCAGGAGGAGCGTAATCAGATTTGCCAATGCCCCCTGCGCGGTCTCGGAGAGAGAATCCAGAACGCCGCACTCCCGGATGAGATTGCCGAACATCAGAAAGCCGACCAGCGCAACGCTTCTGGGGGCAATGAGTCCCGCCACCACCGTGATGCAGATCGGGAACAGAATCTTCGCTGTTTTCGAAACGCTGCTGCCCTGATACTTCATATGAATGCTCCGCTCCGACTTGGTGGTGATCAACCGGATGACCGGGGGCTGGATGATCGGCACCAGTGCCATGTAGGAGTAGGCTGCCACAATGATTGCACCAAGATATTTGGATGAGAAATAATCCGCGACGAAAATCGAGGTCGGGCCGTCCGCCGCACCGATGATGCCGACCGAAGCCGCATCCTGCAGCGAGAAGCCGAACAGGGTGGCCAGGCTCAGCGTAAAGAAGATGCCGAACTGCGCCGCTGCGCCGAAGAGCATCATCGTCGGGTTGGCCAGAAGCGGCGTAAAGTCGATCATGGCCCCGATGCCGATGAACAAAAGGAGCAGAAACAGCTCATTCGAGATGCCCGCGTTGAACAGGATGTCCAGCGGTCCTTCGGTCAGAATCCCGTCGATGGTCTGCGTAACCGCACCGGACAACGGAAGATTCACGAAAATAGCTCCAAAGCCCATCGGAACCAGTAAGGACGGCTCCATCTCCTTTCGAATTCCCAGGTAAATCAGGACGCCCCCGATCACCCACATGGCAACCATCTGCCACGTCAGATTCGTCACGTTTCCGAACAAATCCATCAACTGCTGCATACCGCTTCCTCCTATTCCTTTCATACAAAAACAGCAAGACCTCTGCTGCAACCACTGCTGCAAACAAAAGTCTTGCTGTCAGATATCCGCTCAAGATCCGTCCTGAAATCCTGAAGGATCCGCCCCGGCACCGGGCTTCCGCCGTGCATTGACGATGCCGAATCCCGTCTTTGCGCAAGGCGCAGACAGGCAGCTACTCCCTTTTGCGCTAGAATACCGAAAACCGCCTGCTTCGTCAATCCCCGATTTGCCCATTTTGCATGGCTCACGAATTACGATTACGGTTCAGCTGTCCGCCAGACCCCGTCACTTGGCAGGCGAGTGAACGGTTACGAATTACGAATGGCCGTAATCGCCCACTGCCCTTCTCCGATCTTGCCGATCACAATCTCCGGTGCCTTCTGCAGCAGGCTGATGCTGAAGGAGTCGCCGGTCATCTCTGCATGGTACAGGTCGCAATAGTTCACATTGCGCAGCAGCTCCTCCGAGAATACATCGTCAAAATTAAGGGCGGCAAACTCCTCCGCCGTCTGAATCTCCTTCTCGTCCAGCTGCAGAGGAAACCGGCACAGCAGCGCAAGATAGCTCATATCCCGATAGGAAAGCGCCATCTTCACCTGGGTCGCGTAATAGCACGCATCGTAATCCTTCGCCGGTGCGTCCGCATCCCGGTTCTCCAGTGATACAAAGACGGCATGCTCCGTGCTGCCATCCTCCCCGATGATCCCCCTGTAGGTCACCTCATAGCAATGCCCCGGATGGACACCGTCCTCCGAGAGGTTTGCGATGTCCAGATCGGCTCCGCTGAAGGTGATCATCGTTCCGTTGTAATCCTGCAGGGTGAAGGCGTGCATGGAGGCATCGGCCATCACGCCGAATACCGTGCTCTCCACGCCGGCCATGACCTCTTCATAGCTTTCCTTATGCATTTCCCAGCCGTCCGCGGCCTCAACCGAAGCACAGAGCGTCTCCGCGCTCTCTTCCATCTCCAGATAACGCTCGAGGATCTCCCCGTCAAAGGGTGCCTCCGTGGGATAGGAGACCGACAGATAGCGAACCTCCCCCGCCGGATTCTCTATGACCCCGATGAAATCTCCGCCGATGTGCTGAATGTAAACCGGCACCTCCGGCGAAACCTGAATGCTGCAGAGATTCCCGCTTCCGTAATATTCCGCAGCCTCCCGGTCTTCAATGCTCAGACTGTAGCCGCCTTCGTGCTCGTACACACTCCATTGAATGCGGTTCTCCCACGATTCCGGAATCTGTGCCGTAAAATACGGCGTTGTCACGGTATTCCCGTCCAGCTGCACCGTGTTCTCCGGATCGTCTGCCTCTTCCGATGTATTCGCAGCCTCCCCGGATGCATCAGCTGTTTCTCCGGTCATACTCTCCGCACCATCCGCAGCCGTTTCCTGCACATTCTCTTCCGCAGCCACTCCTGCCCCCGGGAGGTCTCCTGCGACATCCTCCCGGAGCATTCCGCACGCAGTCAAAGAGACTGCTGTCCCAAGGGCCAGCAGTCCCGCCATGGATCGTTTTCTCATACCTCGTCGAACGTTCCCCATCGCCTTTCTCTCAATGCTCATCTTTATCCGTCGGAACATACGCGGCGGCCTTTACCATCTCCAGTTCGTTGTCCGACAGCTCGCTGTTCATCATCGTTCCCGCCACGGTATCATGGATCAGACGGCTCAGCTCATCATCCCAGCAGGGAAGATCCGCATCCGCTGCCACACTGTTCAGAAGCTTCTCAATGTCCGCCGTACCTGCTGCAGTTCCGGGAAAAGCTAAAATTTTGTTCAGACTCATCGTATTTCCTCCTCATTCCTTGACCATTCTACTATATTTGTCTTTATTCAGCATCTGCCGATTTCAACATGAACCGGCCGTCTGCGGACGAATTCATCATTGATCGGGTATCCATATTTTCACCGCGGGCGGTCAATGGATATTTCCTTATCGACGTTTCTGTATTAAAATACGCAGGAAGATGGCTTTGCGTTACAGCTTTTTTGTAATTTTTCAAAAAGCCACCAATGTGTCCGTTCAGGAAGGATAACCGATTTATGGCAGATGTTGAGAAGTGGGTTCAATTGTATTCCGCAAGTCTCCGCTCATGGCTGACTCCCCGCATGAAGACACGCGAGGATGTGGAGGATCTCATGCAGGAGGTGTTCATTGCCTGCTACCGTCACCAGGACGAATTCGACCCGGCGCGGTGCCCGGAAAAGGCATGGATCTTCATTGTAGCCAAGAACATGCTGATCTCCTATTATCGCAGTGCGAAAAACAATGACAGCCTCGATGCCATGATGGACGCCGCCGGCTCTGCTGCGGAGCCTGTGGACGAAGCCGCCAGTCAGGTGGCACAGACAATTGAGAATCGTACCATTGTGGCAGATCTGCTCCGCCAGCTGGACGAACGCAGCCGGCAGATCATTGTCCTTCGCTTCTTCGAGGGTCTGGATCACCAGAGCATTGCGGACCGTCTGGGGCTGACCCCCGGCAACGT
>CAVAUJ010000105.1:0-6659 GCA_963591995.1 Succinivibrio sp.
TGTCTATCTCAATCCTGCCCCTGCGAACCCTTGATTTTGGCTGGCTGCAGGGGCCATTTGCGGCGCAAAGGCTTTCGTTCCATCCCTTGCGTATGTCGTGCGTCTTAAAACCCGGAAAAACCGTGGAAAATCAGGCTGCGGCGCAAAATTCATGAAAGGACCTCCAATTTGCCCATTCCCATATCGTAAAGCTTTCCCCCATACCTCGTACATTTGCACACATGAGGTGCAAGATTTAAGCCGATATCCTGCTGGTGTTTATGTTGCTCATACTGCCTGCCCAAGGTTGCCCAGAACACCCGGTCCGTCGTTCTCACGGCCCTGCTGCCAAATGCGTTGTAAAGAATCGTTTTCGATAGGAATCCCGTACCGCCGCCGATCCAGACAATGCCGTCTTCGTTCGAACCTCTCCCGAATCGTTTATAAAAATAGGAGAAGCAATCCGATTGGAACTCATTCAGTGCCGTCAGTATATCCTCCATCGAGTAGGGCAGAATCTCTGTATCAATCGTTACATCGAAAAGGACCTCCGTTCCCGGCATGATCGCCTCACGCAGCGTCGGAATTGCCCTCACATTTCGATTCAGAGAATAATCAATCTTCTGACACAGCGTCAGCCTGGACACCGGAATGGGCCTGCTGTCGCTGACGATCAATCCGGACATCACGGAATTAACGGCATCCGACGCCTTGGTCCCCGGCCTGCGCAGGGTATGAAATGCCTGACACTCAATATTTTTCGTCTCCCTGCTCAAGTATACGGTGCGTTTTCCTCGTTGTGCTGCAGAAATTTCCAAATCATGCAGAAGCTTCGTAAACTCCGTCGGATTCTGCCGGATCTCATGTGCCAGAAGTGCTGTCCGCATCATTCCCTTCAGGGTACTGCCGGGGATATAGGGCATTCCGTAGGAATCCATGCAGAAGCAGTTTATGTCCTTCGGCGGTCCTTTCGCTCCGTTTGCCTTGATGAAGGCATCCCCTGCGGACAGTTCATACCGTTTCCATTCCTGGATCTTCGCCTTATTGATCTTCTGATCCAACAGCCATTCCCACAATGACTTGGTTCCATTCAGCATAAATGTCTCGTAGGCCCGCTCCTTATGCAGCTGCACCAGGTCCGGGATCATTTTCCCCTGATCCGGAATGATCACCGGACTGCGAAAACCGTTCTGAATATACTCTTTTTTGCCAATGCTCTTGCCGCTTCCCACATGAATCGGAGAAAGTGCTGTCAGCTTCATTTGATAATGCTGCAAATAATCCTTCATCGCTCACATCCCCGCGAACATAGCCCTCGCATACCGATATACAGGATGCTTCCCGCCCTCGCTCACATCGTATATATCACCTTCGAATCGATTGCGGAAGCAGGACCCCGCCTGCATGGTGAAAAGATCCTTCTTCTTGCGTTGCTCCTCAGCATAGGTTTCGGACAGGATAAATCCGGACCGCTTCTGCAGAAGGTAGGAGGCTCCCTCCAACGCATCCTCCAGCTCCTCATCCCTTGGAAGGGCGGTGGACAGCAGCATGCTGTATTCGCCGCTCCTGTTCTGCAGCATTTGCTCCAGTCCCTCAGATCTCTTGCCGCGTTTCAGACAAAATCTGCCTTTCCCTCCGGACCTTTTCCCGCCGATTCCCGCATACGACAGGTTGGTCAGCAGATCCTCCACCAGCCTCCGATCCGCATCCTCCCTGTAGCCCAGAATACAATACAGACCGCAGCCTTTTGCGAACCGATAGCTGCCGACCACATACGGCCTGGTAACTTCTTCTCCATGCACTGCTGCCATCACCTGGCTGCTCTCGTTGCCAAGGTCATCCATATCCCACGCCGGCGCCGAGATTTCTCCGCTGAGATAACTTCTCAATGCCGTAACCGGAATGAATTTCAGCTTCTTAAACATCTTCTTCTGCACGGAATTGCCCATCTCCTTTGGCTCTACGTAGAGCATCGGCTTCGGCACATAATACTCCTCACCAATATAGGGAAATGCATCGGACAGGAGAATCGCCCCGTCCTGCGCCTCATGGAGCAGCTCTGCTTCTTCTTCCGTCTTTAATGCCTCCAGATACAGCGCCGAAAAAAGCGTGTCTGCACAAAAGGTCTTTCCTGCGTCACTGAGCGAGCCCTCTCCGAAATGAACCGGCGCCGTAAATTCCAGTTTGTAGATGGCGAATTTCATAATGATATATCCTCAAACCTTTGACAGCAGAGCGTTGCATTCTTCCAGAATCGACTCATCCAGCTCTCCTACAACAACCTCTGCATCCAGGTCTGTAAAATCCACTTTTCCATAGCCTCTGGAGCCGCTTCCGCCAAGATAGTCATATTTCATAAGTTTAAATCCATCGCAAATCAGCCGGAAATCGGACAGGATTTGCTGCCCTGCTTGCTCTGCGTCCATTTGACCCGGTGTCTCATACACCAGATCCAGCCCGAACTCTGACCCGCGGATCACGCGCTCAATCTGACGCGGATTGGCAACCGCCGTGCTGCGATTGATCCCGTTCTCGAACTTGACCTCTACCGGATGGATGATATTAAAGTTTTTCAATTCCTCGCTGTTGGACAGATACATGTCCGTGAACAGCAAGCGTCCCGGCCGCGGCGTTCCGTTTGCAGCACTGCCGAACAGACTGCAGATGCAGTCTGCGTCCCGGTCCGGCTTCTCCGCGACCTTCTCATTGTAGCGTTTCGCCAGAAGCGTGCGCATCTTTCCTTTGAGGCTGCTGCCCGGAATGATGGGATCCGCCGTTTTAACATCCTTGATGACCGGAGCATCCACGGCACCAATGGCTGCAAATGCACCGCTCCCGCCAATGTGCAAGCCTGTCACAACCTTCAACGTTCCTGTGATCTCTATCTTTGCAAACATCTTTGTGCTCTCCTAATCATCCTCTTCAACATAGAATTTACGAAATGCCACCAGCGCCTCCATGTATCGGCTGAACAGAATGAATTTGTCCTTCTTACCATTAATGGCATCCAACAGCTCGAACACCCGTGCCGTCTCCAACAGCGCCCTTACATTTTTCTCCCTGCCGGCCTCATAATAGAAACGGACCTTCATGTAACTGATTCGGGCGGTCAAATCCGAAGGAAGCGTATTCTGGTTTACGCTCAGGGCATCGTTGTATATATCCGATACCATTGCCAGAAGCCCGCGCAGCTTGGATGTTGACACAATCTTCCGGTATTTTCCCCGTTCATCCGGCTTTCCCAGAAGCTTTTTAATCGATTGCTCTGCGATATCCACATAGTTGCTCTCCGTTATGCTCTCCGTGTTCATTCTGTGGCATCTCCTTCCCTTTCCCTTGTGATATATACATACAGGTAAATTGCGCTGATCAACTGCCTTCTGTTCTCCGGATCCATGGACCATTGGTACATTTTCCCGGAAAATTCACGATATGCCGTCCACTCTTCCGCTCCTTCTCTCACCTCCTGCGGCTCCATCCGTGAAAGGAAATAAACAAAACGTGCTCTGTTGAATCTAGGCTTCCTCATTTGTCCGGATCCCACAGGCTCCACCGGACCCTCTGCCTCCCGCAGCAATTCCAGCAGATGATACAGGAAAGCCTTGCCTCTCTGACTCGTTGCCGACATGTAGTCGAATACGGCCTTGTACTTTTCCGCAAGAACTGCACTGCTGTACTCGTTCCAGTCGTACCTTCCCTCCCGGTCAAAGATCGTAATCCCGTTTTTCTCCGGCAATTTTTTGGAGTAATCCTCCAGCTCCGCGGTTTCCGCCGCCATCCGATTGATCGGATAGGAATGAGTATACAACCCGATTCCGCAGGATATGGTCAGCGTCCCTTCGGTATAGCGTTTAAAGGCATTCCGCAGGTCCAATGCCGCGTCCATGACATCGTTCCACGCACCGACCAGAAAGACATCATCTCCTCCGGAATAAACGATGCATAGCTGTCTTGCCCCTCCTTTCGATAAGCGTCTGGATTCACCTTCCTGCAGCAGCTTATTCAGATACAGCTTGAAGAACAGGGACAATTGTCTTGACAACGAAGCGGTTCTGGAGAGCGTTTCGTATTGCCCGCCTTCCCTGTCTCTGTGAAAGCCACTCACAAAGGTGGTGCCAAGATTATCCACATCCCCGCGCAGCACTGCGATTCGCTCGATTCCTTCCGCCTTTTCCGCCAGCTCCTCGAACGTATCACCGGTGTGATAATTGCCCACCCACAGCTTTGTTGCAACCCGCTTCCCGGTGCAAGGTTGATTTTTCGTATAGCTCCGAACGTAGGTGTCCTTATCCATGCAATGCAGGAGCTTCCTGTCATCTCCTGCCGTCAGATACCTTTCTCCGGGCAGCGGTAAGGAATCCCCCTCCGGCTCGGTCATGACAATGAAATAATCCTGATAGAGAATATCGCCGGACAGGTGATGCAACGCAGAACAGATCCGGCAGCGCCCCTCCTCATCAAGGTCGGTGTCTGTCTTGCGACACACCTTGCACTCCCGTTTTCCGCTCATGCGAACACGGTTCAGCGCCCGTATCTCCTCTGCACGGTATCGGTGACTCTTTTCTTGGGAAATCGCACGGGAAACGGTATGAAACAGCTCACTGTAGCTGCCGTCCGGCTGGTTCATCAAGTCATGTGCACTGCATGCCGCTGCGCCTCCTGCAATATAGAGTGCAATGCCGTAATGCTCCATAAACCATTGGTTGCACTCCTTCCGGTGCCTGTAAATGGCTTCCCTTGCATAGTCCGTGTTCGGCAAAAGGAGATAACAATGCCCGCCGCCGGAATAAATAAGGCAGGATCTGGAGAGCTGCAGCCGCATCAGAAGCTCATCAATGATATGCTCCATCAGAATTTCCAGATAAAAGCTTCTCGCCCGCAGACCGCGCAGGGCACCTGCGCTGCTGATCGTGTAGATGAATTTCTGAATGCCGGACAGATCCATGGAATACAACAGAAATGTTTTCTCATCCCACATCTTTTTCGCAGCATCTGAGAAAAAGGTCTTTCTGTAATCCGTATTGCCTTTTTCTTTGCAGTACTGATACAGACATTCGGCAATCGCTGCCGTCAGCTTCACATGATCATATAAGGAAATGTCCGCCAATTCTCTTCTGCTGGTGGAGGATGGAACATAGGAAAGGTTTGCCTCCAATATGGACAGCAAGGAATTGATGTACTCCTCCGAAACCTCCACGCCCTTCAGATTATCGCGAATCCGGTCCAGCACCTCGGCATAGAAGGATTCATCCATATCCACGGGTGTCTCCGTCGGGTAAGGAATGTCCGCCTCCGGGTTCACTACATGGTGCGCATAATGTGCCTTTCCGTTATTGTTGTTCAGCAGATTGAAAACACTGGCAAGCGGAACTGTCTTATCAAAACCGTCTTCGGCATCCATTGCCTCACGGCGATCCATGGCCGATGCCACATTATCTGCAAAGTAGGTCAGATAGGCGCACGCATCCGTCGGAATGGAAGCCTTTCGCAAATTCGCGCCATGATGATAGCGGACGCAGTTCAAAACCTCTGCATCAAGGTTCAGGGACTGCTCCTTCAGAAATTCATAGCCGCTCTGACTGTGTGCTCGTCCGTCACCGGAGCGATAGGCAACCTTTCCGATATCGTGCAGCAGACTGCCTATGATCAGCTTGATCTGTTTATCGTCCATCCTTTCCCTCCCTATCCTCTCGCTGCAGACGAATCGCCCCCATTCCAAGCGCCGTCTTAATCCCGACTCCCGCATATTCTCCGAATCGGAACAGCATGTTCGCAAAGCTGCACATGGTCTGTGTTCCGGAAATCCGAATGGTCATATCTCCCATGAAGGCCGGAATCCGTACTCCCTCCAGCGAGAACAACGTGCTGCGCAGCTGGTAGCGGGTCAGAACCGTGTTCTGCACCAGCTGTTCCAGTGTTTCCTCGTCCCGCATGCTCTCCTGTTCGCTCGCGGAGTCGTACTTATTCATCAGGTTGGCGAACAGACTCTGAAAATCCGGATAATTCAGATATCGTCCATTCAGCTTGAAGGCCGTGGGGGTCAGGAATTGAATGGCAATATATCGATTGTTTTTCCCATCATAGAATTCCCTTGCAAGCTCCTTTTCGGTGAGCTCCTCGTAGTTCTTTTTCTCGAATACAAGCTGCGCGTTGTGTCGTTTCAGATAGATTCCCTCTGCATGAAGGAGAGAATCCTGCAGTATGATCGATGAGGCCTGCTCATTCAGCCCGGTAACCACCCAATACCAGCCGTCCGTTCTTTTTTCCAGATGCTGTGTGTACGGATGCAGTCTGGATTCGTGCAACTCTTCCGCATATTCGCTTGGAAGAAGCTCCATAAGCGCCCCATGAAATGTCGATGCCATCTGGTAGGAGATTTCCGTATCTCCTGCAAGTTTCAATTCCAGTTTTGAAAACACCTTACCACCACCGATTGAAGAATTTTGCCAAAGAAGTGTTTGTTTCCCGGTCCCTAATGTGTCAATTTTACCATAGCCATTGTCATACGTGCACTCTTTTTTACTTTTTCCGCTTTATATGATTTCGCAGCTTTTACCGTTCACTCGCCCGCTGAGCGACAGGATGGCGGAGAATCTCCCCCGAAAAGGGCATAAAGACAGTGCGGCAGCGGTTTTTGTGTCCTCTCCCATGGCGGGACTCCATAAAGAGCGTGAATTCAA
>CAVAUJ010000106.1:0-3688 GCA_963591995.1 Succinivibrio sp.
CACATAGAGAGTGAGGAGCAACGCAAAGGGCACCACCCCCAGCTGCATGAACAGATATGCATAGGAGCAGTCCAGCGTGTACCGGTAATTGGGGATCTGAAATCTCGTTCCGAAGGCGGTGATGGGCTGCTCCGTGAGGAACCAGCGCGTCAGGTTGAAACGGGTATTCAATGCCTTGTTGATCAGATCGAACCACTTTCCCCGGATCAATACCGGACCCGCGACGAAGAACAGCGCCAGAGCCGGCACCAGCAGCTCCGAAAGGGCGCGCATGGGCCTGCTCACCCGCCCGCGCAGGAGGAGCCACACATAGACACCATAGAACAGGAAGCTCGCCGCAACGCCGGTAAAGCTCATGGAATACAGGAACACATACAGGTTCAGTCCCGCCAGCAGCGCCGTCAGCGCCAGCTGCTGCCTTTTGGTAAAGGAATCCTTCACCAGGTACAGGATCATCGCGCTGATGCAAAGGTAATTGATGTGCAGCACATTGGAGTGTGCATAGCCCATGGAATGGCAGATCACATAGCCCAGTCCGTGCTTGTTGTGCATATACAGGACGTCGCTGTGCAGGCCGACCAGGGAGAGGAAGGTCAGCAGAACATAACAGCTGCCCCACACCGTGAAAAAGACGCGGAAGGCCCTTTTCAGAGAAACGTTCTTCATGCCCGCCGGCACCGCCAGAAGAATGAGGAGGCTCTTCTCTCCGGTATTCCGGTAGACGAGGAGCCCCATTCCCAGCAGCACCGCAATCACGGCATACTCCGCCGGAGTATGCCGTGTCATTCCGATCTTCAGCAAAAGGCAGACGAGCGCGATCACCATTCCGATGGTGAAAACGCCCTGCCCTTCATAAAATCCCAGTGCCTTCAGCCCGCACATAATGGCGAGGAACACGAGATAGCATCCCTCCCCCAGAGACGCCTCTGCATACAGGCTCCCGTCACCGGACATCACTCTCTCTGCCGCCATGCTCTACCGATGCCCCTTTACCGCTCTGCGGGCAAGCCGCTTCCAATGCTCGATCTCGTTCTCCGCAATGACGCATTGCCGGCAGATGCAGCCGCCGTTCTTCTCCGACTCCATGCAGCTGCGAAGTCTTGCGAGTACGGGAGATGCCATCACCTCCGCATAGTCCTGCGTCAGGAGATTTCCCAGCACATGCTCCATTCCGAAATCCATTCCGCACAGCACAACCGTTCCGTCGGGCATCAGCACATTCCGGTCCAGCTCCGGTCCCGAGGAGCAGCGGATCCTCCCCTTGTGCCGCAGGGAAAGGACGCCGTCCTCACCGACATTCCCCGCGCGGTCGTGCAGGTTGTCATCCACATAGATCCCGCTCTGTGCCACGAGCTCTGCCAGACACGGATGCACCGGTCCGTGGCAGGAGTATTTGTCAATGTGAAAGCGTCCCGCCATGGCATCGCGGATCACGAGCTCTGCCAGCTCCAGATACTCCGGTGAGAGCACGAACCGGGAATTCAGATCCCGGTCCGGGATGTGAAGGACCATGTTGACAAAGGGCACCTCCCGGATTCTCTCGTAGCTCTCCCTTGTCATGCCAACCAGCGTAGAGAACAATGTCATCCTGCGCCCCGATGCCTGTGCGTACAGCACCATGTCCACAAAGGCCGGATTCAGCTGCGGCTCTACGAAACCGGAGAAATCAATCTGGGTATCCTGCGGGAGCTTATCCACACAGGTCCGAAAGGTCTCCATCGTCATCATCAAAGGACGTGCCTTTGCATCTGCGCCTTCCGGCAATCCCGCACCGCCCGTATACCGTGAAAGGAAGAGCTGCTGGGGACAGGCCCTGCAATTCAATGGGCAGCCGACCTTGGTTGTGATCTCCATTGCTCCGCTCATATACATCCTCCCCTGTATCGAGCCGCCGTATGTGTCCGCCTTTGGAATTCCGCAGACACACTGCAGCAGCTCTTTATGTTCTACAATGCTCTATGTTCTATATGTTCTACGCCATGTTCTGTGCCGCGCTCATCCCTGCAGCAGCTCTCCCAATGCGTCCTTCAATGATACCATGCATTGCCATGCATAGTCCGCACATTTCCCGGTGAGCCTCTCCTGTCGCATGAAATCCAGATAGGCGCTTTCGTCCTCGGAGAGCTCCCGGATCAGTGAAAGGGTTTTCCGATTCGATGCCTCTTCGTTCTCACGGTAGCCCCAGAAAAGGACCGCGTCCCGGTTGATGAGCCCGGGCTCCGGATCGTTGCCGGCGCCATGATAGATCGGGATCACCCCCGTTTGAAAGGCGTCAAAGAGCTTCTCCGTCACATAATCCTTCGTATCCGTGTTCTCGGGACAAATGTTGAACCGGACGGAATGCAGGAAGGATAGCTTGTCATCGCCGAATTTCTCCTGAAGAGCGTCCGTATTGTGCCGCCATCTCCCGGCATACAGCACCTCCAGACCGCTTTCCTCCAGGGCGTTGCAGATCACCTGTCTCGTTCCGTAGAAGTCATGGGAAGCGATGCAGGCAATTCCTCTGCTGCTGACGGGATTGGCCTGGCGGTTCAATGCCGCAATTCGCCCGGCTATGGCCTCGTAGTCATCCTCCGGCTCGAAAAGGTAGGTGATCCATAAGGGAAAGCGAAGATAACGGGTTCCCTTCCGGCCGGCTCCCTCCATCGCTTCCTCCCTTGGAAAGCCCATGGACAGCCCTGCCGTTCCAAAGCCGTAGTTGTCGAATTTGCGTTTCCGCGCATGCCACACCGCATCCGAAACCTTGCGAATCGGTACCCCCGGGAATCTCTCGAATTCCTCCAGATTCTCACCGGAATAGAAGATCTTGATCCCCGCAAAGGGATCCTTGATCGTATCCTTTGGTCCGAAGACGCTGTAGAAGCGGATCGGCTTTGCCCCGGCCCCCGTCTCCTGCGGATAATGGTGCCGCACAAAGCGCGTGAACCAATACTCCTCCGGCTGCATCTCCCACCAGTTGGCATAGGAAATGCTCCCCGCCTGTCGCACCGGCCGTATTCTGTTGTCGTTTCGCACATCCAGAAGGTATCTTCCGAGCTCACGCGGATTCATCATATCAGAACATCCTCAGCTGGTTGATCACAATGTCAAAGGGCAGGCGGGCCGCCGTTCGGAGCACCGCCTTTCGCGCCGGATGGAGCGCTGCCCTCGGAAGATACTGCGCCGCATCCCGCCGCAGGGCCTCCTGCAGCTCTTTTTCCATGGCGCGCAGCTCTTCCGCGCTTCCTGCTGCACTTTGCCCCGTGCCGCGCAGCCGCTCCTGCCTCTCTCTCACACAGGCAAGAAGGGAAATCTCCGTCCGTAGGTGGTTGTTGACCGCCAGGGCGGCAATGTCTCCCCAGCCCTTTTCCAGAAAGAAATCACACTGCCCTCTCGTTGCCTCCATAAGGTCCAGCCGCCGCCTTCCAAAGGGCTTTTGCATAATGCTCCCGCCGCGAACGCGGTACCCGTATCGCTCTCCCGGAACGTACGCGATCCGCTCTGCACCGGCCACCAGACGATAGGTCGTGAACTGGTCCTCATGCAGCTTTCCCGGCGGATATTCGATGCCCTGCTCCGTAAAGAGCTCCCGCTGGTACAGCTTCCCCCAGGCGGTGAAGCTCATGCCGGAGGAAATGGGATGGTACATCCTCTGCAGACACTCCCGCGGAGAGAATACGACCGCTTCGTGAATCTCCGTATTCTCCGT
>CAVAUJ010000106.1:3850-6383 GCA_963591995.1 Succinivibrio sp.
CTCCAGATACGTCGGCTCCAGCAGATCGTCCGAATCCACCGGCGCAAGGTATTCGCCCGCCGCCACCCGGATCGCCGCATTGCGCGCCGCCGACAGGCCGCCGTTTGCCTGATGGAATACCTGAATCCGCGGGTCTTCCCCCGCCAGTCTCTCACAGAGCTCTCCGGAGCCATCGGAGGAACCATCGTCGACCACCAGGATTTCCAGCTCCCGGCAGGTCTGCCGCATAACGGAGCGAAGGCACTCTTCGACATAATTCCTTACATTATAAACCGGTACAATGACGGAAATCTTTGGTTTCATGCAGCACACTTCCATCCGGTATAGACGATCAGACACAGCACGAGGAGAGAAAGACGTTCTTCCCTTCGCCGGCTCCGCACGGGGCGCAGCACCGGAACATATCCCAGCGCGCACTCCAACAACAGCACCGGGAATCGCAGGGCTTCCGGAGAAATGCTGTAGCACCCGGCAAGTCCCAGCAGCCATCCGTCTGCGTGCGTCATAATCGCACAGACCAGCGCACGCAGCACATTTTCTCCCCCACGGAGCGTACGCAACGCTCCCTGCAGCAGCAATACGCCCGCAGGCAAAAGGACCGCGCAGGCAAGGAGTCTCTTTTTCCCTTTGTTCCACAGAAAAAGAGCTGCTGTCAGCCACCCGGCAATCAGAACACTCCTCCAGCGATAGGACAGTCCGCCCTGCAGCATCGACGGCAGGAGGAAGAGAACCGGCAGGAACTCATAGACGCAGGACACTCTTTGCCGCCCTGCCGGCACCTTCTCCCGACGCGTCTTCCCCTTTTCCCACACGGCAAGGAAAACGCACAGCAACAGACCGCAAAGTGCGGCATGCAGCAGTCTGCCGGAGAGATAGATCAGCTGATAAGGAGCCTTCCAAAGGCGCAGCAGCGCAATCAACGCTCCGTCGATGAAGGAGAACACGGTAAAGCCCTCCGCACCGGTCCGGTCCGTGCGGTACAGCGAGCTGATCTTTCCCTCTTCTCTTCGATTCCCGCTCTCCCAATCGCTCCAGAACCGGTGCAGCGGCACGGAATAGGACAGATATCCCATGTTCCGGATGCCGCTCTCCTCAACATAGACATAGCCGTCCGCATCCGCTGCTTCCTTCCCCAGCAGGATGTTCGACGCCGCATAGGCATCGGCAAAGGCCGTGCGCTCCGATGCGCTCTCGTTCATCTTCGGAATCGAAATCAGGAAAATCCCCGTAAGAGCGAGCCACAGCAGGCGATACCCCCGCGCACTGCAGCCCTCACCATCCGATGCACCGCAGAACCGGAAAATGACAAGGACGCACAGCAGCAGACCAAGTGCCGCTCCAAGGAGCACCGGGAGCCTGTGCTCCCCGCCGTACAGCGCAAAGGACAGCTCCGTAAGCGGTATTCCGTCGCAGTCGGCTTCGTATTCCAGGTAATAGGTCTGCCCGATCTCCAGCGTAAAGGGCAGCCCCTCCGCCTGCAGATTCTCCGTACTGTTGTAGCCGTTGGTATGAAGCTCTCCGTCCGCAATGGTGAGCCGCGCCGCCTCCGATCCTGCGGCATCCCGGATCACAATCGCAACCTCCGCTCCGTTCTCATCCAGCAGCTCCTGCCTCTTCACATCGTTATTGCACGGAATCACCGCCTCAATCCTTGAAAGAGACGCCTCAAAGCTCTCCTGCCCGGCCTCCACGATGATCTCCTCCCGGCCGCTTTGCGGAGCCAGAAAGAGCAATGCATAGAACAGCAGGAAAAGGAGCATTGCCTCCGCCGGCCAATGCTCTTTCACGCCCCGTATGATCCTCTCGCTCTTTATCAATGCTCTCAAACGTTCCTGATTTACTCCGTTTACTCCGATTTGATCGTCTCTGTTACGGTAAAAAACCTAGCTGGCAGCTGCATGTCTGTATCCGGAAAGATCCACTATGCTACGCGGCCTCCCTGATTATACCATGCCGCCGCGCAGCAGTTTTCGCATCAGACCCTTTATGCCCTCCGAGAGCCGGTCGGCGATCGGCGTGAGGATAGCCGACAGCGCCAATGAGATCAGAACACTCGCCGACACAACCGGCAGGAACCAGGAAAAGCGTCCCGCCATCTGCGGTACCCGCTCGGTCAGAACCGGATACAGAACGTGGTCCGGCAGCCAGGAGAGCAGGTACGCCGCAAAGGTAAGGGAGGAGATCCTAGCAAGGAGCCTTCTGCCCCTTTCGGTAACCCGGGAATAATCCAGGGACCGCAGGAGCCGGAACAGCAGCACCGCATTCACCGTGCAGCTAAGGCTCCCCCAGTCGTTCCAGTCACCGGCCTCCACGGGCGACCCGTAATTCCTCCCGATGGCATAAAGACCGCTCAGCAGGCCAAAGGCAAGGAACCAAAAGAGAAGCCGACGGGTACCGGGCCGGCGACTGCCGCCTGCAGGCACCGCGTCATACCGCTGCAGATAGGCGCCGATGCAATAATAGGTGACCGGATAGATTCCCTTCCACCAAACCGGCAGCAGATGATGCCCCGCGATGTCCATCACACTCGGCA
>CAVAUJ010000107.1:0-6304 GCA_963591995.1 Succinivibrio sp.
TTAAGTGAAAATTTGTTAAATATCAGAAAACAGTAAGGCAAAACCACGAATTCGCAGATTACGGTTTCTCCGACAGCCAAAATGCGGTATTGTTGTATTGATGATCCGATGAAGCTTTTTTATGCATGGATGTCGCGGGGAGGGCAGACGCATGAAAAGATGGATTCTATTGGTTGCATTGGCGGCAGCGGTGCCGGCGGGCCTGGCTGCCTGCGGGGGGACGACAGAGGAGGAGATACCCAGGAACTATACCGTCAGCTATGACGGCATCCGTGTGGGGGATGTGTCGTCGGACGTGGCGGTTCATGATCCGTCTGTTTTGAAAGCGGACGGAATCTATTACATCTACGGCTCCCACATGACAGCGGCGAAGAGCCCGGACCTTCTGCATTGGACGAAGGTGGCGGACGGCTATACACCGTCCAATCCGGTGTACGGACAGGTGTACGAGGACGGCGTGAAGGAGAAGGCATTTGCCTATTCCGGCATGGGATCCAGTGTGATTGCTACCGATGACGGCAGCACACATGTGTGGGCTCCGGACGTCATCTACAACAAGACGACCGGACAATATGTCATGTATTATTGCATGTCCAGCACCTGGAATGCATCAAACCTGTGTTACGGCACAGCAGACTCTCCGGAAGGACCCTTTCAATGGCAGGGGGCATTGCTGTATTCCGGCTATAATCTTTCCAACATAGACAATACGGACGTCCTCACCTACGTGGATCAGGACTATGCGGTGCAGCATTACATCAAGGCGGGGGGCTACAACTATGAGGACTGTCCGAATGCCATCGATCCGACGGTCTTCTATGATGAGGAGGAGCGCCTGTGGATGGTCTACGGCTCCTGGAGCGGCGGGATTTTCCTGCTGGAGCTGGATCCCGCAACCGGGCTGGTACGGCATCCCAAGGCAGACCCGGACAACGGCATCGATCCTTATTACGGCAAAAAGCTGCTGGGAGGCGGGCATATCTCCATGGAAGCACCCTATATCCTGTATGATGAGGAGGCAGGCTGGTATTACCTTTTTGTGTCTTACGGGTCACTTACGAGCAACGGAGGGTACCAGATTCGTGTATTCCGTTCGGATACCGTGGACGGTACGTATACCGACATGAAGGGGGAATTTCCCGGCAAGAGTGCGATGCACGAGAATTTCGGATTGAAGCTGTCGGGAAATTATAAGGTTCCGTCACTGGAAAAAGCATATATGGCGACGGGACACAATTCCGCGCTGATCGACACCGACGGAAAGCGATATCTGGTTTATCATACGAGATTTAATGACGGCGGCGAGAGGCATTCCCCGAGGGTACACCAGATGTTCATCAACCGGGAGGGCTGGCCGGTGGAGCTGCCGTACCAGACACAGGGCGAGAGCATTTCGGAAGCGGGTTATGCGTTGGAAGAACAGACGGGACGCTATTATGTGCTGAATCAGGGGACGGATATTTCCAGCACGATTGCCAATCCGAAAATCATTTATCTGAACGCAGACGGAACCTGCGAGGGGCGCGAGGCCAAAGGAACCTGGTCAGCAGAGGAGGGCACCTGTTATATGGAGATTGAGCTTGACGGCAGGAGCTTTGGCGGCGTGTTCTGCCGGATGAAGGACGAGGCCGGTACGGAGGTCATGACATTTTCCGCGGCAGGAGAGAACGAATCCCTTTGGGGAGTGAAATATCAGGAGGAAAACAGCGATGAGAGATGATTTTGGGTACAACAAACCCTGGATTCTGCAGCGTGCGGACCCGTATGTTTACCGGCATACGGACGGGACATACTATTTCACCGCCTCGGTGCCGGCGTATGACTCCATCGTTCTGCGCTGTGCGCGGACGTTGGAGGGACTGCAGGAGGCAAAGGAGCTGGAAATATGGCACTGCCATGCGTCCGGTCCGATGAGCAAACACATCTGGGCACCGGAGCTGCACTATCTTTTCGGCAGATGGTACATCTATTATGCCGGCGGCGAGGCGGAGGACATCTGGAAAATACGGCCCTATGTGCTGGAATGCACCGGCGAGGATCCGATGAAGGATCCGTGGATCGAGAAGGGGAAAATGCAAAGAGCAGACAGCGATCCGTTTTCCTTTGAAGCCTTTTCACTGGATGCCACGGTGTTCGAGGTGAAGAAGGTCTGGTATTACGTCTGGGCGGAAAAGGTGGGCGTCGGCAGGCAGATCTCCAATCTTTACATTGCCAGAATGAAGGATGGCTGTCATCTGGAAACGGACCAGGTGTTGCTGACGACGCCGGATTATGATTGGGAGCGGCACGGCTTCTGGGTCAACGAAGGACCGGCGGTGATCTGTCGCGACGGGAAGGTGTTCATGACCTACTCCGCCAGCGATACCGGAGTGAACTATTGCATGGGCATGCTGACGGCAGAGGAGGACAGTGATCTTCTGGATCCGCGATCCTGGAGGAAGGAGCGTTATCCGGTGCTGGCTTCGAGTCCGGCGCATACGGTATACGGCCCCGGTCACAACTCCTTTACGGTGGATGAGGAGGGCAACGATATCCTCGTGTATCATGCGCGTACGGAGACGGAAATCGAGGGAGATCCGCTCTACAATCCGAACCGTCATGCAATGCTGATGAAATTCTCGTTCCGGAACGGAAAACCGGACTTTCGATTTGACGTAACGGTTTAGCACCGGACAACTGCAAGGCGGATCGGCTGTTTACGCACAAATCCACGTTTAAAATAGGCAAAATGTCCAAAAATACGCAGATAAATTCATGAGATAGCGAGAAAAGCCAAAATACTTCACAAAAGGATGCCATGTTGTTGACACAGCACTTGTGCATGATTATCATAAAAATGTGATTGCTGATGCGTTCGAAGATGCCTGTGTGTGAGGACAACAAGGGGCTTCGGCAGGCGGATCCAAGGGGGAAGAGGAGCGCATTGCAAAAGGAGGGGAAATGAAGAAAAGGTTATTGAGTGTGTTGCTGTGTACGTCGATGGCTGCAGTGATGCTCGCAGGCTGCGGCGGATCCGCTTCAGAGGGAGGCGTGGATCCGGATGCCCAGTCGTCGGATTCCGCGGAGAGCACGGATGCGGAGGAGACGGCCGATGAAACAGAGACGGCGGCAGCGGACGTTGTGACCAACACGTACGGAGATCCCAACGGCACACATCTTGAGATGTGGACCTTTGTGGAGCTGCATGGCCAGCATTACGGCGTCATGGCCGAGACCTGGAACGAAGAGCATCCGGATCAGACCATTGAGATCACCTGCACCACGTACCCTTACAGTGATATGCATACCAAGCTTCTGACCTCGCTGGAAGCGGGCACCGGTGCACCGGATATCTGCGATGTAGAGGTTGGTCAGTTCCCGAATGTGGTTGAAGGACTGGATACCTGGCTGGTTCCGCTGAACGATTACGCGAAGGACTATATGGCCACCATGGTTCCTGCCCGTATGGAGACCTATCAGGGCTCGGACGGAAATTATTACGGGGCTCCTTACCATGTAGGCGCCACGGTAATGTATTACAACGTTGCGCAGATGGCGGAGACCATGGGTCTCACCCAGGATGAGGTCATCGAAAAGATCGATGCCGTGGTCACCTGGGATGATTATCAGGCGCTTGGAGAGGAGTATAAGGCTGCCATCAACGATGATACGAAGTACTGGACGTCGGTGGACACGGGCGGAACGGATTGGCTCTGGCTTGCGATGGCGGAATACGGCGATGACTGGACCGGCGGCTTCGACAATCCGGCCAACGTGCAGCTCGAATCGGTTCAGAAGATGCTGGAGATGCAGCAGTCCTGGCTGCAGTCCGGTCTGGCAGAGATTTCCCCGGACGGTCATGTGGATCTGGAGGCAGGCTTCCAGAACATTCTGGACCGGAACATTGTTTCCTTCCCGAAGGCCATGTGGTATATGTCCCGCTTTACCAATTACATGCCGGAGGAGTCCGGTAACTGGTATCTTGCCAAGTGCCCGGTTTTCAAGGAGGGACAGAAGTGCTCGGTGGGTATCGGCGGTACCGGCACGGTCGTGACACAGCAGTCTGCCAACCAGGATCTTGCGGCAACCTTCCTTTGCTGGGCCAAGATGTCGGATGAGGGAGAGCAGCACATCTGGGATACGCTCGGATTCGATGTGTGCAACACGGCAATGTGGACGCAGGATTCGTTTGCGCATGATGACAACAACCAGTACAACCAGTTCTTCATCAATTATCCGTATGATGTTCTGAATGCAATCGGGATGGACAACATCGGCAAGATTTCCGTGGTGGAAATCAGCCCTACCATCAATGAGTACGTTTGCACGACGACGCTGAATGAGGTGCTGGAGGATCCCACCTATTCCGTGACGGATGCGCTTCAGGAGCTTCAGGACGCGGTTGATATGGAGCAGTAATTCCGCGGAAGGTTTCACAGAGTAGTTTCATAGAGTGGTTTGTAAAAAGGGGGATGCCCCAGGCGTTGTCCTGGAGCATCCCGTTTCCTTATCTGAGTAAAGCAGCACTGCAGCAAAGAGAGGTGCAATATGAAGTTCAAGAAGTTTATCTACTCCCAGAAGGTGGCACCCTATGTATTCGTTCTCCCCTTCGTGCTGAGCTTTGCTTTTTTCTGGATTTATCCGCTGATTTCTGCATTTCTGATGAGCTTTCAGGACATCGGTGCGATCACTTCCGAATGGGTGGGGCTGGCCAATTATACCAAGCTGCTGAAGGACAATGTGTTCCATACGGCGGTGGGAAATTCCGTGAAATACATGTTCTTCACCTTGATCCTTCTGATCCCCTTTCCCATGATGTTCGCCGTTCTTCTTGACAGCAACCTTGTGAAGGCAAAGGGAGTCTGGAAGGCCATTCTGTATATGCCGGCGCTGACATCCGTGGTCATTTCCGGCACGCTGTTCCGCCTGATGTTCACGGAATACACAACCGGACAGATGAATGTGATCACGGCGGCGCTCGGTCTCGGCACCTATAAGTGGCTGAAGATGGGATGGTCCGGTATGCTGGCCCTTCTGGTGGTTGCGTGCTGGCGATGGACGGGGGTCAATATGCTGTATTTTCTGTCCGGTCTCAAATCCATCGATTCGTCTTTGTACGAGGCGGCGGACATTGACGGAGCGTCGAGCGTGCAGAAATTCATGTATGTGACGCTTCCTCTTCTGAAGCCTACTACCGTGTATGTTATTACGATCTCTGTCTATGCGGGACTTGCCATGTTCCTCGAGTCCTACATGCTGTGGTCCGGCAACAGCTCTCCGAACAATATCGGCCTCACGATTGTAGGATATCTGTACAAGAGAGGCATTGAGAAGAACGACATGGGTTATGCCTGTGCCGTCGGTGTGGTCCTTTTGGTCGTAGCGCTGATTATCAATTTTGCACAGCTGATCCTGAACGGAACATTCAAAAAGGAGGATTGATATGTCAGAGAAGCATACTCAAACCTTGTCACATACTCCGAAACGAGTGGTCGGGACCATTCTTGCAACGGGCTTCTTTCTGGTGCTGTGCCTGATTATCATTTTCCCGGTTTTCGCAGGACTGCTTGCATCCTTTCGCCCGGGTACCCAGCTGATCCGGAGAGGTCTTGCCATTGACCTGGACATTTCCACAATGAACCTGGACAACTATACGTATCTGTTCTCCGGAAATGCGGATAGTGTGAAATATTTCATGTGGTACCGGAATTCCCTGATCATCACGCTGGTGTCTGTCGCATTAACGCTGATCATCTGCTATTTTGTGGCTTACGGCATCGCGATGTATGAGTTTCCGCTGAAGAACTTTGTTTTCACACTGGTTCTGGCCACGATGATGGTCCCCTTTGAAATCCTTATGCTGCCTCTTTATAAGGAGATCATTGCACTCAATCTGATTGACACCTATACAGGTGTCATCATTACCGGCATCTGCTCCGCGTCAACGATTTTCTTTTTCAAACAGTATCTCTCCGGCCTGCCGCGAGATCTTCTGGATGCTGCCCGGATTGACGGATGCTCGGAATATGGGATTTCGGTGAGAATCATTCTGCCGATAACAAAGCCGGCATTTGCATCCATGGGAATTCTCTGCGCCATGGGAGCCTGGAATGCCATCCTCTGGCCTTTGCTGGTGCTGAAGGGAGCGAACAAGTTCACGCTTCCCATCGGATTGAACACACTGCTGACACCTTACGGAAACAACTATGATGTGCTGATTGCAGGATCGATGTTCGGCATATTGCCGATTCTCATCATTTTCTTCCTGTTCCAGAAATACATCATCGACGGTATGACAGCAGGTGCCGTGAAGGGCTGATGTCGA
>CAVAUJ010000108.1:0-6024 GCA_963591995.1 Succinivibrio sp.
CGTTTCTTAGCTTTTCAGGACTATGCAAAAGTGCTAGAATCAAGGCAGTGTGCAAATCTGAGATTCCTGCGGAGGTGTTGCTATGAGTGAATCATTTGAAGATATTCTGGCCCAGGTTCAGCAGATCCCGACGAAGAAGCTGTCGGTCGCGGCGGCGCAGGATCTGCCGGTGATGGAAGCCGTCTATGAGGCTTTCCAAAGAGGAATTGCGGAATCGGTTCTCGTGGGCGATGAGGAGAAGATCCGCGAGATTGCAGCAAAGATCGGCTGGGATCTGGATAAGGATCATGTTGAGATTATCCATGAGCCGGACGTGGAGCAGGCGGCGAAGACGGCTGTGAAGCTGGTTCATGATAAGAAGGCAGATATGTATATGAAGGGGGCCCTGGAGTCCAAGACCTTCCTTCGCAGTGTTCTGGATAAGGAAGTGGGGCTGCGGACCGGCAAAATGCTGAGCCATGTCTGCGTGTTCGAGATCGCAGGCATCAAGCGGCTTCTGTTCCTCACGGATGTCGCCTTCTGCCCCTATCCGACGCTGGAGGACAAGGAGCAGATCATCAATTATGTGGTAAAGGTCTGCAATGCCTGCGGCGTGTACAATCCGAAGGTGGCACCCCTTGCCGCGGTTGAGGTGGTGAATCCCAAGATGCCGGTTACCGTGGAGGCGGCGCAGCTGACCAAGTGGAACGAAGAGGGACGCATCAAGGACTGCATCGTGGACGGACCTCTTTCCATGGATCTGGCCATTGATCCGGCGGCGGCGCAGCATAAGGCGGGAGCACTGGACCGCAAGATCGTCGGCGATGCAGACGTTTTGCTTTTCCCGGACATTCATGCCGGGAATCTCGTCTACAAGACGATCGTCCACACGGTTCCGTTTAAGAATGCCTGCATTCTCATGGGAACAAAGGCACCGGCGATTCTGACCTCCCGCTCGGATTCCAAGGAGACGAAGGTCAACTCGATTGCCGTTGCAGCGGTTGTGGCACATCATCTGAACGAAGGTTTTTAAATGCCGGCACAGCAGGCACAGAAATGGAGTGAACAATGGCTATCAAGAGTTTGATTATCAATCCCGGTTCCACCTCCACCAAGATCGGTGTATTCGAGGATGAGACCCAGCTTCTGGACAAGACCCTGCGGCATACGACAGAGGAGATCGCCCGGTTTCCGTCCATTTATGCGCAGAAGGATTTTCGCAAGAAGATCATTCTGGATGCGCTGGAAGAGGAGAACATCGACCCGAAGAGTTTTCAGGTGATCGTGGGCCGCGGCGGACTTCTCAAGCCGATTCCCGGCGGGACCTATGCGGTCAGCGATGCGCTGCTGCAGGATCTGATCACGCCGCCGCAGGGCGAGCACGCCTCCAATCTGGGCGGAATTCTTGCCAGAGAGATCGGCGATGCGCTCGGTGTGCCCTCCTACATTGTGGACCCGGTGGTCGTGGATGAGCTGGCACCGGTTGCCCGCATCAGCGGCGTACCGGAGATCGAACGGGTTTCGATTTTTCATGCGCTCAACCAGAAGGCAATGGCGAGACGCTATGCCAAGGAGAACGGAAAGAAATATGCGGACCTCAACCTGATTGTGGTGCATATGGGCGGAGGTGTCTCGGTAGGCGCGCACACTGGCGGAAAGGTCGTCGATGTGTTCAACGCGCTGGACGGAGACGGTTCCTTCTCACCGGAGCGCGCCGGCGGTGTTCCCTCGGGCGCATTGATCCGGATGTGCTATGAGAGCGGGCTTTCCGAAAAGGAGATGCGCCGGAAGATCGTCGGCAACGGCGGCTTCAATGCATACCTCGGCACGAACGATGCCCGCGAGGTGGAGAAGCGCGTGGCAGAGGGCGATGAGAAGGCCCGGCTGATACGGGATGCCTTTGTCTACCAGATGTCGAAGAACATCGGAGCCATGGCAGCCGTTCTGAACGGCAAGGTGGATGCGATTCTTATGACGGGCGGCATTGCCTACGATCAGAAGATCACGGAAATGATTACGGAAAAGGTGTCCTTTATCGCACCGGTGACGCTCTATCCCGGTGAGGATGAGCTGCTGGCACTGGCGCAGGGAGCACTGCGTGTCATGACCGGAGAAGAGAAGGCACAGGAGTATTGATCAATGTCAAAGATTACCGATAAACTGTTCGGCACCCACAGTGAGCGCGAGCTTAAGAGAATTGAGCCGCAGATTAAGAAAATCGAAGAGCTGCGGCCGGCGATGCAGGCACTCACGGATGAGCAGCTTCGCGGCAAGACAGCGGAATTCAAAGAGCGCCTCTCGAAGGGGGAGACGCTGGATGACATTCTGACGGAGGCCTTTGCGGCGGTTCGCGAGGGCGCGAAGCGGGCGCTGAACATGGAGCCCTTCCGCGTGCAGCTGATCGGCGGCATTGTCCTCCACCAGGGACGCATCGCCGAGATGAAGACGGGCGAAGGCAAGACGCTGGTGGCAACGCTTCCGGTGTATCTGAATGCACTGGAAGGCAAGGGCGTTCATGTTGTCACGGTCAACGACTATCTGGCCAAGCGCGATGCGGAGTGGATGGGACAGGTCTATACCTTCATGGGCCTTACCGTAGGCGTTGTGCTGAACGGAATGTCCTCGGAGGAGCGGCAGGCAGCGTACAACTGTGACATTACCTATGTCACGAACAATGAGCTGGGCTTTGATTATCTGCGCGACAACATGGCCATCTACAAGAACCAGCTGGTGCTGCGCGGACTCCATTATGCCATCATCGATGAGGTGGACTCCATCCTGATCGATGAGGCGCGGACACCGCTCATCATTTCCGGACAGAGCGACAAATCCACGAGGATCTACGAGGCCTGCGACATTCTGGCGAAGCAGCTCACGCGCGGCGCGGATGTGGAATCTCTTTCCAAGATCGATGCCATCATGGGCATTGAGCAGGAGGAAACCGGGGATTTTGTCGTCAATGAGAAGGACAAGATTGTCAATCTGACCGCCTCCGGCATTGAGAAGACCGAGCGGTTCTTCCATCTTAAGAACCTTGCGGATCCGGAGAATCTGGAGATCCAGCATTGTATCATCCTGGCGCTGCGCGCCAACAATCTGATGCAGAGGGATCATGATTACATTGTCAAGGACGATGAGGTCATGATCGTAGATGAATTCACCGGCCGTGTCATGCCGGGCCGCCGGTATTCGGACGGTCTGCATCAGGCCATCGAGGCGAAGGAGCACGTGAAGGTGAAGCGGGAGTCCAAGACGCTCGCGACCATTACGTTCCAGAACTTTTTCAACAAATTCGATAAGAAGTGCGGCATGACCGGTACCGCTCTTACGGAGGAGATGGAATTCCGTGAGATCTACGGCATGGACGTCATCGTGATTCCCACGAACCGTCCGATTGCACGTCACGACCTGAACGACGCGGTTTATAAGACCAAAAAGGAGAAGTTCAAGGCGGTCGTGGAGGCCATCCGCGAGGCCCATGAGAGACAGCAGCCGGTACTGGTCGGCACCATCACCATCGAGACCTCGGAGATGCTCTCCGGGATGCTCAAAAGGGAGGGCATTCCTCACAATGTCCTGAATGCCAAGAACCATGAGCTGGAGGCCCAGATCGTAGCACAGGCCGGACAGCACGGCGCGGTGACCATTGCCACCAACATGGCCGGCCGCGGCACGGATATCAAGCTGGATGAGGAGAGCAAGGCTGCCGGCGGTCTGAAGGTCATCGGCACGGAGCGTCACGAATCCAGACGCATTGACAATCAGCTGCGCGGTCGTTCCGGCCGTCAGGGTGACCCCGGCGAATCCCGCTTCTATATTTCGCTGGAGGATGATCTGATGCGCCTGTTCGGCTCCGAACGGATGATTTCCATGTTCGAGGCGCTGGGCGTACCGGAAGGACAGGAGATTTCCCACAAATCCCTCTCGAAGGCTGTGGAGGGTGCGCAGAAGAAGATTGAGATCAACAACTTCGGCATCCGCAAGAACCTGCTGGATTATGACCAGGTTATGAACGAGCAGCGTGAGATCATTTACGGTGAGCGCCGTGAGGTGCTGGACGGAAAGAGCATGCGGGATTCCATTTACCGCATGATCACCGGGATTGTGGAGCATGCCGTGGACATGGTGGTCGGCGAGAACGCGGACTCCGACAGCTGGGATCTCGGGGAGCTGAACGATGTGCTGCTGCCCATCATCCCGCTGGAGAAGATCATCCGCGGGCGCATTGCGGACCTTTCCGGCGACGGACTCAAGCAGCAGCTCAAGGAAGAGGCGGTGAAGCTTTATGAGTCGAAGGAGGCAGAGTTCCCGGAGCCGGAGGCGATCCGGGAAGTGGAGCGGGTTGTGCTCCTGCGTTCCATCGATTCCCGCTGGATGAATCACATCGACGATATGGAGCAGCTGCGCCAGAGCATCGGTCTGCAGGCGTACGGTCAGAGAGATCCGCTGGTGGAATACAAGATGGCCGGCTACGACATGTTCAATGAGATGAGCCAGGGCATTCAGGAGGACACCGTCCGCACGCTGTTCCGCATCCGTGTGGAGCAGAAGGTAGAGCGGGAGCAGGTGGCGAAGGTGACCGGCACCAACAAGGACGCCGAGAGCGGTGTAAAGGAGCCCAAAAAGCGCATGGAGAAGAAGGTCTATCCCAACGATCCCTGCCCGTGCGGAAGCGGCAAGAAATTCAAGAATTGCCATGGCGCCGGTCTGGTGTGATTGTTCCGCGAGAGCTGTCCACAGAGGAGAATGAAGTTGTGGGTGCCCATGGTTGCCCGGGAGATATTTAATCAATTTAGAAGACAGGTAATGTATGGTTGAATTGGACCAGATGAAAATTGAGCTGCAGAATCTGCAGGATTCCCTTCGGGAGGGCGTGGATTCTCTGAACATTCCGTTTAAGAAGCAGAGAATCGAGGAGCTCTCCCGGGAGATGGAGGCACCGGATTTCTGGAGCGATGCGGATAAGGCCAACGGAAAAATGAAGGCCCTTAAGGATCTGCAGAAAACCGTGGAGGAGGCGGACGGACTCGAGCGTCAGTACCAGGACATTCTGGATCTGATCGAGATGGCCAATGAGGACGAGGATGCCTCTGCGGCGGAGGATGTGCGCAGTGAGCTGGATGATTTTGAGATGCATCTTGAGGAGCTGCGCCTCTCCACGCTTCTGACGGGAGAATATGACGAGAACAATGCCATTGTCTCGCTGAATGCGGGAGCCGGCGGCACAGAGTCGTGCGACTGGTGCTCCATGCTCTTTCGTATGTACTCGCGCTGGGCGGATAAAAAGGGCTTTACGCTGGATGTCATGAACCTGGTGGACGGCGATGAAGCGGGCATCAAGTCCGTGGATTTTCAGATCAACGGGACGAATGCATACGGCTTCCTTCGTTCGGAGCACGGTGTGCACCGTCTGGTGCGGATCAGCCCCTTCAATGCGCAGGGAAAGCGTCAGACCTCTTTCGTATCCTGCGAGGTTATGCCGGAGCTGGCACAGGACAATGAGATCGAGATCAAGCCGGACGACATCCGCATTGATACCTATCGATCCTCGGGAGCGGGCGGTCAGCACATCAATAAGACCTCCTCGGCCATTCGCATCACGCATTTCCCTACGGGAATTGTCGTGACCTGCCAGAACGAGAGATCACAGTTCCAGAACAAGGACAAGGCCTTTGAGATGCTGCGCGCCAAGCTCTTTATGCTCAAGCGGCAGGAGGAGGAGGCAATGAAGAGCGGCATCCGCGGCGATGTCAAGGACATTGCCTGGGGCTCACAGATTCGCTCTTATGTCCTGCAGCCCTATACGCTGGTGAAGGATACCAGAACGCAGGAGGAGACCTCGGATACGGACGGTGTGCTGGACGGCAACATCGATCGCTTCATCAATGCCTACCTGAAGGCGCAGGCCAATCAGGGAATGACGGCGCCGGAGCAGCAGTAGCGGCAGGATGGCTGCAGCCTCCGGATTTTACGGCGGCGGCATCGGAAGGCAACGGTATGAGAACAGAAAAGAGTCAGTCGGAAACCGACTGACTCTTTTTTTGA
>CAVAUJ010000109.1:0-5953 GCA_963591995.1 Succinivibrio sp.
CGTCCAGCCATTCCGCCGCGGCCGGCAGCTCTCCCGTCTCGTCCAGCCATTCCGCTGCGGCCGGCAGCTCTCCCGTCTCATCCAGCCATTCCGCTGCGGCCGAAGGCTCGCCCGTCTCGTCCGGCCATTCCGCTGCAGCCGGCAGCTCGCCCGTTTCGTCCATCCATTCCGCTGCAGCCGGCAGCTCTCCCGTCTCATCCGGCCATGCCGTCAAATCCGGCATCTCTCCTGTCTCGTCCAGCCACACATTATGCAATTGGCCCCATTCCTTCAGGGCAAAATCCATGCTGTCGTCTTTTTTCATAAGCTACAAGTATACCGTATGTACATAGATTTTTATAGCAAGGTAAGCTAAAATGATGCCGAGTCCGAACCGGACTCTTTGCCGCTCATTCGCAAGCCAAGCAACAGGGAGGTGCGGAGAATGTCCGGATCAGGGGCCGTAAGGCCATCTCGAAGCTGACGAAGTCAGCGCGGATCGGACATTCTCCGCACCCCCGTCACCGACCGACGCCGTTACAACTGGTTCTCACATATGGAAAAAGACCGAAATATGACAACAAAGATGTTCACCGACCTTGATATTCTCGAACTGGAGGCATTCCTGAACGCTTCCGATCCGTCGGCAGACGGGGACACCGATGCCCCCGCTGCGCAGGAGGATGCTGCGCCGGAGGATGACCTGCAGGACGATGCTGCGCCGGAGAGCGCCTTCTCCGACACGCAGGAGCCCGGCGAGGACACTGACGATACCGGGGAGGACACAGCTTCTGCGGAAGATATCTGTGACGAAGTGGACGAGACCGATGAGACCGGCGAAGACGCAGCTGCTGCGGAAGATGTCTGTGACGAAGTGGACGAGACAGATGAGACCGGCGAGGACGCAGCTGCTGCGGAAGATGTCTGTGACGAAGTGGACGAGACAGATGAGACCGGCGAGGACGCAGCTGCTGCGGAAGATGTCTGTGACGAAGTGGACGAGACAGATGAGACCGGCGAGGACGCAGCTGCTGCGGAAGATGTCTGTGACGAAGTGGACGAGACAGATGAGACCGGCGAGGACGCAGCTGCTGCGGAAGATGTCTGTGACGAAGTGGACGAGACAGATGAGACCGGCGAGGATGAAGTCCCCGCCGCCGCTGACGATAGGAAGACTACGCGCCGTAAGAGGAAGGCCGGCGGCGAGAGAAAGGCCGGTGCCAGGACCGGCGATGCAGAGGCCCCGGAGGAGGAAGAGGTCGATTTCCTGCCGGAGCTCGAGGAGCTCACGGATATCGGCAGAACGCCGGCCCCCGACAGGACATCGCCGGCGGCACACGCCGCCGGAAAGACCTCCGCGGCACGTTTTTCCGGGCGCGGCAGGAAGCGTTCGGACGAGAACAGCTCGCGGGAGGTCTCCCGGACACCGCAGCGCAGCAAGCGCCCGGACGGCGCGCCGCGCAGACGTTCTGTACCGGTGCGGCAGGATGAGGAGAAGCCTTCGTTTCCTCTGCATCTTGCCTTGCTTGTCGCCATCGCGGCGGTGATTCTCCTTGCCGTTGTACGTCTCCTTCTGTGGAACCGCGGCACGGAGCTGCGGGTCCATTCCGGGCAGAACAGCGGCAAATACATCATTGAAGTAAACGACAACATGGTCTATCTCCCGGATTCCAAGCTGGAGGGCCACACGGACGACGGCGTTACCACCATTCTCTGCCTCGGAAACGAGCCCTTTTCCCGGGACACCTCCGAGACCGGCCTTGCCGGACAGATTGCCTCCCTCGGGAATGTCGATGTCATCAATGCCGCCTTCCCCGGCTCTCAGGTGACCTGTGAGAATGCACAGTACAGCGTGGAATCTCTGGATACCATGGACGATATTTTCAACCTGTTCTATGTCTCCTATGCCATCTCCATCGGAGATTTCAGCTCGCTGGAGACGGTTGCCTCCGCCCATACCGAGGATGACACCTACCGGCAGTCGGTGGAGGCGCTGAAAAATACGGACTTTGACAAGGTGGACATCATCGCCGTCATGTACGACGGCGTCGATTACATCAACGGCATGGCCATGCAGAATCCGGACGTACCGGAGGAGCTGACCACCTACGTAGGCTCCCTCACCAGCTCCTTCCAGCTGCTGCAGGCCGCCTATCCCTATATCCGCATTGTTTTCCTCTCGCCCTACTATGCCGAATACAACGGCGCCAGCGGACGGACAACGGATATCGGCAACGGAACGCTGGTCAATTATTTTCAATGGGCCTATGACACCTGCGGCAGCTGCAGTGTGTCCTTTCTGGACAATTACTACGGCTCCGTCAATGAGAGCAACTATACGGAATATCTCTCGGACGGCATCCATCTGAATGCCGCCGGCGCCACAAAGGTGGCGGATCACTTTGTATATAAGGTGGTGCAGGATAAATATGCCGAGTACGATGTTTCCGATCTGGCAGTGGCAGGGAAATGAGGATGAACGACGCGGTACAGGATTCCATGCATAATGACAGGCAGGACCGGCAGAGCCGCTTCAAGGGTCCTGTGATGACAACCGAGCGGCTCCTTCTGGAGCCGTGGCAGGAGCTGCAATATGACGTCTTCCTGCTCGAGAGCAACCGCCTCGTGGGACAGGCTGCACTGGAAAATCTGGAGCTGGCGGATTATCTGGATGCCGGCCGCGAGGCGGAGCTGACGCTGGCACTGGCCCCCGCCTATCAGGATGCGGCCGGGCAGGGCTTCCTCATCGAGGCCGCGCTGGAGCTGCTGCGCTACGGCTTCGATGAGCTTCATCTGGAGCAGGTTTCCTGCTATCCGGACCGGATGGATGCCGCGGCCGCTCCTCTCCCCCAAAGGCTTGGCTTTGTCTATGACAGGCCAAGGAAGGCGGAGCAGGCTCTCTCCCGTCCGAGGCGCTACCTTCTGTTCCGTTCCATGTATCTGCAGAACCGCTCCCGCCGGCGCAGCCGCATGCATTATGTCGAAACGCATTCGCGGATCTACCGGAAGGAGGAGGACGGCACCATCACCGCCGAGATTGAATTCCCGGAAATCAACGCCGGAAATTACCGGATCACGCGGCTTACTCTCGCTCCGCAGTGGGAAGGGCAGGGTGTCCGCGAGGATCTCCTGCAGATGGCAGTCACCGCCATACGCAAAAGGGGCGGTACGGTGACCGCCGCAAGTCCCTCCGTACAGCAGTGGCTGAACCATCTGCCCTCCGCGGCGTCCGGCCAGCCCCGGCCGGATTAAGGAAATGCTGATCAAAGCGTTTCTCACGCCGGAGGGTGCTCGAGCCCCGACCTTATTCCGCTTCTGCCCTTTGCAGCGCCTCAACGTAGGCCGCTGCCTTTCTCGTGATGGCGGCGTAATCCTCCCGATCGATGGCGGCCTTGTCCACAAGGTTGCCGCCGATTCCGAAGGAAGCGGTCCCTGCGCGGTAAAAATCCGCAATGTTGTCGACATTCACACCGCCCACGGCGCTCATCGGAATGTGGGCAAGCGGACCGCGCACCGCCTTGATGTAATCCAATCCCGCAAGGCTTGCCGGGAAAACCTTCACGATGTCCGCCCCCAGCCGGTACGCATATTCGATCTCGGTCGGCGTGAATGCGCCGCACATGATCGGCATGCCGAGCTCGTGCGCCTTTTCGATCACCTCTGCGTTGATGTTCGGTGTAATGATATAGCCGGCTCCCGCCTCATGCGCCGCGGCCACCTGCTCCGCAGACAGCACGGTACCGGCGCCGATCCACATCCTCTCTCCTCTCTTTTGTGACAGCAGCTCAATGGAGGAAAGGGTTTCCCGTTTCCCCTCCTCGCTTCTCTGATCAAAGGTTACCTCCATCAAACGGATTCCTCCCTCATAGAGGGCATCCGCCAGCGGCAGCATCTTCTCACATTGCACGCCGCGCACAATGGCAACGATCTTATATTGCCGAATTGCCTCCATTACGCTCTCGGCCCGGAAATCCGATTCCCTGTTCACCATCTCTTTGCCCGTATTTTCTGTGCTCATATCCTTTTCTCCCTGTTCGTTTGTCTGCGCTCCGGCTAAGGAGCGGCGTTCGGCGGTCCGGAATCTGTGAATCGCAAGAGCGCCCTCCGCCGCCATCGGAGCCTTCCCATCGTTGTCCAGGATTCTCACATTCTCGTAGACAGAATCCGCCTCGAGCAGATACCGAAGAGAGCCGGCAAGCGGCTCCTTCCCCGCGATCACCACGTCCCGCGCTCCCAGCCTTTTCAGGAAGCTGCTCGAGCGCATGGCGGCAATGTCATTCTCCAGGACCGCCCCCAGCAGGAAGGCGGCGCATTTGTCCGGCTCGCCGCAGACAAACTGACTGCAGATCCGCGTGACAAAGGCGGCTCTCCCAAAGCTTTGAGAATCCCTCGCCGCACGGTATCCGGCCAGCAGGAATGCAGGATCCGGCCGGTCTGCGAAACGGTTCGCCACGGCATCTCCCACGATGCTGTACTGTGTCATCACCTGCAGCAGCTCTCCCGTCATGGAGGTCACGCATCCCTCGATCGCACCGCCTTCTCCGATTCCGATGATTTTCGTATGCGATCCCGGCAATACCACGATGGTGCCGGCCGCAAGGTCATGCCTTGCCGCAAGGCCCAGCACCTCGGTTTCCTCGCCGCGCATCATGTCCATTTCGCTCAGGTTTTCCAGGCAGACCTCTGCATCTCTGACATTCTTTACGCCCGGAATGAAGTGAATCGGAAGCGGGCAGACCTCCTCCATGCGAACCGCCCTGCAGCCGCCGGCGATCTCCTTCAACGAGGCCGGTGCAATGACATGGGCAAGCTCATACAGACCCAGATTGGAGGTGATCATGCCGGATGCATAGACCGCCTCCAGATCCTCCCACGAAAGGCGGTTTCGCTGCAGCAGCTCCTGCAGCATCGACCGCACGGCATTTTTCAGCGCCTCGTTCGATCCGTCGATTGCCGTGTTCCGCACGCCGGTTTCCGAGCCGATGCGGTCCGCAAGCGTGCCGTCCCTGCGCATCAGATAAATCCGCGTATTCGTTGTTCCGCCGTCAATTGCGGCGATATATTCCTTTGCCATAGATTTCTCCATCCGCTGCTGCGGTTCAGCCCCCATCTCAAATGCTCCGCATTTGAGATGGGCCGGTCAGAGGCGCTTCGCGCCTTGACCGCCTGCGGATGGCAATCAGGAATCTGTCCGTTCACGGCCCTTCCTGATTGTCATCCACAGGTGATGAACCATGTTCATGAAAGAATGCTTCCGGACATATCCCCCGAAAAGGACCGTCCGGAAGCATTCCGAAAGTTCATCTGTGTTATTCCGATCTTTGAAAGGCGGCTGACCCGTCAGACGCTCTCTCCTATTTCAGCTCTGCCAGGAGCTCAATCTCACACGCAATGTTGCCCGGTGTCACATTGGTTCCCATGGCGGTTCTGGCGGGAACGCCGATTTCCTCTCCGAAGATGTCCTTGAGCAGATTGGAAGCGCCGTTGACGACCTGCGGCTGCTGTACGAAATCATCCGCGCTGTTCACAAAGGCCAGCACCTTCACAAAGCGCTTGATCTGATTCAGATCACCGATCTCCGCATCCAGATTGGCGAGCAGGTTGAGCATGCAATTGTAGGCAGCGTGCTGGCCCTCCTCGAGCGTGAGCTCCTTGCCGACCTTGCCGATGACGTTGTCGCCGTTGCCGACATCACAGCCGCAGCCGGAGCAATACAGCAGCTTGTCACCCTCGCCGAAGCGCTGCACCGGCGTGTATACGCCGCCCTTTGCCGGCGGTGCCGGCAGCACGATTCCCTTTTGCTTCATTACCTCGTAAACATCCATGATTCTTCCTCCTTAAACAAACAGAACATTTGTTATGCAACCGAATCGTTAATCCTGCTAGTACATCGTTTGCAAAATAACTAGCCAAATAACGAAGAACTTTTTTCTGAGGGTGCGTGTCAAAAAACGTAGGCGTAGCGGGCTACGCT
>CAVAUJ010000110.1:0-5934 GCA_963591995.1 Succinivibrio sp.
GGGGTTATTTTATGCAATTACCGGAGCGGCTTTTTCACCCCGCAAGAGAATTTACACCGATTCCGTTCTGGTTCCTGAACGGCGACCTGACGGAGGAGGAAATCCGCCGCCAGCTTGCGGATTTTGCAGCCCACGGGGTTTACGGTGTGGTTCTGCATCCCCGCATGGGTCTTGCAAAGCGGATTGAATATCTGAGCGAAACCTACTTTCACTATATCCGCACTGCTGTGGAAACGGCCGCCTCTTTGGGCATGACGGTCGTTCTGTATGACGAGGGCATGTATCCTTCCGGTTCTGCCTGCGGAGGGGTGGTGAAGGGGCATCCGGAGCTTGCGAGCGAGGGCATTATGCTGACACGCGAGGTGCTCTCCGGTGACGAGGTGCTGGAGCATACGGAAGCGGGGGCTTTGGTGGTCCGTAAGAGCGGTGGCACCATGCGCGGTCTGCACTGGGACGAGGACGACGGAGAGCCGAACGCGCCACTGACCGCGGACATTCTCAATCCCGTGGCCGTGAATCGGTTCCTGGAACTGACCCATGAAGCCTATTACCGGGAATTAAAGGAATATTTCGGCAGCACCATCGTCGGCTTTTTCACCGATGAGCCGAGTGTTTTGGGGCGGAATGTCGAAGGAATGTTCCCATGGACGCATGATTTTGCCGCGCTGTTCACCAAGGCCGGCGGGAAGCTTGCCGGACTGACCGCATTATTTTGCGGTGAAGAGAACGCGGATACCCGGCTGTATCACAGGATGCTCCTTGCCAGAGAAGGGGAGGTCTACTATGGCGGTCTCTCGAGGTGGTGCAAGGCGCATGGGATCGGGCTGATGGGGCATCCGCATCAGAGCGATGATATTGAAGTGGAACAATATTTTGAAATTCCCGGACAGGATCTGGTCCTTCGGTCCCTTGCGCCCGAAAAGGACGGACTTGCCGGTATGGATTCCACCATGGCCAAATGCAGTGCCGATGCCGCATATCTTATGGGGCGGCGGCGTAATTCCAACGAATGCTTCGGTGCCTGCAACAAGGATGATAACCCCTGGCAGTTTTCCGGCGGGGATATGAAATGGTATACGGACTGGCTGGCGGTGCGCGGCGTGAATCTCTTTGTTCCCCACGCTTTTTATTACAGCATAGAAGGAAAACGCAAGGAGGAGCGTCCGCCCGATGTGGGGCCGAACAGCATCTGGTGGCCGCATTATCAAAAATGGTCGGAATATTGGAGCCGTCTTTCGTGCCTGATGACAGAAATCGATCTGCACGCAGAGGTGGCTGTTCTGTGCCGTAACCGCAGCCTGCACCCGGAAAAGGTGCGCCCGCTGTTCGAACATCAAACCGGCTTTCGTTATCTCCCGGAAAGCGTATGGGCGGAATGCGAGGAGCGAAACGGTGCCTTGTATTGCCGCGGTCATCGTTATGCCGCGGTGGTCGATGGGGAAAATCATTTTCCGGGTGTTCCCCGCTACGCGGCCGCAGTCGTTGCGCCGGACTGCCGCTGTTTTCCCGAGGTACCGAAGCTTCGCTGTGCTTATTTTGTCAAAGACCATACGAGCTGCTGGTTCCTGGTCAACGAAGGAAACGAGCCATTGCACACGGCATTGACGCTTCCGACCGGGCAGACCATCGGGGCCTATGATCTGTGGAACAACGACGTGGTCCGAGAGACGGTCATCCGGACGGAAAGCGGCATGCAGCTGGATTTTCATTTGCCTGTGTATGGCAGCATCCTCCTGTTCGCCTGCACGGAGGAAGAGTATGCACGGCTGCCGGAACGGTGCGCATCGTATGCCCTTTCCTGTCCTTCCTTTACACAGACCGCGGACGACCCGGTCGCTGCCCGGAAGACCTATCGGGCGCAGCTGCAGGTGAGCGCCGCAGAGCTTTGTCACCCTTCCTTGACCATGACGGTCAATGCAGGGGAAATGGCGGAGCTCACGGTCAACGGGAGGTCTGCCGGAGTCCGTTTCTGGGCACCGCAGTGTTTCGAATTACAGGGACTGCTGCACGAGGGAGACAACGAGCTGCTGCTCACCGTTACCGGGAGCAGGGCGAATCTGTATGGGAAACGGCCTGTGGAATACGGACTTTCGCTCGAATCGTAACCTGAATGGTAACCCGAATCGTAACCCGAATGGTAATTCAAATCGTGATTCGAATCGTAACCGGAATGGTAACGCGAATCGTAAGGAAATCGTAAGGAGAAGCTTTATCGTGTTTTGCACCGAATTGACAACAGAGGACGTGAAAAGGATTTATCCGCGGATGATGCAGGATTTTCCGGACAATGAGCGCAAATCGCTGAAGATGATGCTGGACATGTTCGCAGCCGGCACCATGTGCGGCTTCGGCTGGTTTGACGGCGAAGGGGGGAAGGAAACGGCACAGAGAGAAGCGTCGCAGAGAGAGGCGCCGGCTGCCTATGCCTTTTTCGTTGTCCTCGGAAGATACTGCCTGTTCGACTATCTGGCCGTTGCCTCCGATCGCCGGGGAGAAGGAGTCGGATCCGCCTTTTTCGAGGCGCTTCGGAGTAAGTGGAGAGAGCGGGGGATCTCCTGCGTCGTCGGCGAGGTGGAGAATCCGGATTATGCACAGGACGAAGCGGAGAGAGCCGTAAGGGAAAGGCGCATCGCATTTTACAGGAGGCTCGGCGTTGTGGACACCGGGGTGACGGGCTGTGTTTACGGTGCGGAATATCGCTTTCTGGAGGTGCCGGTGGGCGCCCCGCATACGGCGGAGGAGATTCGGGAGATCATGCGCAGCTTCTACCGGTTCTATTGGCCCAAGGAGGAGGATTACCGGCGGCACGTACTGATACGGGCGCATGCAGGAACGATGGAAAACGGGAAGCGCGTTCGCATCGGCCTATGGGGGACGGGCGCGATTGCGAAAAACTATGTTGATGCGGTGCGAGCCAACTCCGACCTGTGTGAACTGGCTTGCTTGATCAATCACCATGCGGACCGTGCGGAGAATCTGAAGAGGAAGGAAAATCTGGATGTTCCTGTCTTCACCTCCTTTGAGGAGGCGAGAAGGTCGCTGCAGCTGGATGCCGTCTGCGTGCTGCTCCCGCCGCACCTGCATAAGGCTGCCGTCGTGGAGGCGGCAAAAGCTCACTGCCATGTTCTGGTGGAAAAGCCGATGGCCAATTCATTGGAAGAATGCGATGCCATGATAGCGGCGGCAGAGCGCAGCGGCGTCCTCCTGATGACGATCTGCCAGAAGCGCTTCACGACGGAGGCGATGCGAGTGACAAGGCTCCTGCAGGAGGGGCGTTTCGGAGAACCGAGGTTTACCTCTGTTCAGAGCCTGTGGCTGCGCGGGGAGCAATATCATGATTTGAGCTGGCGCGGATCATGGGAATATGAAGGCGGAGGGGTTCTCACCACACAGGCAATTCATCATCTGGATCTTATCGAGAGCATCCTTGGCAGGCCGGGAAGCGTCTCTGCCGTGATCGGCAACGTCGGACACCGCAATACGGAGTGCGAGGATTGGGCAAGCGTTGTACTCCGCTACGAGGGCTCGGTGGTTCAATTTACGTCCTCGCTGGTCTCGGCGGGTCAAAGACAGGAGATCAGCATCTGCACAGATCAGAACTATTGTCTGAGCATTCCCTGGAAGCCAAAGGCGGATACCATCGCCGCGAACGGCTTTCCGCAGGAAAATACAGCCGGACTTGCCGGGCTGCAGGCCGAATACGAGAGGATTCCGGAGCTTCTCTTTGAAAATCATGCGGGGCAGCTGCGCAACTTTCTGGAAGCCGTTCAGGGAACCGCAAAGCCGTATGTTTTGCCGGAGAACGGAAGAGATGTTGTGGAGCTTTTGAGCGCAATCTACGAATCCGCGGCATTGCATAAAGAGGTTTTCCTGCCGCTTTCCCGGGAAGATGTATGGTATACCGTGCAGGGGAAGATGCATAACATGCCGCATTTTTATGAAAAGGTCCGATCCTTTGAGAGGATGCAAGAAGGATAACAGGAGGCGGGAATGACACGCTTATTTAAAACGCACGACATAAGAGAGACAGAGGAATTGAGCGGGGCTCTCTGGAAGATGCGCAAAGAGGGGGAGAGCGAGGAAGAGGCGAGGAATGTCCTGGTGCCCTCCTGCTGGGAAAAGCTTCCGGGATATGAGGATTTCCGCGGAACCTGCATTTATACCAGGGAGTTTACGGCAGGCGGCACGGTGCGGCTGGTGTTCGAGGGCGTCAGTCACACGGCAACCGTTCGGGTGGACGGGGAGCGGAGGGCATGGCATTACAATGCCTATACACCCTTTGAAGCGGTTGTGCCGGACCTTCCGGCAGGGGCGCATCGGATGGAGGTTTGGGTGGACAACCGCTTCAGCGAGGCATCGGCGCTTCATGTGCCGAACGATTATATGACCTATGGCGGCATCATACGGCCGGTGACGCTGGAATACCTGCAGGGCGGTGCGTACATCGAGGCGGTTCACCTAACGCCGGTTATGACCGGCGGCCGGTGGAAGCTGAAAGTCGCGGCCTTTGTCACCCCCTATGCTGCGCAGAATCCTGCCGATTATTTCGTAACAACGGGCTTTGCCGCGGAGGATGCGAATAGCATGCAGGCCCTCTGTTATGAGAGGGAGGAGAACGGACAGTGGATCTTCACCGGTGAGCTGGAGGCTGCAAAGGTCAGAGCGTGGACGCCAAAGGAGCCGGTGCTCTATGCGATCCGAACCCTGCTGCATCACAGGAATCCGCAGACGGGGCGGCCGGAGGAGCCGTTCGATGATCGGATTGAACGGGTGGGCTTCCGCAGTGTAGAGGTTCGGGGAAATCGCATCCTGCTGAACGGGGAAACGATGCGGATCAAGGGCTTTTGCCGGCACGAGGACCATGAGCTTTTCGGAAACGCCCTTCCCTTGTCTGTCATGGAGCAGGACCTGCAGCAGATGCGCGATATGGGAGCCAATTCTGTCCGCTGCACGCATTATCCGAACGACCAGCGCTTTCTGGATCTGTGCGATGAGCACGGAATTCTGGTCTGGGAGGAGAACCATGCCCGCGGCCTTTCGGAAAAAGACATGCGGAATCCCAATTTTGAGCCTCAGGCGGAGAATTGCATCCGGGAGATGATCCATGCCCATTACAATCATCCGTCCATCTATATCTGGGGAATGCTGAACGAATGCGCTTCGGAAACCGACTACGGCAGGGAGTGCTACATCCGTCAGATTTCGCTGATCCGGTCGCTGGACACCTCACGTCCCGCAACCTTTGCAACGTGCAAATTCACCGGATGCGGCGGCGATTATGACGGGCAGCTGCAATTGACGGACAAATGTCTGGATCTGCCGGATGTTGTTTCCTACAACATGTATCCGCTGTGGTATTTTGACACGGATATCCCGACCTTTCTCGCGGATATGCAGGAGCAGATGGAAAAGAGCGACGGAAGAGGAAAGCCTTTCCTTGTCAGTGAAATCGGTGCAGGTGCCGTATACGGCTGGCACGATGCCGCCAGGGCCAAATGGTCGGAGGAGTATCAGGCCGAGACCGTTGGCAGGCAGCTTACGGCTGTCCTTGAGAGCGAGGCCTGCACCGGTGTATACATCTGGCAGTTTGCAGACTGCCGGGTATCAAGGGAATGGTTCTCGGTCCGCCCCCGCTCGCACAACAACAAGGGGATTGTGGATGAATACCGTCGTCCCAAAATGGCATACCGGGCCGTAAAGGACATCTTTTGCCGCTATGCGAATTATAAAGATTAACATCGCCCGAGCTGCATCCGGCGTCTGCTGAATTTGCTCACAGCAGCATCGCATCAGCAGGCGTTACCGTTCACTCAGCAGCCAAGCAACAGGGTGTCGTCTGTACAGTAGATTTTATAGAAGGAAGTCGTGGGAGAAGCATCGCTAGCGTAAAGTTTTTGTAGGAAATCAAAATAAAGAAAAGAGATCTCCAAATGT
>CAVAUJ010000111.1:0-5733 GCA_963591995.1 Succinivibrio sp.
AAATACAACGAGTCTTTCATTCTGTTAAATCCTCCAAATTGCATAAAAATACCACGGTGCATCTGCATCGTGGTTTTACTGTGCGTTTGTTCCGATTACATGCTTGAGGTCGAAGTCAGAAAGTATATACACCGCTCCAACATCGTAGTCATCATACGCTACAACGCGCCGACCGTCCGCGCGCTCATACGATTGTATGGTAGACCCGTCTACATCTGTCAGCAGAGGTTGCTTCACCAAATGCGGCATAATGCTTCCTATCTTTTCACAGGCTTCCCGAAACACCGAAGGGCTGTTGTCCGGACATAGTGTATAGCTGTAAGGATATTCTCTCATAGCCCAAATTCCTTGTTTACATTGTTGTTTGTTTTTGATGCTGTTTCTAGGATGTCCTTGATTGCATCGTCTTTGGTCATCCCTTTGCACCGCATTTTGCGGTCCAGAAGTTCCTCAAAAGTAAAAGCCGGGCGTTCTTCGTCCAGCAACTTGGCGGTTTCGGTGTCAGCCATAGCAGCTCTGGCGGCGTGCTTATATTGGGTGCGCAGTGCATATGCCTGCTTTGCCTGATCAATCACCGGTTTCGACAAGTCGATTTGATTCGGTATATCAGACACGTTTGCTACATACCATTCCCTCACATGCTGGTTGTCATGTTCAGTGATTGGCTTTCCCACATAACGAAGCAATTCATCTGTTTCAATTTTACCACGATTTCCAGCCTTTGCAGATCCCTCCCCCGTGGTTTTCTTCGTCCCAGCCTCGTCTATTGCCTTTCTGGCTTGATACAACTCCCTCTTCCTGGCATTGATCGAGTCCTTATTCTTTGCGTAGTTCTCTCGCCGCATGGCGTTGATCTTCGCCTGCGTGTTCTTTCCTTCTGCACTCTTGTACTGTTCCAGGTATTTATCCGGATCGTATCCGACGATCGCGCTCCGGCCGTCAAAGCGATGCTATCAATTCCTTTTCCCTATCAGATAAGCTCCACCGAATCGCCGCTGCCTTCTCTGCCGCTGCCTTCTCTGCCGCCTTGTGTTTGGATAAAAGAAGACCACCTCCATAAATTGTTTTTTTGGCTTCTTTTTGGCTATCTAATTTTGATATCAACAGGCATTCTTTTCTGGACACCTTCATTTCTATTCCGTACTTGCTGAACCTTCCCAGCATGGCGGCAGTAAGAACATGATCCGGATATGCGTATTTTGGCGTGTTCTTCGTTGTATCTGCTCTGTTTTTCCTATCTGCTTCTTCAATCACTTGCCTTAGCTCCGGAGCCGTTTGTGCTACCGTATCTCCTCCAAAATTTGTTACAAAGCTTGTGTTCACGCTTGCACCGTTTTCATAGGTTACGCCAGCCCCTGTAACGATATGATTACACCTCATTGCAACGTTCCTTCCAGAAAAGGCTGTTAATGTCGGAGCAAATAAAAAGAACGCTATGTCGCGTTCTAAATAGAAAGAAATTATATTTGCCAGGATTGAAAAAGGCGGATTGTCCAAAACAACGCATCCTTCCTGATACTCATATTTTTCATAATCTCCACCCGGATAAAAGGGGCGGACAATTTTGTCCGGATCAATATCATACTCTTTGCACGCCCAATTTTTTACCGCTTCATAAATCAGGGGCGGTGTATAGCAGTCATCCGTCGTTTTCTTTGGTTTGAACTTATCTACAAAGGCCTCGTACTCGGCTGTTTCTTCCTGTTCTGTATATTCCACTTGAACCCCCTTAAATTTGGGCATAAAAATACCACTGACCTTCTGATCAGTGGCTTGTTACCTTTTATTCAATATTTTCCTTTCAAATTCACTCGGCAATCTCAGATTGTAGTGCTCAACATAATACGCCAGAAAGTTCCACCATGTATACTCCCCATCGTTCATCCCGATCGGTTCCATCGGTATAATTTCACCGGTAAAAACGTCCCTTTCCCTTTTAGCCCGAATCATATCCTCGGTACCGTGCTTTAAATACCACACAATCTTGCCTTGGTTTTTATACGGTTCTTTTTCAAAGCTGTCTTTCATATATGGATATTCTTCTTTTTCTGGGGACAATTCCCTATACTTTCCAACATAAATCATTTTACCCTGCCCTCCGCATTAAAAAGAACCCATTTTCCTGTCTCTATTCCCATCCTAGCATCTTCAACATTGTCTGCCAATATCATATTTCCTTCGAAATCAACATTTACAATCTCAGTCGGTGCTAAAACCTCTATACCGAAGTGCTTTGCTATATACGTCGGGACAATTCCTTCCCCTGCACCAGTTTGGCATGCAATCAGTCTTATATTTCCACCTTTATAAACTCCCGCCTGCTCAATTATATCGCATATCTCTTTCGCACTAATATTTGATTCAATCCCTCTGCTATCTATAAATACAAGACTATATGGATCCCCATGGGATACAATATCCTCATATCCCTCTATTGGTTTAATTCTTCTCGAATAATCATACAGCGCATCTGTTTTTACAACAAACGTGTTCCCTTGCTTTGCGAGTTGCAGTATTTTCTTTTCTACTTTCTCTTCCGCGTACAACTCCCTCTTCCTGGCATTGATCGAGTCCTTATTCTTGGCATAGTTCTCCCGCCGCATGGCGTTGATCTTCGCCTGCGTGTTCTTTCCTTCTGCACTCTTGTACTGTTCCAGATACTTATCCGGATCGTATCCCTCCACGTCTGTGTTCTTGCTAAAGCGGATTGCATACTCGCAATCACAGTTGGAATGGATATGCTCTGCATGGTTTCCTTTCAGAACGTCCGCGCTCGCCCTCTGCCATCCTCTGGAAGCCAGCGTGATGCAGAATGAGCATGTATCCCCATGCGGAACCCATGCGAACTCTGCCTTGTCACGTATGGCATTTTTAAGCGTTGTATCAGCCCCGGCACGCTTTACCATGCGGCTCACCGCCCTTTCCATCTGCAGGGGGCTCTCTTGGGTGGCGTTCACCATCTTGGCTACTTCCTTGTAAGACGCCACCTCTGCAGGCTCTGCCGCCGGAAGGCTTACGCCCGCCATTTCTGCCATGGAGTCGTACATCTGGCAGGCAAGCTCCGCACTGCCCTCGCCGTATTTCTGGATCAGCGCCATGGCATAGTCCATGAGGGCCTTGGTGTCGTCTGTCCCATGATTGCCGATATACTCACGCATCAGGGCGCCGGCCTTCTGGTTCAGCTGTGACAGCTTTTTTGTGTACTCATTCCACGATTTCGCTGTTATCTTCACCTTCCACCTCTAACAGCACTTGCTGGCCACGCACTCTCTGCTCCTGTGCTTTGATTCTGCGGATGTCCGCCTGATTAAATCCGATCATTTCCAGGAATGTATCTGTTGCGGCGAACTCCTGCCGGCTGGACGCGATCTTTATGGCCGCGTCTGCAGTCACGGAAACAGAAGGCATTGCAGGATTTTTGAAGTGTGCGACGATCTCCGCCGCCTCCTCCGGCAATTCCTCCGGCACTGTGCCAAGTTCCACGGAAAGCGCCATCTTGGCAATTCTGCAAAGGGCGTCGCCGTTTACGGTGTTCAACTGCTCCGCCAACAGCACCAGCGTCTGGGACTGTGCAAGGATTGCGTCACTGGATGTCGGATTGGCATCGTTTACCACGCCGGTATCTGTCACTGTCAGACCGGTGGCCGCTGAAAACTGCGTCGCCAGAATGCGGAGCATCTGCACATGTGGCTCGATGCTTCCCTGACTTAACTGGCCGAAGGAAGGCTTTTCGCCGGTCTCCGGGTTATTGGTTGAGAACAGGATGTTGCCGACGTACTGGTTGAATCTGTTTTCTATCAGAATGTCGTACTGTTCGTCCGATACGCCCAACAGGTATTTCTGCGGCGAGGTGGCAAATTCAAGCCCGATAGTGGCGTTGGCCATGGTTCGGATGTAACCTTGTATCAGCCTTCTGATAGGCTTGTTCAGTCTTGATTTACCAAGCGGCTTGTCGTTCGTGGCATCCCAGATCAGCGCCACCATTAAAGGCTCGCCAAAATCGTGGGGTGTTCTCGTTGCTTTCCACGCTCCGCCGCTTCTGTCCAGCTCCCATATGTCCGTATCTGTATAGAAATTGACGTGATCGGGGCTCCAGGCAATGTCTGATTCGTCTTTTCTCGCGTCCTCGAACACGAAGCCGCACCGGATCCGTCCCTCGTTGGCGTTCCAGTGAGCAGCTGCGCACTGCGGAGAGTAGAACCGCACCCTTGCGTCACCTTCCATGCCGGAGACCGCCGCAAAAGCACAGCCGTACTTAAGCTCCTCTCTGACCGCCTTGTTGTACTCTGCGATCAGATGATTCCTTTTGATGATGGCTTCCATCTCTTCGGACTCATCGCCGCTTTGCGTCACAAAACCGTCAAACATAGAACGCGCCGCCAGCACATCAACCGTCTTTGCGCCCCAGGAGCATCCGATCTGCAGATTTTGCAGTTCTTTCGGCAGTGCAATGCCCAGATTAACCTCTCTGAGTGATATATCGCCCTCGTAGTACCTCTGCTTCTTGGCGTTGGTAGCCTGATAGTAAAGAAAAGTCTCGTTCAACTCAGACAGCCACTTTTGCTCCTGCTCCGGAAGCCCTTCCACATGTCCAAAGCTTAAAATCATGTCATCCTATCCTCATCTTCTTGCTTGGATCCCTTTTAGAGGTTCTGCACGCCCACAGCGCAAGGGCCGCCGCTTCAATGGCGGTAGAATCATCGCCACCGAACCCCCAGCCGCCGGCTATAGGCCTTTTTACCGCCGTCACCGCAGACTCGTTTAACAGCTCCTGGTACTTGTACCAGGTCACTGTTCTTTCGTTGATCTCCTGCGTTAATTGGCTCGCCGCCGCCACCACATCCTTCGCGGATGGCTTTACGATTGACTTAGGGTGCTTCCAGGTGCCGGTGATTTTTTCAATAAGGAAATCCACACCGTTTCGTCCGTCTATGGCTACACATGCGGCCTTTGCATATCTGGCATTCAGCCAATCCGCCAACCACTGGATGCCGTGCTCCGTTGTCTTTATCTCTATCAGGGAGATTCTGGCCGGCGCATTATCCGGACATACCGCCCCGCACAGCGCTACCGTTGCGCCATCCGGTGCGAACTTTACCCCGTAAGCCGTCTTTCCTTCCGGCTTGCCTTCTTCCGAAGCGCACGCCGCCCATTTAGCCTTGTCAATGGCATAATCCAGATTGTTGGTAATGGGAGACCACCAACCAAGCCGTTCTCTTGCGAAGGTGTCCGGATCCATCTGCTCGCACTCCGCCGCCACTGTGCTCTCCTGCATCCGTCTCCCAAGTGCCGGATTGCACGCCGCCCAGCGGGCCCGGTCTTTTACATCTCCGATCTCTTCCACGGAAAACTCCGTCCATGCGGTGGATCTGCTCTCTCCGTTCAATGCTCGCTCTCGTATCTTTCTGAACACTGTGCCGGCACAATTCTCGTCCGGCGGTGTCCCCAAGTAGATCGTTTGGGGATTCTTGGAGGCCGATATAGCCGGCAGAAAAGATGCCTGCTGTTCACTGGTCAGCTCCTGCGCCTCGTCGAATACAAGGCAGTCGCCATGCAGGCCGCGTCCGCCATTTCTGGTGCGCGCCACAAAAACCACCCTGCCGCCGTTGATCAAGATGATCTGTTCGCGCCCAAGCGCTCCTTTGATCTCTTTGACATATCGCCGCAGCGCTTTGGTCTCAAACAGCCCCTTCAGCTCCATGAAGGTCTCTGTGGCTGTCTTTTGGAGATGGG
>CAVAUJ010000112.1:0-5627 GCA_963591995.1 Succinivibrio sp.
CAGAAAAAAGTTCTGCTATGCAGTGATCACCGTACCGGCACGTCCCGCAATGGCGGCGGTGGCGCACTCTGCGGTGGTGATGATCGCGCGGCCGTTCGGATTGGCCTTCAGATAGGCAATGGCGGCCTGGATCTTGGGCAGCATGTCGTTGACGCCGAATTCGCCGTCTGCCAGATATTGCTCCGCTTCCTTTACCGTAATGTTACCGATGGCGGTCTGCTCCGGAGAACCGTAATGCAGGAAGGCGTTGGAAACACTGGTGAGGATCAAGAGGACATCGGCCTGAAGGTCACTTGCCAGCTTGCCGGCGATGTCATCCTTTTCAATCACGGCAGAAGCACCCTGCAGGGCGGTTTCCTGCATGATCACGGGGATTCCGCCGCCGCCGCAGCAAATCACGGTCTGTCCGTTGTCTGCCAGCAGACGGATGGAATCCAGCTCCAGAATATCCAGAGGCTTGGGCGTTGCGACAATGCGCAGAAAGCCCTTTCCCTCCTCTTCGACGACATGATTGCCCTTTTTGATCTCATTATCCGCATCTTCACGCGACATGTAGCGGCCGATCTTCTTGGTGGGGGCATAGAAGGCTTCGTCATAGGGGTCCACGCTGACCTGTGTCAGGATGGTGGACACGGGCGTGGAATTCCCGCGGGCGAGCAGCTCGGCCTTCAATGCGTTCTGAATATCATAACCCGCATAGCCCTGGCTCATGGCGCTGCACACGCACATGGGGGCCGGAGAATAATCAATGTATATGCGGTGAAGCTCGGTCATCGCCTTGTGAATCATGGAGACCTGCGGTCCGTTGCTGTGTGTTATGGTCAGCTGGCAGCCGGCTTCGATCAGATCGGCCAGATATCTGGCGGTGTAGTGCACCGCATCCCATTGCTGCGTGGTGGTATACCCCAGTGCATTGTGTCCAAGGGCCACCACAACCCGCTTCGTATTCGTATTGTTCATACAATCTCCTTATAAAGCATTCCGCAATATTCGTCCGTCGCAAAAAACGGATAAACGTATTTTACCATAAAAGTACGGCATATGTTACTGTTCGGCCGCTCGCTAGCGACAGGGTGGCGGAGAATGTCCGGATCAGGGGCCTTGCGCGGCCTCGGTGCTTGCGAGCGTATTCTGCGAGCTTAGCACCGCTAGGTACGCGCACGGAACCGTTTTTGCCGAGTGGCCGTAAGGCCATCTCGTAGCTGACGAAGTCAGCGTAGTGCCCCCTGACCGGACAACTCCGCCAGGACCCGTCGCTTGGCAGGCGGCCGAACTGTAAATAGGCGTTGACAATGCAGGAGAAGAGGAGTATATTTCTAATCAGTTCAAACCTACGTGTTTAGTAGGAAAAGAAAAATGAGAGAACATTTTGTCACGATATCGTAAAAGAGGAGGACAGAATCATGGGAAAGATCTATAAGAGCGCATTGGAACTGGTAGGACACACACCCCTTCTGGAGCTGGTGAATTTTGAGGAGAAGAAGGGCATCACGCAGACCAAGCTTCTGGCGAAGCTGGAGTATTTCAATCCGGCCGGTTCGGTGAAGGACCGCATTGCGGTCGGCATGATCGAGGATGCCGAGAAGAGCGGTAAGCTGCAGCCGGGCGGAACCATCATTGAGCCGACGAGCGGAAACACAGGAATCGGTCTCGCTGCGGTTGCGGCGGCCAAGGGCTATCATGCAATTCTGACGCTGCCGGATACCATGAGCGTGGAACGCCGGACCATTCTGAAGGCCTATGGAGCGGAGCTGGTTCTGACCGAGGGCGCAAAGGGAATGAAGGGGGCCATTGCCAAGGCCAATGAGCTGCTGGAGACGATTCCGGGGGCGGTGATTCTGGGGCAGTTTGACAATCCGGCCAACCCCAGAACACATTATGAGACGACAGGGCCTGAGATTTGGGAGGACACAGACGGTCAGGTGGATGCATTTGTGGCCGGTGTCGGCACAGGCGGAACCCTCAGCGGAGTCGGCAAATATCTCAAGGAGCACAATCCTGCCGTGAAGATCATCGCAGCGGAGCCGGATACCTCTCCGGTTCTTTCCGGCGGAGCACCCGGCGCACATAAGATTCAGGGAATCGGTGCCGGCTTTGTGCCGAACACCCTGGATACCTCCATCTATGATGAGATCATCCGCGTCCCGAACGAGGCTGCCTTTGAAATCGGCCGCGAGCTCGCGCATGCCGAGGGCTTCCTGACGGGCATCAGCTCCGGCGCAGCCGTCTGGGCTGCATTGCAGCTGGCGGCAAGGGAAGAGTATAAGGGCAAGAACATTGTGATTCTGCTGCCGGATTCCGGAGATCGTTATCTTTCCACGGCTCTTTACAATACCGAGGCATGAGGAAAGCGCCCCTGCGGCGGCCGGAAAAAGTGAACAGAACAAGGCACGTCCCGGAAGGAAAAATCCTTCCGGGATTTTTGCCGTGAGCCCCTTGTATTCTCAATGGAAAAGCATAAAATCCGATACAGGCTTGAACATTTTCTTGGTGCGGCCGCAGGCAGACTGCGGCACAGGTGAGGGCGGTATGCAGAAGCAGAGCAGCGCGGTAAAGGATATGACAACAGGAAGACCCATGGGGCTGATCCTCAGCTTTGCGCTTCCGATGTTCGGGGGAATGCTCTTCCAGCAGTTTTACAGCCTGATGGATACGCTGATTGTCGGGCGGTTTCTTGGCGTGAAGGCACTGGCTGGGGTAGGGGATACCGGCTCGATTACCTTCATGGTAATCGGCTTTTGCATGGGAGTATGCAGCGGCTTTGCGATTCCGATTTCACAGCGCTTCGGAGCAAAGGACTATAAGGACATGAGACGGTTCCTGGCGCATGCCATTTATGTGTGCGCCGCCCTTGCCGTGGTGATGACGCTGTTCTGTTCGCTCTATTGCAGACAGATGCTGGTGGCCATGAACACGCCGGAGGACATTCTGGAGTACGCCTACGATTACCTTCTGATCATTTTCATCGGGATTCCGACCAATTTGCTCTACAATCTGTTTTCCGGTGCCATCCGTGCACTGGGGGATTCGAAGGCACCGGTGCTGTTCCTGGTGGTTTCGGCCATCCTGAACATCCTTCTGGATCTTGCATTGATTCTGGTGATACCGATGGGAGTTGCCGGTGCGGCGCTTGCAACCGTAATCTCTCAGCTGGTGTCCGGCCTGCTGGCGCTGTATTACATGATTGCAAAAGTGGAAATCCTGCGGATTCAAAAGGATGAGTGGGCATTTCGAGGCTATTATGTCAGGATTCTGGTGACGATGGGCTTTCCGATGGGGCTGCAGTACTCGATCACTGCCATTGGCTCGATCGTATTGACGACGGCTGTGAACGGATTGGGATCGGCCTATGTGGCGGCGCAGACGGCTGCGGGAAGAGTGACCAATTTCTTCGGGACGCCGTTTGATGCGCTCGGGTCCACGATGGCAACCTACGGAGGACAGAACGTCGGCGCCAAAAAGCTGGACCGGTTGAACGAAGGACTGAAGAGTGCCTCGATTCTCGGCGTTGCCTATGCTGTTCTGGCCTTTGTGATCATGATTTTCTTCGGAAGATCGTTGGCCGGGCTGTTTATCAGCGGAGCGGAGACGGAGATTCTGGACGCGGCAGCAGAGTATCTGGTGGTTTTCACGGCATTCTTTATCCCGCTTGCCTTTGTCAACATCATTCGCTTCCTGATTCAGGGAATGGGATATTCCGGCCTTGCCATTCTGGCGGGGGTATTCGAAATGATCGGAAGAACGCTGGGGGCTCTTGTACTGATTCCGCTGATGGGATACCTCGGAGCGTGCTTTGCCAGCCCGATCGCGTGGGTTCTGGCGGATGCCTTCCTCTTCCCCGCGTATTTCCATGTGCGAAGGAAAACCTATCGGCTCTTTCATGTGCCGATGGAGAAGAAAGAGGTGCAATGAAAGGCAAAGGCGCAGAGCAGCCGGTTTTTATGCGGAGGCCCCGGATGCGCCCATGAGTCTGCGGTAATATGCGGTCAGCGTGGAACGCCGATAGGCTGCTACCCATAACCCTGCGGCACCGAAGGAGAGGAGCGTGAGGAGCAGCAGAGGAAGGAAGCTGAGCTCCAGAAAGAGAAGTTCTTTTTTGTGTCCCTTCATGAGACGGATGCTCCGGCGCAGAATCTCTGTGGCTGTCCGGTCCGGATAGTCCAGAAGCAGATACAGCGACGGGTAGAAGAGAAGCCGCCCATAGATGCTCACAGCAACGCCGAGAAGGAGCAGAACAACGTAGAGAGCAAGGAGCGCATCGCTTTCCACCAGGTAAGAGCAGATGACTGCAGGCAGCAGGGCAACGGTCTGGAGCAGCGCAGGGACCAGGCTGAGGATCAGAATCTTGTCCTGGTTCTCGCGAAAGCCGAGAAAGAAATCGCGGATACCGGCCGGCTGGCGGAACAACAGCTTAATGTAAATACAGATCAGGCCATATTCATAGATGCCGGAAAAGGCACTGATAAAAAGAGAGAATATGCAGGAGAGGACGGTTCCCGTAATTCCGGATTCTGCCGGCAGGGCGGAGCCGGTGATGAAGTGCAGCAGCGTATACAGGACAAGGAAGAGAATGATGGAGCCAACGGCAAGCCCGAGATGTCCAAGGAGCGCGTGACGGCCCTCTGCCTTTAGGTCCGCACGGATGCTGTGCGGTGTCGCAGGTCGAACGGAGGAATCGGTATGGATCCAGCCATCGCAGGTTTGACCCTGCTGACCGGTACAGTTGGAATCGAATGTCATGTTAATCTTCCTTTCGCAGGTGCCTTGCATCGGAAAAATCGCAAGGCGGTTTTTTTATACTATTAAGCCTCCGTTCCTCCGTCAAAGGCAGAGGAGAGAAGAGCAAATGAGTCGGCGGGATACACGGGAGCAGGCTCATCTGTCTGCTCCTGAATCTGCATGGTACCGTCCTGCAGGCTGATGCCGTATTGCTCCATGATCTGCTGCAGCATGTCGTCGAAGCTTGCACCGTAAACCTGCTCGGAGAGCCGGTTGATCTCAGACCTGGCAGAGGGATTCGTAAAGAAAATATACAGCCCGTAGCAGGTGGCGACCAGAATGGAAAGGTTCAGGGCAACGGCAATGATGCCGGTTGTGAAGGCTCTTCGGGCACCTCTTGTAAAGGTGGGCTCTTTTCCTTTGGAAAGGATCGCCAGAACGATGGCGATTGAGCCGAGGGCCAGAGGGAGCACAATGGGGAGAAACAGCGTGCTGAAGATTGCGGCGATGCCGAAGAAGGCGGCGGTTCGTCCGAGTCTTCGGCCGTATTCCGGCTCGGGGTGCCAGTTCGGATCATTCTCGAAGGTACCCTGACGGCGGTCTCCCTGCGTCTGTCGGTCGCGATCGTTGTTCAAATTCTGCCAATATGGATTCTGATGGGGATCGGTATAATATGTGCTCATGTCGGAAAACAGCACTCCTTAAGCTGGTTTAAATTTGGAAAGTACAGTGTCGAGTATAATCTTTTCCGGAAGAGATGTCATGACACAGACGGATATTTCACGAAGATTTCATGGTATCGGTAGGAATCCGGGACAGAAGCCGTCACAGCAGGGTTATCGGTCACTCGACCGCCAAGCGACAGGGTGGCGGAGAATGTCCGGATCAGGGGCCTTGCGAGGCCTCGG
>CAVAUJ010000113.1:0-5451 GCA_963591995.1 Succinivibrio sp.
GCGACAGGGTGGCGGAGAATGTCCGGATCAGGGGCCTTGCGAGGCCTCGGTGCTTGCGAGCGTATTCTGCGAGCTTAGCACCGCTAGGTCCGAACACGGAGCCGCACGTTTTTGCCGAGTGGCCGTAAGGCCATCTCGTAGCTGACGAAGTCAGCGTGGTGTCCCCTGATCGGACAACTCCGCCAGGACCCGTCGTCGGCTCGAGTGAACGGAACCCCCTGTGGGACAGATTGCGGTTTTTGTTCCTTATTAAATGATTGACATCGTATAAGGGCTGACATATCATCCTCTTGAAACAAAACTTAATATCTCTTATTCAGAGTGGTGGAGGTACATAGGACCTGTGAAGCCACGGCAACCTTTGCGGGAAGAGCGATGCCCTTCGGAGCAAAAGGTGCCTGCCTGAGCGGTAACGTAGGAAGCGTTGTCGAGCAATAAGGGATTTGTGACACGAACAGATCCGCCCGCTTGATACACGCAGGCGGATTTTTTCACGAAAAATCCAGAGGGAAGATATTAAGGCCGAACGAGCTGCGGCAATTCAGCTTATCCGCTGCAGCCTTTTCTTTTGAGAAGGAAGCTTCCGAAGAGGAAAGACTGCGCAGAAAGACCGGGCCATAGAGCGCCGGTCGAAAGGAGAAGGACGTGGAAAAATATATTTTCACATCGGAGTCGGTAACGGAAGGACATCCTGACAAGATTTGCGATGCGGTCAGCGATTCCATTCTGGACGCCTGCATGGAACAGGATCCCATGAGCCGCGTGGCCTGCGAGACGGCTATGTGCACCGGCTTTGCACTGGTAACCGGTGAGATCACCACAAAGGCCAGACTGGATTATCAGAAGATCGTTCGCGATACGATTCGCGAGATCGGCTATGACGATTCGTCGAAGGGTTTTGATGCAGATACCTGCGCGGTTTTCGTTGCATTGGATCAGCAGTCGCCCGACATCGCCATGGGCGTTGACAAGGCTCTGGAATCCAGAGAGAATGCGATGTCCGACGAACAGATCGAGGCCATTGGCGCCGGCGATCAGGGCATGATGTTCGGTTATGCAACGAATGAGACGGCAGAGTATATGCCGTATTCCATCAATCTCGCACACAAGCTGACGAGAAAGCTTACCGAGGTACGCAAGAACGGCACCCTGCCTTACCTGCGCGCAGACGGAAAGTCACAGGTGTCGGTGGAATATGATGAAAATGATAAGCCGGTTCGTCTGGAGGCAGTGGTCATTTCCACACAGCATGATGAGAAGGTTACACAGGAGCAGATTCACGAGGACATCCGGAAGTATGTCATCGATGCGGTTGTAGATCCTGCCATGGTGGATGAGAATACGAAGATTTACATCAACCCGACGGGACGCTTCGTTATCGGAGGACCGCACGGGGATGCCGGACTTACCGGACGGAAGATCATTGTTGACACCTACGGTGGTGTCGGCCGTCACGGCGGCGGTGCTTTCTCGGGAAAGGACTGCACCAAGGTGGATCGTTCGGCAGCATATGCCGCACGGTATGTGGCGAAGAATCTCGTGGCTGCAGGGTATGCGGACCGTCTGGAAATTCAGCTGTCCTATGCCATCGGTGTGGCACAGCCCACTTCCATCAATGTCAACACCTTCGGTACCGGCAGAACATCCGAGGAGAAGATTGTAGAGATCATCCGGAAGCATTTTGATCTGCGCCCGGCGGGAATCATCCGTATGCTGGATCTGCGTCGGCCGATCTACAAGGCGACGGCTGCGTATGGTCATTTCGGACGGACGGATGTCGACCTTCCCTGGGAGAAGCTGGATAAAGTGGACGAGCTGCGTCAGGAGCTGTGAGCGGCTGTCGACAGACCGAAGGGTAGCTGCGGGGCGTCTGCGCATCGGAGGTGACAGTAAGAGGAGAGTGAATGATCAGCATCATCGTTCCCGTATATAATGCGGCATCCTATATCCTTGATACGATTTCCATGGTGCAGCAGCAGACCTATACCGACTGGGAGCTGATCCTGGTGGATGACGGCTCCGGTGATGAGAGCGTTCGCCGGATTCGGGATTATCTGGTGTCTGAGGAGGATGCGAGAATTCACCTCATCTGCAAAAAGGCCAACGAAGGGGCCGCAAAGGCGCGCAATACGGGGCTGGACGCGGCAAAGGGACGGTATATTGCCTTTCTGGACGCAGATGATGTCTGGTACCCGGAAAAGCTTGCCCGGGAGTTCTCCTTCATGGAGGAGAAACGTGCGGGCTTTGTCTACACAGCCTACAGGTTCGGCAATGAAAACGGGAAGCCGACGAGAAAGGCCGTGCGCGTGCCGGAAATCCTGACATACCGGCAGGCCTTGTCGAGAACCATCATTTTTACATCGACTGTGCTGGTGGATACAGAGAAGATCGATCGCTCCCTGCTGCGGATGCCGGACATCGGCAGTGAGGATACGGCAACCTGGTGGCGGATTTTACGCGAGGGAAATGTCGCATACGGGCTGGATGAATGCCTGGTGATCTATCGAAGACCCAAAGGCGGTTCGCTGTCCTCGAACAAGGGGATCGCGGTGAAACGGATATGGAATTTGTATCGGAGAGTTGAAAAACTGGACCTCTGGACCAGCATCCGTTGCCTTGCGGGATGGGCGGTGAGGGCAACCTGGCGGCGCACGATTCCGGACCGGAAGGAAAATAAAAAACAATAAGAAAAAACCCTGTGTCCCGGACACAGGGTTTTTCTCTTGGAACGCTTTCCACAGCGCTTCCCGCGGAGAGCAGGCGCTGCGGAAACGGTTACATCAGTCCCTGAATCAGAATGACCAGAATCAGGACCGGCAATACGAAGCGGAAATAAATCCGCAGCTTTGGCGAGAACTTTAAGCCGCTGCCGGTGTTGGCTTCCTGCAGATAGGCGTCAAATCCCCATCCGAACCGCGTGACACAGAAGAGGAGAAAGATCAGGGAGCCTGCGGGCAGCAGCAGATTGCTGACCAGAAAATCCTCGCTGTCGAGGACATCCCGTCCTCCGATAAGATGCAGATTGCTCCAGAGATTGTAGCCGAGGACACAGGGGATGCTGCACAAAACAAGGATCGGAATGTGCACCAGCACGGATTTTCTGCGGGACCAGCCCCAATTGTCCATGGGAGCGGCGATCAGGTTTTCGAACACGGCCGTCACCGTGGAGAAGCTGGCAAAGGTCATGAAAATAAAGAAGAGGGTCCCCCAGATTCGCCCGCCGGGCATGTGGAGAAAGACCTGCGGCAGCGTGACGAAGATCAGGGAAGGCCCCTGATCGGGACTGACCTGATAGGAGAAGCAGGCGGGGAAAATGATGAGGCCGGACATCAATGCGACGAAGGTATCCAGAGCACAGATTCGAACAGACTCACCGGCCAGGGTATTGTCCCTGGACATATAACTCCCGAAGATCTCCAGAGCCGCAATGCCAAGGCTCAGGGTAAAGAAAGACTGGTTCATCGCGGCGGAAATGATACTGGGAATGCCGATCTCTGCGGCTTTTTGAAAATCGGGAAGAAGGTAGAAGGCAATGCCCTCCTTTGCACCGGGCAGGAACAGACTGTGGATGCCAAGAACCACGATCAGTACCAGAAGACAGCACATCATGGCCTTTGTGATTTTTTCAAGACGGCCCTGCACACCGCCTGCACAGACCAGGAGGCCTGCAGCAACGGTGATCAGCATATACAACAGCATTTCCACCGGATTTCCGAGCATAGCGGAAAAAACGCCGGCAGCCTCTTCGCTGCCCATACCGTCAAAGGTTCCGCAGGCGAACTTCACGGCATAGTCCAGCATCCAGCCGGATACGGTTGTGTAATAGAACATCAGAATGGCGCATCCTGCGATGCAGAACCAGCCGTGGATGTGCCAGAAGGAACCCTTCGGCTCCAGCACCTTGTAGGCCTGCACGGCACTCTTCCTGCTGGCACGTCCTACCGCCAGCTCCATGGTCATGACGGGTATTCCCATAATGATCAGAAAGAAGAGGTAGAACAATACGAAAATCGCACCCCCGTTTGCGCCTGCGACATAGGGAAACTTCCATACATTTCCGATGCCGATCGCACATCCTGCGCTGACCAGAATGAATCCGAGTCTCGAGCCAAAACTGTCACGTTGTTTCATTAATGTAGTTACTCCTTTTCCTTTGCAATTTATCGCCCCTGTGCAGTGCATCCAGGATCCCGGGAACGAATGCCCCGCTTCAACAACCTGCGAAGACGTCGGAGAGGATGCACAGAACAGATCGATTATAGCGAATCCATTTCCGGACTGCACATACACGCGTCAACGCGGTAAACTGCAACTTCACGGAGCTGGAAGAAAAAAGTGATTTAAAATTGTGCAAAATTTATGTTTGACAGGATATCATGTATTTGATAGTATATTCCTTGCGTTCGGCACGAGCCGAAACGAAGCGAAGAGATATGGAGAGGTACCGAAGCGGTCATAACGGGGCGGTCTTGAAAACCGTTTGTCCGAAAGGGCGCATGGGTTCGAATCCCATCCTCTCCGCTTCCGCAAGTACCTTACCGGTTTTGCTCACGGCCCTGGTGCAAAGCGGCTTGAATAAGACAAATATGGCTTTAGCAATTTGAGCTTTTGGAGAAATACCCAAGAGGTCGAAGGGGCTCCCCTGGAAAGGGAGTAGGTCGTTAATAGCGGCGCGAGGGTTCAAATCCCTCTTTCTCCGTCAATCGTTCTGCCTTGCAGTTCGGTTATGCATCATCTCAATCAAATAGTGACAATCAAATAGAAATGCAACCCTGAATCAATTCTTTCAAGGCTTCCGGAAATCCGAAAGGAAGACGGAAAGCCAAAGACAAAAGAAATGATCAGAACATTCCTAACGAATGTTTGGTTCCGCCGGATCGCCGAAGCCGAGAGCTCGCAAGAGCCTGAAAGCCAAGGAAAGAAGCGGAAGCGAACAAACCAAGTAAAAAAGGTAAACTTACGAGAAAACGCAACGTTTAATCGTGAGACCGGTTTGAACGAGTTTGTAAAGAACTGTGAATCACCCGGAAGGGTGATAACAATACTTAACATGAGAGTTCGATCCTGGCTCAGGATGAACGCTGGCGGCGTGCCTAACACATGCAAGTCGAACGGAGTTTAGAGAGAGGAAGCTTCGGCAGAATCACTTTAAACTTAGTGGCGGACGGGTGAGTAACACGTGGAGAACCTGCCTTTTGCCGGGGGACAGCAGTTGGAAACGACTGATAATACCGCATAAGCGCACGGAACCGCATGGATCTGTGTGAAAAGATTTATCGGCAAGAGATGGCTCCGCGTCTGATTAGCCAGTTGGCAGGGTAACGGCCTACCAAAGCGACGATCAGTAGCCGGCCTGAGAGGGTGAACGGCCACATTGGGACTGAGACACGGCCCAGACTCCTACGGGAGGCAGCAGTGGGGAATATTGCACAATGGGGGAAACCCTGATGC
>CAVAUJ010000114.1:0-5371 GCA_963591995.1 Succinivibrio sp.
CTCCGCCAGGACCCGTCGCCGACTGACGGGGGAATGGCAACGATACCTAAATTTTTACACCGATTCGGTTCGCAATTTGATGCGTTTATGCTAAAATGCCAGATAGCGCAGTGACACGGGGGATGTTATGCCCGAAAGGGGAAAAGGAATCCGTGTTTCAACGACATAAATCATATGGAGGTTCAAAGTATGAGCAGTTCTTCAAAAGCGAGTGAGAGAATCAAGGCCTTACTCGATGATAACAGCTTCGTTGAAGTTGGTGCTCGCGTAACCGCGCGTTCGACCAACTTTAACGTAAAGCCCGAGCAGACTCCCTCTGACGGCGTTATCACCGGGTACGGGACCATTGATGGCAGCCTCGTGTTCGTCTACAGCCAGGATGCGGCTGTGCTGGGCGGATCCATTGGTGAGATGCACGCAAAGAAGATCACCGGGCTGTATGATCTCGCACTCAAGACAGGCGCTCCGATCATCGGTCTGCTGGATTCCGCAGGTCTGCGTCTGCAGGAGGGGACAGATGCATTGAATGCATTTGCTTCCATCTATGCAAAAGAGGCAGAGGCATCCGGCGTAATTCCTCAGATCGCAGCGGTGTTCGGCAATTGCGGCGGCGGCCTTGCGGTTGCGGCCGGCATGGCGGATTTTGCCTTCATGGCAGAGGATGCAAAGCTCTTTGTGAACAGCCCGAACGCGCTCGCCGGCAATTCCGAGGATAAGAAGGACACTGCCTGCGCAGCCTATAAGGCAGAGGCCGGTGCCGTGGATGCAATCGGCACAGAGGCAGAGGTTCTGGAGAAGGTCCGTGCTCTGGTGGCAGTTCTTCCCTCCAACAACGAGGATGAGGCTGCTGCAGAGTGTGACGACGATCTTAACCGTGCCAGCGCAAACGTTGCAAACGGCATTGCGGATCCTTCTGTTGTCGCTGCGGATCTCTCGGACGGATACCGGTTCATCGAACTGAAGGCGGCTTATGCCAAGGAGATGGCAACCGGCTTCATCAAGCTCAACGGCGAGACCGTCGGCCTTGTTGCAAACCGTCTGGCTTCCTACGACGAAAAGGGTGAGAAGGCAGAAGAGTTCAAGCCGGTTCTGACCGTTGCCGGCGCTGAAAAGGCTGCTGACTTTGTGAATTTCTGCGATGCCTTCGAGATTCCGGTTGTTACGCTTACGAACGTAAGCGGCTTCTGCACGTGTGAGTGCGCGGAGAAGAAGATTGCGAAGGTGGCTGCAAAGCTTGCCGCTGCATTTGCCGGCGCATCCGTGCCCAAGGTAAATGTAATCGTCGGCGATGCCTTCGGCAGTGCCTATACCGTTATGAATTCCAAGGCCCTCGGCGCAGACATCACCATGGCTCTTCCGGATGCCAGAATCGGCATGATGGACGGAACACTGGCAGCCAGAGTGATCGCGGCCGGCAAAGAGGCAGCAGAGGTTGCCGAGACCGCAAAGGCATACAATGAGCTTCAGAACAGCATTGAGAGTGCCGCTGCGCATGGCTATGTTGATCAGATTGTAGAGCCTGCCGATCTGCGCAAGTATCTCATCGGTGCGCTGGAAATGCTCTACACAAAGAGAGAGGACTTTCCCGCCAAAAAGCACCTGACCGTATGATTTCAGAGAGGAGACACCTATAAGATGAAGAAATTTACTTCTATACTGGCTGTCATCACCTGTGTCTTTGCTCTTACGGCTTGCGGCGGAACGGAGGCGAATACGCTGAGCGGAACGCCGCTGGATGCATCCATGGAGGCTTCCGTCGTCTCTTACGGCGAGCAGCTGGTTGCAGAAATTGACAGCATTGTCCGGCAGGGACAAACGGAACAGTATTCGGACGATGCTGTATTCGGCCCCGCGCTGAGCACCTATGAGACATCGCTTGACGATATCGGCGAGATCCAGGGCTATGACAATGAACAGGCTGTGATCAACGATGACGGAGACTACGTCATCAACATCGGCATCGACGGCTCCGACCATGATGCGGACGTTGTGATCACGGTGAGCACAACCGGAACACCCACGAACGTATCGACCAATGTCCGCTACAGCTTCGGGGAGATGATGGAGCAGGCAGCGCTCAATACCGTTCTGGGAATGGGAACCACCTTTATCATCCTGATCGTTCTGGCCTGCATTATTTCCGCCTTTGGTCTGATCGGGAAATCGCAGGAGAATAAGAACAAAAAGGCTGCTGCACTGAAGGAAGCGCAGGCACCGGCTTCTGCCCCTGCCGTTGCCGCAGTGCAGCCGGAGGCTCCTGCTGCAGATGACAATGAACTGATTGCTGTTATCGCTGCTGCTGTTGCGGCCAGTGAAGGAAAGACGTCGACGGACGGATTCGTGGTACGCTCCATCCGTAAAGCACGCAGTAAATTCTAATTGGAGGATTCTATAATGAAGAACTATACCATTACCGTAAACGGCACAGCTTATGAAGTAACTGTAGAAGAGACCGGCGCAGCTTCCGTGGCTGCTGCACCTGCAGCTCCCAAGGCAGCACCCGCTGCAGCCCCCAAGGCAGCTCCGGCAGCACCCGCTGCAGCTCCCAAGGCAGCCGGAACCGGCGCCTATAAGGTTGAGGCCGGTGCTGCAGGCAAGGTCTTCAAGATCGAGAAGAAGGTCGGCGATGCCGTCAAGAAGGGAGATGCCGTTGTCATCGTAGAAGCCATGAAGATGGAAATCCCCATGGTTGCTCCGGAAGACGGAACGGTTGCATCGATCGACTGCGCAGTTGGTGATTCCGTAGAGGCCGGCACTGTTCTGGCAACTCTGAACTAAGTTATTGACAGCAACCAATGACTTAAGGAGGAGGTCGTAACAAGCTATGGAATATATTGCAAATACATTAACCAACTTGATCCATCAGACCGCCTTTATGAACCTTAGCTGGGGAAACATCCTCATGATCGGTGTTGCCTGCGTATTCCTGTACCTGGCCATTGCTCATGACTTTGAACCTCTTCTGCTGGTTCCCATTGCCTTCGGCATGCTGCTGGTGAATATCTATCCGGATATCATCGCAGCTCCCACCGAAACGGCAAACGGCGGACTGCTGTATTACTTCTATATTCTGGATGAGTGGTCCATCCTGCCGTCTCTGATCTTCATGGGCGTCGGTGCGATGACAGACTTTGGCCCGCTGATTGCCAACCCCAAGAGCTTCCTTCTGGGAGCAGCGGCTCAGTTCGGTATTTTTGCCGCATATTTCGGAGCCATTGCTCTTGGATTCAACGGAAAGGCTGCCGCAGCCATTTCCATCATCGGTGGTGCGGACGGTCCTACGTCCATTTTCCTCTGCTCCAAGCTCGGACAGACGGAGCTCATGGGACCGATTGCCGTGGCGGCATATTCCTATATGTCTCTGGTACCGATCATTCAGCCGCCTATTATGAAGCTGTTCACCACCAAGAAGGATCGTCAGATCAAGATGGAGCAGCTGCGTCCGGTTTCCAAGCTGGAGAAGATTCTGTTCCCCATTGTGGTCACCATTGTGGTCTGCATGCTGCTGCCGACAACCGCTCCGCTGGTTGGCCTTCTCATGCTGGGCAACCTCTTCCGCGAGTGCGGCGTGGTGCGTCAGCTGCAGGAAACCGCCAGCAACGCGATGATGTACATCGTTGTTATCCTGTTGGGCACGTCCGTCGGCGCTACCACTTCCGCAGAGGCGTTCCTGAATGTAACAACGCTGAAGATTGTCGCACTCGGACTGGTCGCCTTTGCGTTCGGTACGGCAGCCGGCGTGTGGTTCGGACAGCTCATGAAGGTTGCCACACATGGAAAGATCAACCCTCTGATCGGTTCTGCAGGTGTATCCGCAGTGCCTATGGCGGCACGTGTGTCCCAGAAGGTTGGTGCAAAGGAGGATCCTACCAACTTCCTTCTGATGCATGCAATGGGACCCAACGTGGCCGGCGTTATCGGCACGGCAGTGGTAGCCGGCGTGTTTATGGCTGTGTTCGGAATCTGACGGTTTTATTGACAAGGAGAATACAATGGCTAAAGTACAGATTATGGAGACCGTTCTGCGTGATGCCGGTCAGTCGCTGATCGCCACCAGAATGCCCATTGAAGAAATGCTGCCCATCGTGGATACGATGGACAAGGTCGGTTATGCTGCTGTGGAGTGCTGGGGCGGTGCAACCTTTGATTCCTGCCTGCGCTTCCTGCACGAGGATCCGTGGGAGAGACTGCGTGTTCTGAAGAGCCACTTCAAGAACACACCCACACAGATGCTGCTGAGAGGCCAGAACATCCTGGGCTATTCTCACTATGCAGATGACGTTGTGGACCGTTTCGTAAAGAAGTCGGTGGAAAACGGTATCGACCGCATCCGTATCTTTGACTGCCTTAACGATCTTCGCAACGTGAAGACCGCTGTAAAGGCGACCAAGGAGGCCGGCGCACATGCGCAGATCGCCCTGGTTTATACGCTGGGCGATGCCTATACCATGGAATATTGGGAGAACATTGCCCGTCAGATCGAGGAGATGGGTGCGGATTCCATCTGCATCAAGGATATGTCGGGCCTTCTGCGTCCCTTTGATGCCTATGAGCTGGTTACCGCTCTGAAGAAGGGCTCCTCCCTGCCGGTGGATCTGCACACGCACTATACCTCCGGTGTTGCTTCGATGACCTACCTGAAGGCTGCGGAGGCCGGCGTTGATATCATCGACTGCGCAACGACTCCGTTTGCACTGGGAACGTCCCAGCCTTCCACCGATGTTATGGTAGAGGCTTTCCGCGGAACACCGTATGACACCGGTCTGGATCAGAAGCTCCTCAAGGAGATTTCCGATTACTTCACACCTTACCGTGAGGAGTGCATTGAGAACGGCCTTCTGTCCACAAAGGTTCTGGGCGTCAACATCCGGACCATGCTGTATCAGGTTCCGGGCGGCATGCTCTCCAACATGATCAAGCAGCTCAACGATCAGGGCAAGGGCGATAAGCTCAACGAGGTGCTGGAGGAGGTACCGCGCGTGCGCAAGGATCTTGGTGAGCCGCCGCTTGTTACGCCGTCTTCCCAGATTGTCGGAACACAGGCCGTCATGAATGTCCTCATGGGCGAGCGCTACAAGATGTGCAGCGGCCAGACCAAGGATCTTGTTGCCGGCAAGTACGGCCAGACCATTAAGCCGATGGATCCTGAGGTTGTGAAAAAGGTGATCGGCGACGGTGAGAGAATTACCTGCAGACCGGCAGATCTGATCGAGCCTTCCATGGATCGCTTCGAGAAGGAAGCGCGCGAGCACGGTGCGGAGAGCGAAGAGGACGTTCTGTCCTATGCATCCTTCCCGCAGGTGGCAACGGAGTTCTTCCAGTGGAGAACCGCACAGAAGACAGGTGTGGATCTTTCCAAGGCGGATACCAA
>CAVAUJ010000115.1:0-5169 GCA_963591995.1 Succinivibrio sp.
CGGTGCGTGGTAAAAAAGATGGGATTGTTGTATACAAGTATACGGAAAGGCGAACCCCATGAAAGCATACGCGGAGATGTCGAAGGAAGAGCTTCTCAAAGAGAAGGAGTCTTTGGAACAGCAGTTCAAAGAGGTGGAGGCAAAGGGACTGGATCTCAACATGGCCAGAGGAAAGCCCTCCAAGGCACAGCTGGACCTGTCCAATGAACTGATGGATGTGTTGAGCTCCGAGTCCTATTTTAACGACGAGACCGGGACCGACTGCCGCAACTACGGCGTCGGAGAAGGAATTCCGGAGGCCAAGCGTCTCATGGGTGCGATGTCGGAGGTGGAGCCGGATGACATGATCATCTTCGGCAATTCCTCTCTGAACATCATGTTCGATACCGTGGCAAGATCCTACACGCACGGCGTCTGCGGCAACACCCCGTGGTGCAAGCTGGATGGCTGGAAGTTCCTCTGCCCGGTGCCGGGATATGACCGCCATTTCAAGGTGACGGAATTCTTCGGTGCGGAGATGATCAACATTCCCATGTCGCCGGAGGGACCGGACATGGATCTGGTCGAGCAGTATGTGAACAACGACCCTTCGGTGAAGGGCATCTGGTGCGTGCCGAAGTATTCGAATCCGCAGGGCTACAGCTACTCGGATGAAACAGTCCGCCGGTTTGCGGCACTGAAGCCCGCTGCGCCGGATTTCCGCATTTACTGGGACAATGCGTATTCCATCCACCATCTTTACGAGGAGGAATCCCGTCAGGACATTATCCTGGAAATTCTGGAGGAGTGCCGGAAGGCGGGGAACCCGGACATGGTTTATAAGTTCATCTCGACCTCCAAGGTTACCTTCCCGGGCTCCGGTCTGGCAGCGCTCGCCGCTTCGAAGAAGAATCTGGATGATGTGCGCCGCTACATGTCGGTGCAGACCATTGGTCATGACAAGGTAAACCAGCTGCGGCATGTACGCTTTTTCGGCAATATGGCGAACATGCACGCACACATGAGCCGTCATGCGGCCATCCTGCGCCCGAAATTCGAGATGGTGGAGGAGACCTTTGAAAAGGAGCTGGGCGGCCTTGGCATCGGTGAGTGGACCAAGCCGAACGGCGGCTATTTCATTTCCTTTGATTCGCTGGACGGCTGTGCGAAGGCCATTGTGGCAAAATGCGCAGAGGCCGGCGTGAAGCTTACACCCGCCGGTGCAACCTTCCCCTACGGCAAGGATCCGAGGGACCGCAACATTCGAATCGCACCCTCCTTCCCGCCGCTGGAGGAGCTGAGGGAGGCGACCAACGTGTTCGCCATGGCCGTGAAGCTGGTCAGCATTGATAAGCTGCTGGAGAACAGATAGATTTCGCGGCACCATCAAACCGTAAATACGCAGGAAAAAGAGAAGAATCGTATGATCCCGGATGGGGCCGTACGGTTCTTCTTTTGTGCAAACAGTGTACCGGTTATTTTTTTAAACGATGCATCAGGGGAACGCGGATAAAATCAGCATTTCCTTAGCCCAGAAGCTCGGTGCCGACATCATAGAGCTTCCCGTCCGCGGCATCGGAGAGCCAGGAGGCCATGGTAATGCCGCTTCGGGTCGGTACGTAGAAGTAGGGCTGACGAACGGCAGTATGGATGGTGCCCATCTGTGCCTTGGTGAACAAAGGATTCACCCAGTTGTTGAGGAAGAAGGCACTGTCCGGCGTAAGCTCCCGCAGCCAATGCACCATGTTCTTGGTCTGACGGTAAAAGGCACTCCGCACACCGGCATTGGTCCGATAAACCTTCGTCGTCATATCGTTGTAATAGGCGGAGAGCAGATAATCGTGCGTGGAAGACGCATACAGGACCCGGAATCTGCCCGGGTGGCTGCGCAGGAGACTGCTGTACCAGTCGTAGGTGATGTTGGGCGTCTCCAGCGACTCCCAGACGGCAGGCTCCGCTCCCCAGAAATCACGGGCAATGCTCCGCCAGTTGCGGCAGAGCAGCAGGGCACTGTCGGAGAGCAGGGTGATGTCCGACACCTCCGGATACCAGTTGTCGGCAATGGTGCCGGCACAGGCCGGCACGGCAAAGGCACCGGCGGAATCTCCGGCGATCAGGAGCTTGTCGGAATCCGGAAAATACTCCTTGCAGACGCGAAGCGCCGCCTGTACATTGGCGGCTCCATGGCAGTGCAGGATCTGCGGATTGCCGTCGACATCGGTATAAGGGACCTCACGGTTTCCGACGTGAAAATCGCCGGTGGTATAGGGGATCACCAGAAAATTCCAGTCCCGAAAGGGGTTGTGGGCGGAATCTGCCTCTGTGATGCCCGCATTGATGTTCATGAGCTGGGTGATGGGCCGGAGATTGTTCCAGTAAAAATTGGGCTCACCGGCAGCCATGCGGGAGCCGGTCACCGGCCGGGCCGCGGTATATTCGTTCCAGGCAACGCCGCCGCCGGAAAGGAAAATGACCAGATGCTTTCCGGCTCCTTTTTTGAGATAGCAATGGAATTCAGAGCCGTCGCCGGAGATGCCGTCCGGAAGCGGAATGCGGTACCAGCTATGCGGCAGAAGGGCCCCCGGGGCTTCCGGAACCGGCGGCTCACCGCGCTGCTCCACGATGGCGCAGAGGGAATGCTCGACGACGCTTCCGGCGTTGGCCATCAGCTTCTCGGCGCGATCCGCGAGCTGACGATTGCGGTTCTGCAGATGACGGGATACGGCGCTGCGGCGCTGCGGTGCGGCGGTTGTACCCTCCGTCTCCTTTCTGTTGCGGTGAGTGGCAGTCTCCGGCTTTGCGGAGACGGGTTTTCTGGATGTCATAGCTTCCTCCCCCTGACGTTCTACGGGTTCCATTATAGCCAACGGGCGTGAAAAGCAAAATCGCCGCGTATCCAAAGATACGCGGCGGATGGAGCAACGTTACAGGCGCGGAACAAAAAATCAGAGGTTAAACCACTTTCCGGCAGCGCGCTGCAGATCCTTGAAGCGGAAAATGACAACGGCTGCACCAAGGACGATGAGCAGCAGAATGCTGGCGACGGCAGGAATCGGGAAAGGATTCGCGCCGACGGCGAGGCCGATGATCTGGAGGAAGGAGAGGAGCACGTTCCAGAACAGATACATCACGTAGGTTTCCAACGGGATCCGGGAGGAACGGGCCACCAGAACCGTGGCGCCGGCCATGGCGAGGAAGGCAAAGGGCAATACCCAGGCAAGCGACCAGCCGCGCCCTCCGGTTCGGAAATCCGAGATGACAATGAGGGCCATCAGGATGTAGATCTGCACCACCATGGTCTTCATGACATTGTTCCGGAACCAGGACATGACCACCAGATCCGCCCAGGCGACGACGGCAACAATGGTGAGGATGGCAACGGGCGCCGTGGGGCCCAGCAGAAAGCGCAGGAAGGCCATCAACAGCAGAACACAGACGACGATGAAGGACGCCAGCTTGAAGAAAGAGAGGCCGCTGACCTTCGGCTGCGGGAGCACCACAAAGGGCCCTTCCTCTGCCTCCCCCTGAAGCTTTCCCTGACAAAGGGGGCAGCAGGCCTTTGCGCCGCGGATATGGATCTTACATTTCGGACAATATTGCATGAGAATTCACCTCGATCATAAAGTGCCGGTTATTGGTCGTAGTCGTTGGTGGCCAGCTCGACGGAGAGGCCAAGGGCGGTCAGCCGCCGGTAGAAGCGCAGCATGACATCGTGGTTGACATAGCCGCCGGCGGAGCCGAGGCAGAGCTTGTCCTTGTAGGTCGCGATGGTCACCTGTGTGGCCGGCGCCGTCATGAAGGCGGCGAAATGGTCGATGTATTCCTCCAGCTCCGGCGCCATGCGGATTCTCTCGAGGTTGGAAAGCGTTGCGGTGACACCGCTGTGGGCTTTGGAGAGGAAGTAGGTCAGTGCAGGCTCCTTGAGGAACAGGGGGACAACCTTTACCAGATAATTCCCCACCAGCTTGGTATAGGAGTTCATGGTGGCTGCGACCTTCTCCGGGGTGAGCTGGTCACCGAAGGACTGCCGCACCTTTTCGATGATGCTCTCGAGCGAGCCGTCGTAATCCCTTGCATCGTAGGTGATGTTGATGACGCCGAAGAAATTGCGCGCGGTATCGGAGTGGAAGAACTGCCGGAGGTTCACGGGAACACTGATAACGACAGGCCGCTTTCGGTCGCGGACGGTCATGCCGTCGATGACTGCCGCAATATAGATGGAAGTGAGCAGGACGCCCACGGTGGTACCGTATTGATGGGCGAGGTCCACGAAGGCCTTTGCGGAGATGATGCCCTCCACCAGGTGATTGTGTCCGTTTTCATCCATCTCGCCGCGCAGCTGGTAGGCCTTGACGGAGGTCATCTGCTTGAGCTGGGAGCTCTTCATCCGCTGATAATACTGCGTGAACGCATCCGTCGATTTCTCGGTGGAGGAGGAAATGTCGGAGGCGGCATCGGTGACCTCAATGCCGTGCACCAGAGACAGGTATCTTGTCAGCATCTTCCGGAAGAAGACGAAGGCACCGGTGCCGTCTGCCAGCACATGGAACATTTCCAGATTGATGCGCCTTCCGTGGTAGGTGACCCGGTACAGAAGGCTGCGAAGGCCGGGATAATACAGGGGAGCGAGCGGCGGGAGGTTATCCTCGGACACGGTGGCGGTCTCATCCAGCCCGTCCAGATAGTACCAGAACAGGCCCTTGCGCAGCGCGCAGTTGAAATGAGGGAATTCGTCAATGGTCTCATTCAAGGCCTGCTGCAGGAGCGTGGGATTCACATCCTCCGTCAGCTCGCAGACAATGCGGAAGACGCGGGTATCAAACCCGTGCGCGGAACAGGGTACGATGATGGCGGCATTGTCGAGTTGGTACCATCTCCGGGAGCCGGAGCGGGAGGTATCTGCATTTTTCATAAAGCTTCCTTATCCTGATTTATCCTGATTTCGGTTTATTTCGCTGAGGACCGCTGCGCGCAGCGGTCCGGTTTTGCGTTGGGGGCAGAAGGATTTCTGCGCCCGACAACAGTTTATGGTAACACAGCGAAAAGAAAATAATAGGGGACAAGTGGCGGCAGATGTTACGGTGCCGGCCGGTTGGGCCGGTTATTTAAAAATCGGTGTACCGGGCGGGCTCAGGAGCTTTCCTCGCTGCGCAGGCGCCGGTATTGGGAAGGCGCGCAGCCGACGACGCG
>CAVAUJ010000116.1:0-5026 GCA_963591995.1 Succinivibrio sp.
CAGCGGTTTTTGTGTCCTCTCCCATGGCGGGACTCCATAAAGAGCGTGAATTCAACGGACACCGTTTCCCCTCTGCCGCACCTTTGGCGGTCCTTACAGACCAAGATGTGACACAATATGATGCAAGATGCAGTGCACGAAGCCATGCGATCTGCACAGATTGTCGGAACCCACCGACCGGACAAGGAAGGTATTCTCTTCCGTGGGAACCCATTCCTGCAGAGCCGACCGGATTCCTTCCGAATAATAAAAGGGCCGGATTGCATTCTCTGCCTGCACATTTCTTTCCTTCTGCCCCGGGCTGCAGGTGAACCGGAACAGGTACAACTGCCCATCCTCTGTATCTGCGGCATTACGCCGGAAATGCAAGGTTACGTTCGTAATTGCTGTAATTGTGGACTTTTCCTGTCAGTGGATCTGCCTGAATTTTCAAAAGTGTCTCAGTACAAAAGTGAAAACCTTTGGAAATGATGTCTTTGAAAGATATAGATGGTTTTGGATATGATAGTAACGGATGGGGGAACCTTCGACACCGCCTCCTTTCGGTGCATAGATTTCCGAGCCCCTCTCGGTTGAATACAACCTACCACAGTTTTCATGGCAGTTCAATACATGTGCATGCATAATTATGCATGTTCTTCGGGAAAATAACGCATATTCGTGCATTATATGCATTTTGTCCCCTTTTGCGCCGCCCTGCACAGCAAAAGACAGGCGAATCCCTCTGAATTCATAGAGACTCACCTGTCCTGTCACAGAAACACTTGATCACTATATTGCTGTTGATTTATTCCGAATCCTGCAAACTGCGCTTGCCTCTGTAAACCATCGCTGCGATCGCAACCGTCGCCGGCACGCTGAACACGACGCCAAAGCTTCCGGATAATCCCTGCATAATGGAAATACCAATGTTATTGGAATTGATGATCTGCAACAGCGGCAGATCGTAGGCATAGTCCAATACCAACATGGAAACGCTGCCGCCCGCAAAGGCCAGGATCAACGTGTTGGAATCCGTTCCCATCATATCCCGGCCGATGCGCATACCGGCCCGCAAAAGCTCCCACCTTCCGATGGCGGGATTCTGCTCGCAGATTTCCTGCATGGAGCTGGCGATGGACATGGCTACGTCCATGACAGCGCCCAGTGTGGAAATCAAAAGTCCGGAAAAGAGAAGTCCGCCCACTGCAATGTCATTGGTCTCCCACAGCGTCACCAGCGTTTCAATGTCCGATACATTCCAGCCTGTAATCCCCGTCGCCATAGAAAACACCGACGCCATAATTCCCGCAAACAGCACACCGGCCAGCGTCCCGGCGATGGCCGCCATGGTCTTCTTTGTCAATCCTCCGATCAGCCAAAGAGTGATAACGGTCGTCACCACACAGAGGAAAACTGCCACCCAGAAGGGAGAATATCCCTTGTATATCAGCGGCAGATAGATAAAAATAATGCCGGCAAAGGTAAATACCAATCCCAGTGCACCTCGCAAGCCCTTCCAGCCGCCAACAACGCAAAGAGACGCCAGATACAACAGCGCAAACAGGAGCAGCACCATTCCACGGTCCTGAGCATAGACACTGGACACCACAACATCCCCGGCTACGCTCTGCATAATGATCACCTTCATGCCCACGCGGCAGGCCGCTCCGAAAAGGTATCCCGCAGAGGAGGTGCAGACAATCTCCTGCCCTTTTAATTCTCCGCTTTTCATAAGGACTCTGACGGTCTGCTCTCCCACACGGGTGCCGTCTTCCTGCATATTGTCCTGCAGAATTTCCGTAACAACGGCCTTTTCAAAGGTCTGCCCCGTGCGGTTAATCAGCTCTGTTTTCTCCACCACATTTATGTGAACAACCCACAACACAAAAAAGAGTGCCAAAGCTGCCGGAAGGCCCCAGCGCAAAAGGATTCTCTTCGTTTTTTTCTCTGTTTTCGGATTCATTGCATGTTCGAACTGTTTTTCCATGTCTGCCTCGTTACGCCGAAAAAGACCAAGCCCGGCAGGCCGATCGCCTGCCAGGCTCAGATCCTGTATCAATTGTTGATACAATTATTTTGTCTTTGTAATGGTAAAGGTAGCATCGATCTGTTCCACACTGTTATCTGTGATCTGGTAGGTATTGATGGTAAAGCTGTCCTTGGTCAGGTTGATGACCGAGTAGCTGGGCAGCCAATTCTGGGATCTTGCTGCAATATAATCCTGCTGTGTGGAGATCAGCTCATAGTATTTGGAACCCGATGCCGAATTGGCAGTCATATACAATGTACCCTGCGGGTCCGTCACATGGTCTGTTCCGGCGCTCTCAATGGTATAACACTTATTGTCCTCCGTGAAGGAATCCAGTGCTTTCTTTGCTTCCCCATTGCCATCTTCCGGTGCCAGCTCGATGGCCTCATCGGTAGTTACATTATAAGCGTGATCCCAGTCATAATCCTTGCCGTCCGATGCCAGGCGGAATTCATAAGAGCCGTGCGTCTTGCCATCGCCATAGAGGATATTGGAGCGGCTATAGGTGTGATCATGACCCTGCAGTACCACATCCACATCGTAGCGGTCAAAAACAGGTGTCAGCTGCGTACGAAGAATCATGCCGTCGGTATCGGAGTGATCCAAACCGGATCCGTAGATGTCCTGGTGGATGGTGACAATGCGCCACTTCGCATTCGGATTGGAAGCAATGGCTTCCTGCATCGTCTTTTCATGCTCTGCCACGTTGTAGTTATTGGTATTTAAGACGATAAACAGTCCGGGGCCATAGGAGTAATAGTAGTCACCGCCAGCCTGGGTCTTGCCATTCTCCGTTGCGTTGGGCACATTGAAATGATATGCGTAATCCGCATTCAAAGAATCGTGGTTGCCGATGGTCGTTGCGGTGGCAAGGCTCTCCAGCGCGCTGGCGGAAAGATATGCTGCGTACTCCTCTTCCTTGGCCTTTCCTGTCTTGTTGACCTGGTCACCGGCAGAAATCATGAAATTGATGTTATTATTGAGTCCTGTTGCCACATCCAGGGTACGATCCCAGGCAAAGCCATCGTTGCGGGCTGCGGTATTGGCAACGCCGGAGGTGTTGGTGAGCTTTTCTCCGTTTTGAGGCTGTCCCTTGGAAGCACCGATCTGCGGATCGCCTACGTACAGGATATTGACGTTCTCAAAGCTGCCGGTGGTATATTTTCTCACCTCAGACTGCACGCCGTTTTTCTCCACGGTGTAGTAGTAGGTGGTATTTTCCTTCAGGCCGGTAACCGTTACGTGATTATACTGGTATGCCTCGCCGTCTGTTAAATCTTTCTCGACATTGCCGGTGGTGCCTTTGTACTGCTTCAAATTGTTCTTGGATGTACCGAAAAGAACGATCGGAGTCGGTTCCTTACTGTATTTGCTATACCATGCAAAATTGAGCTTGGTCTCATCCTCACCGGGCGTAATGGAAACCTTGGTATAATCCGTCGCAGTCTCCTCCCAGTTTGCTGCCCACTCTGCCCAGCCACTGGACGCGCCTGTCACAGAGGAATCATTGTAATGCACCGTGGAAGCGCTGGCCGGCAGCACATTCATAGCACATTCTGCGATAATGGACACGGAAAGTCCTGCCATCACCAGCACCGGAAACAGCTTTTTCTTTTTCATAACCGAATCTCTCTCCATTCTGCAGACGCTTTCTGTCTAACCAAATCGCAACCATTCAGAGCCACACTCGCAAAACCGCTGCTACGCAGCTTCTCTTTCTCTGGCTCCAGAGGCTCTGACGTCCGGCGACGTCCGCCGCACCGGCATCCATTTCTTACGCGATCCATTGTAGGCGTCCCTTGTAAAGGACATGATCACTGTCATGTAAAAAGAAAGGCACTCTTTGTAAAATAAAACGGCCTGTCGCCAGTGGGCATCTGTACCGCAACTTACCCAACCCTTAATTTTCTGTGAATCTTCTTGCGTGGCCTGCTCTCCCTCATTAAACTGGTGTAAAATCTACAGTATGCATTCCGGGAGGCGCTTCGTTTCGTATTCTGCGACAGGAGCGGTCTCCGACAACAACGGAAGGCATTGCATGTATAAAAGTCTGCAGAAGGGAGGGAATCCGTGAAAATTGAAAAGATCAATGACCGGCAGGTCCGCTTCACGCTGACGGGCGAGGATCTGGCGGCAAGGCAGATTCAGCTGCGCGAGCTGGCCTATGGTACCGACAAGGCAAAGGAGCTCTTTCGTGAAATGATGCAGCAGGCAGCCCTTCAGGTCGGCTTCGAGGTCGAGAATATCCCTCTTATGGTTGAGGCGGTTCCCCTGCAGGGAGGCGCCGTCGTATTGATTGTCACCAAGATCGAGAATCCGGAGGAGCTGGATGCCCGGTTTTCCAATTTTGCGCCTTCCGTCCTCCAGCATGGAAATGCCGGCGGCGCTCTTGAACAGCTGCTGCGTTCGCTGACCTCCCGTTCCTCGGGAGAGGACGGTGATGCCGCGTCTGCTCCGGCCGATGCGCAGAACAGCGCCGAGGCGGCAAAGGCCGCCCTCCGGCAGCTCCGTGAATACGCGGCATGCAACCGGCTGTATGCCTTCCGTGACATGGACCAGGTTCTCCGGGCTGCAGCCCGCATCCGGGACAGCTATACCGGCGACAGCGTCCTGTTCGGGGAGCCCGGCAGCTATCAGCTGCTGCTCAAGCTGAAGGATACCGAGGAGGCCGCGGCCCAGCAGGGTGTCATCGCCGCTGTTTCCGAATTCGGCACGCTGCAGTCGATCACCTATGCCAGAGAGCAGTACCTGCGGGAGCATGGTGATCTTCTCATCCCCGACCATGCCGTGGAAAAGCTGGCTGCTTTTGCCTGAGAGAACAGATCCCGTTGAGAAACCGGCCGCCTTTGCCGGGGAGAGCAGGTCACTGCCTCTTCTTCCGCCCAAAAACGCAAATCCCGTTAAGAAGCCGACCGCCTTTGTCCGAGAGAACCGGGGCGGTCGTTTTGTAGCGGTCCTTGCCTAGTACATCGTTTGCAAAATAACTAGCCAAATAACGCAGAACTTTTTTCTGAG
>CAVAUJ010000117.1:0-4625 GCA_963591995.1 Succinivibrio sp.
CTGCCACCCGGGAAGCTCTCCCGGCGGCAGGGCCTTTTTTGTTGTGCCGGCATCGAGAGAATCCTTGCCTTTGAAAAGGAAAGAAAACGACAGTGCTTCTGTCAAAAAATGTCATTTTCCCGGTCGGCGGCGGAATTCTAGAATGACATCAGAAGGCTTGAAAACAGCTCCGGAATCGGAGCAGCCGGCGGTTTCGCAGACGAAGGAGTGAGCAGCAAGCAGCAAGCGGCGAGCAACGAGCAGCACCCCGTGTGCGGCAGAGCCGATGAGAGCAGGAGGACAGAATGGAGAGATACGCATGGCGCGGGAGAATCGTCCCGGGGAGTCAGGAGGAATACATCCGGCGGCACAACAACATCTGGCCGGAGATGAAGGAGGTGCTGGAAAAGGCGGGAATCCGCAACTACAGCATCTGGATGCAGGGTGAAGAGCTGTTCGGATACTACGAGTGCGAGAAGGGCATCGAGTATGCCGGACGCGTGCAGGCGGAGAGTGAGGTTGTCCGGAAGTGGGATGCGTACATGAAGGACATTCTCATCATGGAGAAGGATCCGGTGACCGGCGCACAGCCGCTGCTGACGCAGGTATTCAGCTTTCGGCAGGAAACGGAGTGAGGCGCGGTATGAAGGAATATTATCTTGCGGTAGACATCGGAGCCTCCAGCGGTCGGCATATCTTAGGACACATCGAGAACGGGAAGCTTTGTCTGGAGGAGATTTACCGGTTTGAAAACGGCATGGACGCCGTGGACGGGAAGCTTCTCTGGAATGTGGAGAGACTGTTCACGGAGATTGTGAACGGCATGAAGCGCTGCAGGGAAATCGGCAAGCTCCCGGTCAGCATGGCGATCGATACGTGGGCCGTGGACTATGTGCTGCTGGACGAGAAAGATGCGATTCTGGGTGATACCTTCGGCTATCGCGACCACAGAACCGACGGGATGGACGTCGAGGTCGGCAAGATCATTTCGGAGGATGCCCTGTATGCCAGAACCGGCATTCAAAAGCAGATTTTCAATACCATTTATCAGCTGACGGCGGTGAAGCACCGGACACCGGAGCTCCTGGAGAAGGCGAGAACCTTTCTGATGCTGCCGGATTATTTCAATTTCCGCCTGACGGGACAGAAGCACTCGGAGTATACGAACGGCTCCACGACGCAGCTGGTGGACCCGCATACCTGCCAATGGGACAAGGAGCTGATGGGACTCCTTGGAATCCCTGCAGAGATCTTCCTGCCGCTGGAGCTGCCGGGGACCTCGGTGGGAAGGCTTCTTCCGCAGGTGCGGGAGGCCGTGGGCTTTGATCTGGAGGTTATCCTCTGCGGCAGCCATGACACGGCATCTGCGGTCATGGCAGTGCCGCAGACACAGGAGGAGGGCATCTATATCAGTTCCGGCACCTGGTCCCTCATGGGAATTGAGAATGCGGAGCCGGTGCTGACGAGGGAGGCCGCTGCCGAGAATCTCACCAATGAGGGCGGATACGATCATCGCTTCCGCTTCCTCAAGAACATCATGGGACTGTGGATGATTCAGTCCGTGCGTCACGAATACAAGGATGCATATTCCTTCGCGCAGCTGTGCGAGATGGCAGAGGAGAGCGTTGATTTCCCGTCCCGGGTGGACGTCAACGACCCGCATTTCCTCTCTCCGGAGAGCATGACGGAGGCAATCCGGGAATATTGCAGGACCACGGGCCAGCCGGTGCCGCAGACGCCGGGAGAGCTGGCGGCGGTGATTTATCAAAGCCTTGCCGCTTCCTATGGGGAGACGGTGAAGGGGCTTGAAAGGGTTGCCGGGAGAACCTATGACCGGATTCACATCATCGGCGGCGGCTCCAATGCGGCCTATCTGAATCAGCTGACGGCGAATGCAACGGGAAAGACCGTTTATGCAGGACCGGGCGAAGCAACGGCCATCGGGAATCTGATGGCCCAGGCGATTAAGAGAAAAGAGCTGGAGAGCCTGCAGGATGCAAGGCGATGCGTCCGGGATTCGTTTGAGATCCGGATATTCGAGCCCGCTGCGCCCGCGCATTCCGGCGCGCACCTTTAGGAAAATGCTGATGAAATCAGCGTTTCCTTAGAAAAAGGTTCCGGCTGTCAGGCCGGTTATTTTGCAGACAATGAACCGGCGGCCGTGTTTCGGCCGAGAGGTGACGAGGGGTATCACATACCGCAAGGAGGGAAAGATGCTGGTAAACACAAAGGCGAAGGTTGGAGTTTTTTCGATTGCACTGGGGGCGTATCTTCCGCAGTTCCCGCAGCTGACGGCGAATTTCGAGGCGCAATATGAGGCATTCAAGAAGACTGTTCCGGATACGGTCGAGATCGTGGATGGCGGAATGGTGACCACCAAGGAGCAGGCGATGGCAGCGGGAGACCGCTTCCGCGCGGCGGATGTGGATCTGGTCTTCCTGCAGCTTCTGACCTATGCCACCTCTTACAACGTTCTCCCGGCGATCCGCGACCTGGACGTTCCGGTGGTATGCATCAACGTGCAGAAAAAGCTGGCACCGGATTATGAGCATACGGATATTCCGATCTGGTTGGGAGATCTGTATGCCTGCGGCGCGGTCGGCGAGGCAGTGGCGGATCTTGAGCGCGCCGGCAAGCGTCACGCCGTGATCACCGGTGTTGTGGAAGGCGGAGACCTGGAGGTCGCAAGAGAAATTGATGAATGGTGCCGCGCGGCGCAGGTCCGCAGACGCTTCCGTCAGACCAACATTGCGCAGATCGGACGCCCTTATCCCGGCATGATGGATCTGTACATCGACGAGACCAATCTCTACAATCGGATGGGGCTGTATACCAAGCAGTTCGACTGGGAGGACATGTGGACCATCGCGGACGGAATCGACGATGAGGAGGCGGTTCGCGCCAAGGCGCAGGACATCATCGATACCTTTGAGATCGAAGGCGGCGCCTCGGCGGACGATGAAGATATCGTCGACATGGCAAAGCATGTCGTTGCCTTTGAGCAATGGGCGAGGGATGAGCAGCTCGGCATGATCGCCTCCCACTATGCCGGCAAGGCACAGGGCGCGGCAGGAAAGCTGGATTCGATGCTGATCCCGGCCTTCTCCATGCTGATCAAGCAGGGAACCGCCTGTGCGGTGGAGGGAGACATCAAGGTTGCGATGGCCATGTCGATCTTAAAGACGATTTCCGGCACGGGCCAGCTTTCGGAAATGTATTCCATTGATTTCAATGAGGACATCTGCATCATCGGACACTCCGGCTCCGGCGATGCGGCAATCTCGCAGGCGCATAAGCCGACCATGAAGATTGTCAAGGTGTTCCACGGAAAGGTCGGCGGCGGGTATCTCACGCAGTTCTATCCGCCGACGGGACCGGTCACCTATCTGGCCATCACACAGGATAAGGACGGGAACTTCAAGTTCGTGGTGGCAGAGGGAGAGAACCAGCCGGGACCGATCTTCACCTTCGGCGATACCAACATGCGCACGAAATTCTCCATTCCCTGCAGGGAGTTCTGCAACAAGTGGTCGGAGGCCGGCCCGACGCACCACATGGCGGCCGCCGCAGGAAGACATATCGACACCATCCTGAAAGTTGCTAAAATAATGAATGTACCGGTTGATGTTATCTGCAGATAACAGAACAGGATGCGATCATTACAGAACGGCAGGGGGAGCCTTTGGCACTCTGACCTGCCGCTGTGGAACGCAGCAATGGATTTGGGAGGTGAATTATGAACAGCATATTTGGGGTTCGCGTCATTGAAGAATACATTCAGATGTGCGATGACGGGGTAAGACAGGGATGGCATGAGCGCAACGGCGGCAATCTGACCTATCGGATGAAGCCGGAGGAGATTGAGGAATGCCGCCCCTATTTCAAACCCGTGCCCGGGGAATGGTGCGCCATGGGTGTGTCGGCGGACAATTTGAAGGGGGAATATTTCATCTCCACGGGAAGCGGCAAGTTCCTGCAGAATGTCAGCCATGAGCCGCAGAACAACATTTGCATTGTCGAGATCAATGAGACGGGCGACAGCTACCGCATTGTCTGGGGGCTGGAAAACGGCGGACGGCCGACCAGTGAATTCCCGACGCATTTCATGAACCATTCCGTGCGGAAGCGGGTCACGAACGGCACGAACCGCGTGATCTATCACGCGCATACGCCCTATGTCATTGCGATGACCTATGTGCTGCCCTTAAAGGCAGAGGTTTTCACCCGGATGCTGTGGAAGAGCGCCACCGAGTGCTGCGTGGTATTCCCGGGCGGCGTCGGCGTTGTTCCGTGGATGGTGCCGGGCGGCGCAGAGATCGCCAGGGCCACCTGCAAGGAAATGGAAAAATACGACGCGGCGATCTGGGCCTTCCACGGTCTGTTCGTGTCCGGGCCGGATTTTGACACGGCCTTCGGCCTGATGCATACCATTGAAAAGGCTGCGCAGATTGCCTCCATCGCCATGGCGGCCAACGGCGGCAGAAGGCTTCGCCAGGTCATTGAGGACGACAACCTCAGGGACATCGGCAAGGCCTTCGGCGTGAAGCTCAACGAAGATGTATTGAATTACAAATCGGACGACGACCTGTACGCTTAAGTCATTTACAGGCAACCGGAGATATACTCGGAAAGCCACACTGCGAAAT
>CAVAUJ010000118.1:0-4599 GCA_963591995.1 Succinivibrio sp.
AAGGATCGAATTTCAGGCATCTGACGGTTGACAGCTTTTTCTTGCTCTGTTATAGTAACGCATGGTCTAAAGAGACCGGCCGAAGACAGCAGGTGCCCATGGGGCGTAATGCTTTGCAGCCTGCCGAGGATGATGAAGGAATATCTCTTCCCCTCTGTCTGCCCGGCAGAGGGGATTTTCATTATCTCCGCATCGGTATCAGAAATCTACAAGGAGGTAAATCAATGGCTAAGATCGAAGAAAAGAAACCTGTCGTACAGGAAATTTCTGAGAAGATCGACGGCGCGGTATCTGTTGTTCTTGTTGATCACAGAGGACTGACGGTGGCCCAGGATACGGAGCTTCGCAAGCAGCTTCGTGAGGCTGGCGTTCACTACAAGGTCTACAAGAATACCATGATGCGTTTCGCATTCAAGGGAACGGATTTCGAGCAGCTTGATCAATATCTTGACGGCCCCAGCGCAGTTGCGGTATCCAAGGATGATGCAACCGCTCCGGCAAGAATTCTCTGCAAATTTGCTGCGACGGCGAACAAGCTGGAGATCAAGGGAGGCGTTGTTGAGGGCAAGGCGTATGACGCAAGTGCACTCGATGAACTTTCCAAGATTCCTTCCAGAGAGGAGCTGCTGTCCAGATTGCTCGGCAGCATGCAGTCGCCTATTGCGAACTTCGCTCGCGTGATCAAGCAGATCGCGGAGAAGGACGGAGAAGGCAGCGAGGCTCCTGCAGCAGAGGCTGCAGAGGCTCCCGCAGAGGCATAATCGTAACCCAAATATTAATTCAGGAGGAAAATTAAGATGGCAAAGTTGACTACCGCAGAATTTATTGATGCGATCAAAGAGTTGTCCGTTCTTGAGCTGAACGATCTCGTAAAGGCTTGCGAGGAGGAGTTCGGTGTATCTGCAGCAGCAGGCGTTGTTGTTGCAGCAGCTGGTGCCGGCGCTGCCGCTGCCGAGGAAGAGAAGACCGAGTTCGATGTTGAGCTGACTGAGGTTGGCCCGAACAAGATCAAGGTGATCAAGGTGATCCGTGAGATCACCGGACTTGGCCTGAAGGAGTCCAAGGATATGGTTGAGGCTGCTCCGAAGGTTGTTAAGGAAGCTGCTCCGAAGGCTGAGGCAGATGACATCAAGGCGAAGCTTGAGGCTGAGGGCGCAAAGGTTACCCTTAAGTAATTTCGGATGTCGAAGAAGCGCGGGTTTACTGCTGTGAATCCGTGATCGAAAGGGCTGTGTGCACAGGCACATGGCCCTTTTTGCTGTTTCTCGTTTATGGAATCTTAATAGAGGGGAGCATGGAAATTCATCTGCAAATTCGCTATACTGATGAAGTTCGGGATGTTTCCCACAAAGGCATAAGGAGGATTCGCAATGAAACCGGTAGTACTGGTAGTAATGGATGGCGTCGGCTGGACCGACAAGGATCAGGGAAATGCAGTGATGCATGCCTATAAGCCGCAGATTGATGAGTTGATGACCAAATGGCCCCATACCACCATCAAGGCAAGCGGTACGGCGGTTGGCCTGCCCAGTGACGATGACATGGGAAACTCCGAGGTTGGACACAATGCCCTTGGCTGCGGACAGATTTATTCACAGGGAGCCAAGCTTGTCAATGAGAGCATTGAGTCAGGCAAGATCTATGCGTCAGGCGCCTGGCAGGGAGCGGTGAACTACCTCAAGGAGAACGGAGGCAAGCTGAACTTTGTCGGCCTTCTCTCGGACGGAAATGTCCACTCCAACATCTCCCATCTTCTTGCGATGATCCGCGAGGCGAAAAAGGAAGGTGTGAAGGAGGTTCGCGCGCACATTCTTCTGGATGGCCGGGATGTTCCGGAGACCTCTGCACTGACCTATGTGGAGCAGCTGGAGAAAACCTTTGCAGAACTGAACGATGACAGCTTTCACGGGTGCATTGCCTCGGGCGGCGGCCGCATGACCATCACGATGGATCGTTATGAGGCCGATTGGTCGATGGTTGAGAAGGGCTGGCACATTCACGTTATGGGCGACGGACCCAAGTACGCTTCGGCGACAGAGGCCATTGAATCTCTTCGTGCAGAAGGTGGCTATACGGACCAGTATCTGCCCGGCTTTGTCGTTGCGGATGCGGACGGACAGCCCGTCGGAACCATCGATGACGGAGATTCCGTCATTCTCTTTAATTTCCGCGGAGACCGCGCGGTTGAATTTTCCAAGGCCTTTGATTACATGGACAAGGGCTTTGACAGCTTCCCGATGGAAAAGAAGCCGAAGGTGTTCTATGCCGGCATGCTGCAATATGACGGAGACCTCAAGCTTCCTGCCAATTTCCTGGTGGAGCCTCCGCACATCGAGCATACGATGAGCGAGTTTCTGATGGAGAAGGGTGTAAAGAGCTATGCCTGCTCGGAAACGCAGAAGTTCGGTCATATGACCTATTTCTGGAACGGAAACCGGTCCGAGAAATTCTCGGAGGAGCTGGAGGACTGGGAGGAGGTTCCGTCCGACGTTATTCCGTTCGACCAGAAGCCCTGGATGAAGGCAACCGAGGTGACCGAGAAGATCGTGGCTGCCATTGAGAGCGGCAAGTACCAGTTCATCCGCTGCAATTATCCCAATGGTGACATGGTCGGGCACACCGGCAATTACGAGGCGACCATCATCGGTGTGGAATCGGTGGATCTGAACCTCAAGAGAGTCATGGATGCCTGCAGCAAGCATGGATATTGCCTGCTGGTGATGGCGGATCACGGCAATTCGGATCAGATGTACGACAAGGGCACCAATGCAGACGGAACACCGAAGGCGAAGACCTCGCACACGCTTGCCAGAGTCCCGTTTGCGGTCTACAACGGACCGGAGGGAACGAAGGTGAAGGAGGGAGATTTCGGCCTCGCCAACGTCGCGGCTACCACCGTTAAGATTCTGGGTTATGAACCGCCCAAGGAATGGATGGAGAGTATCATTGAGTAATCACGAACAGGACAATACGCACATCAGATATTGCGCAATTTGCCATCGTTCGGAAGAAACTGCAGGTCACCTGGTTGATATGCCGGGTGGCCTGTCTGTTTGTCCGAATTGCATGCAGAAGATCATCAACGCCGCCAGCACAGTGGATTTCCAGAGCTTCATGGATGAGCTCGCCAAAGGAAAGATGCCGAATCCGGCGGATTTCGGCATGGATATCAGCTCCCTGGGCACCTCCTCCGTGCAGAATAATGTGCAGGCTCCGGAAGCTTCCACAGACGATCCGGTGGATAAGGAAGAAAAGGAAGAAGCGGAAGAAACGGAAGAAAAGCCTGCAGGGGATGCCGGTGCCCGCAAAAGGCCCACGGTCAGCTTTGTCAATCTGGGCGATATTTTCGGCGGCGGAGGCCTCGGGCGGCAGCCGAAGGTAAAAAAGAAAAAGAAAACCGGACCAAAGCCGCTGTTTACATCGGAGAATATTCCGGCACCGCATCTTCTCAAGGCGGAGCTGGACAAATATGTAATCGGACAGGAACAGGCGAAAAAGACCATCTCCGTGGCCGCGTACAACCATTACAAAAGGGTTCGGACCGGCACAATGGACGACATTGAGATTGAAAAATCCAACATTCTCCTCATCGGACCGACAGGTGCCGGGAAAACCTATCTGGTTCGCACGCTGGCAAGGCTTCTGGACGTTCCGCTGGCAATTACGGATGCCACCAGCCTGACGGAAGCGGGATACATTGGAGATGATGTCGAGAGCTGTATTTCCAAATTGCTGTCCGAGGCAGAGAACGATGTGGACCGGGCACAACGCGGCATTGTTTTCATTGACGAAATTGATAAGCTGGCAAAGAAACAGAATCTCAACGCACGGGATGTCTCCGGAGAAGCGGTACAGCAGGGTCTGCTGAAGCTTCTGGAGGGGAGTGAGGTGGAAGTGCCGGTGGGGGCGAGCTCCAAGAATTCCATGGTTCCCACGGTAACGGTGGACACCGCCAATATTCTGTTCATCTGCGGCGGCGCCTTTCCTGCATTGGAGGGAATCATCCGGGAACGTCTGCATAAGCAGTCCTCCATGGGCTTTACGGCTGAGCTGCGGGACACCTCGGAGAAGGCGAACAATATTCTGACAAAGGTAACCAACGATGACCTTCGCTCGTTCGGCATGATTCCGGAGTTCATCGGACGTCTCCCCATCACCTGTGTGCTGCAGGATCTGGACGAGGAAATGCTGGTGCGGATTCTGAAGGAGCCCAAGAATGCCATCATCAAGCAATATCAGAAGCTTCTGGCATTGGATGATGTTCAGCTGGACTTTGAGGAAGAGGCGTTGCATGCAATCGCCGGGAAGGCCATGGAGAAGGATACCGGTGCCCGGGCCCTTCGCTCCATCATCGAGACCTTCATGATGGATATCATGTATGAGATTCCGAAGGACAGGAACATCGGACGGGTTGTTATCACGGAGTCCTATGTATGCGGACACGGCGGACCGAAGGTGGAGATCCGGCAGGATCTGGAGCTTCCCGCGGCGAACGGAAAGGAATGTCTGGTGGACGGGCAGGCGGAGCCTGCGTCGGAATAAGAACCGTCTGTTGTCGGTTTGTTGGCACAGAGAACATGACACAGAAAACCTTACATA
>CAVAUJ010000119.1:0-4542 GCA_963591995.1 Succinivibrio sp.
CCGTCGGAATGATGGCCAGAACAATGGCCGCGAACATCTGGGAATAATTGGTGTTGTACGGTCCCACGAACTTGGACAGCGAGACCGGCAGGGTCTTTTTGGCATCGTCCGAGATGAACACCATCGCCAGCAGCAGCTCATTCCAGTTGCCGACAAAGGTCATAAGACCCGTGACAAAAAAACCGGTTCTGGCCAGCGGAAGGGCGACCTGCGCGAAAATCTGATAAATGTTGGCGCCGTCGATGCACGCCGACTCCACCAGCTCATGCGGCATGCTGCGGAAAAAACCTGTCATAATGAAGATCGTGACCGGCAGTGAAAAGGTCAGATACGGAATGATCAGTCCGATCAGGCTGTTGGAAAGTCCGAATCTGGCAAAGCGGGTGAACAGCGGGATCAGCACGCAGTGCACCGGGATCATCATGCCCATCAGGAAATATGTGAGCACCACACCGGAGGCCTTCCAGCGCATCACGCCGATGGCAAAGGAAATCATGGCTCCCAGCACCATGGACAATGCAAGCGTTGTCAGGCAGACAATGAAGGAATTCACCGTGGCCGTTCCCAGATGTCCCGCCGTCCACGCCACAATGTAATTGCCCAGCTGGATCACCTGCGGCGGACTAAAGGGAGAAGTAAAGATTTCCGCATTGGTCTTGAACGACACCATCACCGTCCACAGGAGCGGCGCCAGATAGATCACCATCATCAATACAAGAAGAATGTAAATCAGTACCAGAGCCGGCGTCCAATGGATCTTCTCCCTCCGCTGTCCGGATTGCCGTCGATCCCGGCCGGCCTTTGTCGTATTCTTTCTGCTCATCGTCCGCCTCCCTCAGGTATTGTCATCCTTGAACAGCCGGTTGATGACCACCGTCATCACAAGGCACAGCACCAACAGCACAACGCCGATGGCACTGGCATAGCCGTATTTGAAATACTTAAAGCCCTGCGTATACAGATGCGTTGCCAGCACCTCAGTCTTATGATTGGGGCCGCCCTCCGTCATGTTGAATACCAGATCAAAGAATTTCAATGAGCCGATGGCATTCAGGCTCATGGCGGTTCCGACCATCGGCTTGATGAGCGGCAGCGTAATGTGCCGGAAGGTCTGGACCTTCGTGCAGCCATCGATGTACGAAGCCTCGTACAGGGACTTATCAATGCCGGAAATCTGTGCCATGTACAGCATCATGGACTGGCCCACATACTGCCACAGCGCCACAAAGGCGATGACCCACATCGGCAGAATGATAAGGCCCTTGGTGTCCATCAGCCAGAGAGGTCCCTCGATGCCGATCTTCTGCAGCAGCTGGTTGATGCCCAGCTTCGGGCTGAAAATGAACATCCACAAAAGTCCCAGTGCTGCCGACGAAAGAACACAGGGCAGGTAGATGACATTCTTAAAAAAATTCCTTCCCCGCGGGATGTTCGTCAGAAGTCCCGCCAGAATCAGGCCCATGATCAGCTGTGTCACGCAGGAGAAAATCAGGAAGAACAGGGAATTCTTCAGCGCGATTTTCATCGTCTGATCCTTGAGCAGCTGTCGATAGTTCTGAAGTCCCACCCAGGTCGGCGCTGTCAGTGCGTTGTAATCACAGAACGAGTAATAGACCGACTGACAGATGGGAATGAACAGCACCAGGGTGAACAGCACCAGCCCCGGCCCCACGAAAATGGCAATGGCCTTTTTGTTACGTAAGAGCTTATCCATAATCGCTCCTTCTTCATTGAAAAGCGGGACCGCCGTTTTGCCGGACGATCCCGCTGTAGCTCCGTTCATGTGCCGGAGAACACATCCGTCCCTGCCGCAGCCGAAACCCTCGCGGGAAATGTCCGGCTCAGCATTCGAGCAGTGATGCCTTCCTCCTTATGTTCTCAGTCGCGCACACCGCCCGGGTTGTTGTCCACATACCAATCCTCGATGGCCTGGAAGGCCTGCTCCGGCGTATAATCGCCCAGATACATGGATACCATCGTATCGTCAAAGGTAGAGCCGGCCTCGGTGGTTGCCAGCGACTCATTGTAGAAGCCGAAGGTTGCCGACGCATTGCTGAACACATCCATCACATAGCTAAGCTGTGCCGGAGCCTTCGTCTCGTCATAAGCAACGTTGGTGACCGGAATCTTTCCGCCGACCTCTGCCGTGTACTTCTGTGCCGTGTCATCCGTGAAATACTTCATCAATGCAATGGCCGCCTCCGGGTGCTCGGTCGAGGCGCTCATCGCCAGCGAATCGGACTTGGCAATGACGCGTCCGGAATCGTTGCCTCCCTCAATGGCAGGGAACTGGAATACACCGCACTTGTCCTCAATGGCCGCATTGGCACCGTTCATCTGCGCAATGGCCCAGGATCCCTGGATCAGAATGGCCGCCTCTTCGTTATAGAAGGCTGCCGTTGCCACATCGTTGGTGTCTCCCGCTGCTGTCGGCTGGAAATACTGGGCCAGCTCCAGAAGCTTTTCGCCCGCCGCAACGGTCTTCTCGTTGTTCCAGCTCTCCTCACCGGATTCCACCTTGGCGAGGTCAACGCCTTCCCTGTCGCAAAGATAACCGGCCAGCATGGAAAGGCACCATGCCGTCCCCGCGGAAATGGTGATCGGCGTATAGCCCGCAGCCTGCAGCTTCTCGCACGCCGTAATCAGCTCATCCCAGGTTGTCGGAACCTCCGCTCCGGCTGCTTCGAACATCTCCGTATTGTAGAATACACAGGCCGCCGCGATGTTCAGCGGAACCGCATAAATCTTTCCGTCGTAGGTCTGCTGGGCGAATACGGCATCGCTTGAGAAGCTGTCCTTCCAGCCGTCCGCCTCCAGATAATCGGTCAGATCCGCCGCAATGCCGGGATCGACATAAACATCCAGATTCGGGCCGGGGCTGACGATGAAGACATCCGGCGTCTCTCCGGAAGCCACCAGCGCGTTCAGCTTCGTGTAGTACTCCTCCAGGTTCGTCGTGATCGTGTTTACATGGTAAACGCCTTCATAATCCTTGTTGAAGCGATCTACCGTCTGCTTGTAGCCCTGGGAAATCAGATCATCGGTTGCCTCCAGATCATCCCAGAACATCCAGGTGATCTGCTCCGCATCCCCAGATGCGGCCGTGGTGTCTGCCGACGCGGTATCCGTGCTCTCCGTCGTCTCCTCCGCGGCAGAACTCGAACCGCTGCTGCCGGTATCGGTGGATACCGCACAGCCCGCCAGAAGCGACGTCATCATGGTGAGCGTCAACAACGCTGCAATCTTTCTCTTCATAAATTCTGTACCTCCCTTTCCAAATCATCCCCCCGGATGATTTACGGCCTTACTGGAATCAATGGTAACAACGGGCGCGGATGAATACGCTATGATTGTTGTCGTTATGTTGTCCATTCTTGCTATTTTTCAAATTTGTATATTGTACTGTTTTATATTATTTCTCTGTTTATACCCCTTATGATCGTTTGTTTTGCCCGTCCGTTCCCTCGTCATATCAGCACGAACGCCCGGTTATGTGCCAATGCCATTGTGTTTTTCGTGCAATTTGTTTATTTTATTTCTATCCGCAAAAAGCAAAAACAGACGCCTCCATTCCGGGTCCGGCAGAGCAATGCAGCCGTTCCCTTCCCTTCCCTCCCGCAAGGAGCCTACCGGGGAGCGCACGGAGGAAATGCTGATTCGAGCATACTAAGGAGTACACTATGATAGAAACCCTGATCGGCACCCGGGAAACGGTCCACCATAAGGCCGATTCTCACATACGGCTCTATGTCAATGACGAATGCGAGCACTATCCTCCCCATTGGCACAGCGACATGGAGATTCTCTGCCCGCTGGAGGGCAATTACACAGCCATTATCGCGGACACCACCTATGTGCTCCGCCCCGGCGACCTCCTCATCATTGCGCCGGGAACTCTGCACGATCTCCTGGCAGCGCCCGAGGGCATCCGGATCATTTTCCAGATCAGCTGGGCTCCTTTGCAGGAAATTTACGGTCTTCAAACCGTCCTCTCAAAGCTTTCTCCCTGCTGTCTGATCACCCCGGAAAATCAGCCGGGTCTCCAGAAGGAGCTGCATCGGCGTCTCCTCGAAATCCGCGATCTGTATCTGGAGGGCTCCTTTCTGCTCGAGCCCTCCATCTACGCCAATGCCCTCTCCATTGTGACGCTGGCCGCACAGCAGAGCGGCCGAACCGCCCCCGATCAGCCGGCCGTTTCCCGCCGGTCCTTCCGTCATCAGGAATGCATGCAGCAGAGCTGCGATTACATTCTCATGCACTGCTGCGAAAATCTGACGCTCCGGGACGTTTCCTCCCGCGCCGGCTTTTCCAAATTTTATTTTGAACGGCTGTTTCTGGAGTACACCGGCACCTCCTTCTACCAGTATCTCATCCGTGAGCGGATCTCCCATGCGCAGCATCTTATGGAGAATCCGGAGGTTACCATTACCGAGGCAGCCTTCCGGTCCGGCTTCTCCTCCACGGCCGCCTTCTCCAAGTCCTTCCGCCGCGTCGTCGGCTGCGCGCCTTCCCAATACCGGCGCCTGCGCAGCGAGGAAAGCT
>CAVAUJ010000120.1:0-4513 GCA_963591995.1 Succinivibrio sp.
CTTCACATCACGGGTATCTCTGCCCATCTGATTCCTACAGTAACCTTACGCTGCCGGTTTTGCACGGCGGCTTGCATGTGCGGCGATAACGTGCTACTGTTGGGGGCAGAGAAAAGAAAAGAGCATAAAAAAGGGGAGCTGGTGAGACCGGCTGAGAGTGGACTGCGAGTCCAGACCCGTAACCTGATTTGGATAATGCCAACGTAGGGATATATGTGATTTTGTGATGCAGATATACCGTCCTTGGTATGTCTGCATCTTTTTTGTGCGGTTACCTTTCTTTTCTCGAATATGTCTGGCCAGACAGAGCGGCGGATCGGGGGCACCACCTTCCGTCGCTATAGAAAAGTGATGCGTATGGATAAGGGAGATTACCATGTATACAGCATTAACCATCGCGGGCTCGGACAGCTGCGGAGGCGCCGGCGTTCAGGCAGATCTGAAAACCATGACGGCATTTCATGTTTACGGAGAAAGTGTCATCACGGCGCTGACAGCCCAGAATACGACCGGCGTAAAGGACATCCTGGAGGTACCGCCGGCGTTTCTGAAACGTCAGCTGGACGCGGTGTTCACGGACATATATCCGGACGCCGTGAAATGCGGCATGATTCCCAATGCTCCTCTTATGGAAGTGACGGCGGAAAGGCTCGCCGCCTACCATGCCGGGAACATTGTGGTGGATCCTGTTATGGTCTCTACCAGCGGACATTCCCTGATGGAGAAAGAAGCGCTCTCGATATTGACAAAACAGTTGATTCCTCTTGCATGTGTGGTAACTCCGAACATACCGGAGGCAGAGGTGCTCTCCGGCATGCCGATCCGTTCACGGGCCGATATGGAACAGGCAGCGGCCTGTATCCATGCGCAGACCGGTGCGGCCGTCCTCGTAAAGGGCGGGCACGGCACACAGGATGCCGCGGACTATCTGTTGACGAGGGACGGCGGCGAATGGTTTGACGCTGCCCGGATCGACAATCCCAACACCCACGGGACCGGCTGCACCCTCTCGAGTGCCATTGCCTCCTGTCTTGCCGGGGGCATGGATCTTAGGCGCAGTGTCATCGCGGCGAAGCAATACCTGACCGGTGCGATTGCAGCGGGTCTGGACCTTGGAAAAGGGGCCGGGCCGCTGGATCACATGTACGGTCTGCCGAAGCCGCCGGTCTAGGCCAACGACCGAAGCCGCCGGAGAGAGCGTTCTCATCGGCGCTTCCTGACGGGAGAGTTGCCGCTTCTTGCAGGAGCCTGCAGGGAGATGTATGAAAAACAACAATTCAAGAAACAACAACGCAAAAAACAGCAATTTAAGGAAACTGACACTTACCGCAATATTCGCAGCAATCGCAGTGGTGGGCTCGCTGTTCTCATTCCCGATCTTCGGGGCAAAGTGCGCGCCGGTGCAGCATCTGATCAATGTCCTCTGTGCCGTTTTTCTGGGACCGGGCTACGGCGTGGCGTGTGCCTTTCTCGCATCCGCTATCCGGAACGCACTGGGACTGGGTACATTGCTGGCCTTTCCGGGCAGCGTGTGCGGGGCGGCCCTGGCCGGAATTCTGTTCCGCTGCAGCGGGAAAAGATGGACGGCATACCTCGGAGAAGTCGGCGGGACCTCGCTGATCGGCGGCATGCTGGCCTATCCGGTGTCCCTGCTCGTTCTGGGGAATTCATCGGCTGCGCTGTTCACCTTTGTGGTGCCGTTCCTGGTCAGTACGGCAGGCGGCGCGTTGATCGCGGCTGCCGTGTGCGAATGGATGGCGGGAACCGGGCTGCTGCAGCGGCTGAAGGGTCAGCTGGAGGAGAATGATGGAAGCACAGACCTACACAACACAGATGGATGCCGCGAAAAAGGGCATTCTGACGAAGGAAATGCAGACGGTTGCCGGGAAGGAGCATCGCCCTGCGGAGGACATCCGAAAGCTTGTAGCGGAGGGGAAGATTGCAATTCCGGCCAACCGGCATCATAAATGCCTGAATCCGGAGGGCATCGGCAGCATGCTCCGAACGAAGATCAATGTGAATCTCGGCATTTCGAGAGACTGCAAGGATTATGATGTCGAAATGCAGAAGGTGATGAGCGCGGTGAACATGGGGGCAGAGGCCATCATGGATCTTTCAAGCCACGGCGATACCCGTCCCTTCCGGACGAAGCTGACGGCAGAATGTCCGGCCATGATCGGCACGGTGCCGATTTACGACAGCGTCATTCACTATCAAAGAGACCTCGCGTCCCTCACGGCAAAGGATTTTATCGATGTGGTGCGGCTGCACGCGGAGGACGGCGTTGATTTCGTGACGCTCCATTGCGGCATCACCCGGAAAACCATTGAGCAGATCCGAAAGCATAAGCGGAAGATGAATATTGTGAGCCGCGGCGGTTCGCTGGTGTTCGCCTGGATGTCCATGACCGGGGAGGAGAATCCCTTCTATGAATATTTTGACGAGATTCTGGACATCTGTGAGGAGCATGATGTGACCGTTTCGCTGGGGGATGCCTGCCGGCCCGGCTGCCTTGCGGACGCAACCGATGTCTGTCAGATCGAGGAGCTGGTGCGACTGGGCGAGCTCACAAAGCGCGCCTGGGCGCACAACGTCCAGGTAATGGTGGAGGGACCGGGGCATGTGCCGCTGGATCAGATCGCGGCCAACATGAAGGTGCAGCAGACCATCTGTGAAGGGGCGCCTTTCTACGTCCTTGGACCGTTGGTGACGGACATTGCGCCGGGCTATGATCACATTACCGCGGCCATCGGCGGTGCGGTTGCCGCCATGAGCGGCGCGGCCTTCCTTTGCTATGTGACACCGGCAGAGCATTTGGCACTGCCGAATGTGGAGGATGTCAAGCAGGGCATCCTTGCCAGTAAGATTGCAGCCCACGCAGCCGACATCGCCAAGGGAATTCCGGGGGCCCGCGACATTGATGACAAAATGGCGGATGCAAGGCGGGTTCTGGACTGGGAAGCACAGTTTGCCTGCGCGCTGGATCCGGAGACGGCAAGGGCGATCCGGGATTCCAGAAGTCCGGAGGATGATCACGCCGAGGCCTGCTCGATGTGCGGCAAATTCTGTGCTGTCCGCAGCATGAATAAGGCCCTGGCCGGAGAGTATATCGACATCTTGTAGGAAGAGAATGAATGCCAGACAGTTATCACTTTATGCCATTACCGACCGAAGCTGGCTGAAAGAAGGAGAATCCCTTGAGGATGCCGTCCGGGAAGCGATTCTCGGGGGCGCTTCCATTGTCCAGCTTCGGGAAAAACATCTTGCCGGCGAAGAGCTCCGCCGGCTGGCAGGGCGCGTGCAGGAAGTCTGCCGGGAGCTGTCCGTTCCGTTTATCGTGAACGACGATGTGGAGCTTGCCGCCGTCCTTGAGGCGGACGGCGCACATGTGGGCGCATCGGACATGGCGGTGGCCGAGGCGCGGGCGCTTCTTGGTCCGGATAAAATCATCGGAGCCACGGCCAGAACGGTGGAGCAGGCGAAGGCCGCGGAGTCTGCCGGTGCAGACTATCTCGGCAGCGGTGCGATCTTTGGCACCTCCACCAAGAAGGACGCAAAGCCCATGTCCGCCGAATTGCTGCGGGAAATCTGCGAAAGTGTGTGCATTCCGGTCGTGGCGATCGGTGGCATCGGGGCCGCCAATATTTCCCGGCTGCGGGGATTGCCGGTTGCCGGTGCGGCGGTCGTGAGCGGGATCTTCGGTCGGGAAAACATCTTCGGGGCGGCACGGGAGCTGCGGATCCGTCTGCAGGGAAGGCCGATCGTACACTGCCTTACGAATGCCGTGACGGCGTGCGACGTTGCCAATGTGCTGCATGCGGTGGGGGCCTCCCCGATCATGTCCCATGATGTGCATGAGGTGGAGGAGGTGCAGGAGGCGGCGGATGCCCTCCTTATCAATCTGGGGGCCATCGAGGATCTCGCAGCCATGAAGCTCGCCTATCGAACGGCACTGGAGCAAGGACATCCCATCGTCATCGATCCGGTGGGGACAGCCGGAAATTCCTATCGGAGAGCCTGCCTTTCCGAGCTGCTGGAGCTTGGCTCTCCGACTTGCATTCGCGGCAACCGGTCAGAGCTTCTCTCGATTGCGACGGGGCAGAGCTGTGCGCGCGGACTCGACGGCGGAGCGGGACTTTCCGACGAAACGGCAGCGCAGCTTGCCGGGAGACTCTCCTGCCTTATCGCGGCCACCGGCGAAACCGATATCGTGACCGACGGAGAGAGCGTTCGGCACCTTTACGCGGGAAGCCCGCTGCAGACCGTGATCACCGGCTCCGGCTGCATGCTGTCTGCGGTTCTTGCCGCAGAGGCGGCCTTTGCAGGAGAAGGCTTCGGCCTTGGCAGGCTGGCGGAGGCCTGCCTTCGCTACGGGCGTGCTGCGATGCAGGCGGAAGAGAAGACCCGGGCGCTGCAGGGCGGCACGATGACCTTCCGCCTGCAGCTGACGGACGTCCTTTCGCGTCAGTCGGGCAGATGCTGAATGCGCGATTGGTTACCGTTCACTCGCGCC
>CAVAUJ010000121.1:0-4460 GCA_963591995.1 Succinivibrio sp.
TAGGAAATGCACCGGAGGATGCTGCATTCGGGCGCTGCAGCCCTGATCGAAACGATGGAAGACGGAAAAGAAATGGAACTACAGGGGAGAGCTGTTCCGACGGGACACCGGACGTCGGATTATTATTTTGATCTGCCGAAGGAATTGATTGCACAGGATCCCAATGAAGTGCGGGATGCCTGCAGGCTGCTGGTCATTGACCGGCAGACCGGTGCGCTGGAGCACCGGATATTCCATGATATCATCGACTATCTGGAACCCGGAGAGACGCTGGTTCTCAACAATACCAGAGTGATACCGGCCAGACTCCTGGGGACAAAGGAGGGAACCGGTGCCAACGCGGAAATATTGCTGCTGAAGCGGCGTGAGGGCGATGTATGGGAGACTCTGGTGCGTCCCGGGAAGAAGCTGCGCCCGGGAGCCAGGGTGCTCTTCGGAGACGGAATTCTTACGGCAGAAATTCTCGACGTCGTGGAGGAAGGAAACCGGCTGGTGAAATTCCATTATGACGGTATTTTCGAGGAGGTGCTGGACCGGCTGGGCGAGATGCCGCTGCCCCCGTATATCACGCATAAGCTGGAAAACCCGGAAATGTACCAGACGGTATATGCCAAATTCGACGGGAGTGCCGCGGCACCCACGGCAGGACTTCATTTCACGCAGGAGCTCCTGCAGAGAATTCAGGACAAAGGCGTGAATCTGGCATATGTGACGCTGCATGTGGGCCTTGGAACCTTTCGCCCGGTGAAGGTGGATGATGTGACGAATCACCATATGCACACGGAATGGTACAACGTATCCGAGGAGGCGGCTGCGCTGATCAACCGGACAAAGGAGGCCGGAAAGCGGGTCATCTGCGTCGGAACGACCAGCTGCCGCACGATAGAATCCGCAGCGGATGAAAGGGGCGTGGTACAGGCCGGCGCGGACAACACGGCCATTTTCATCTATCCGGGATACCGGTTCAGGGTAATGGACGGGCTGATCACCAATTTCCATCTGCCGGAGTCGACCTTGCTGATGCTCGTTTCTGCCTTTGCGGGAAGGGAGCATATGCTGCATGCCTATCAGGAGGCGGTGAAGGAGCGGTACCGCTTTTTCTCGTTCGGGGATGCTTGTCTGCTGATTTGAACGAATCGTGACAATGGGAACCGGTGACGGTCAACGGGTGAAGATACAATGGGAGGAAGCTTCCGATGCAGGAGATGCAAAGAGCCTCGCTGGCAGAGCTGCCGCAGGTGCGGACTCTGGGACGGCATGCGGGTCGTGATCCGCTGACGCTGTTCTGGACGGCCAGCGGAATCGAACTGAATTTTACAGGCTGTGAGCTGTGGGTAGATTTTTATGCGGATTACCGGCTGATGGAGCCGTGGGTCAGTGTGGAACTGAACGGCGTGTGGCTGGCGCGGTTTGCCTTGCATCCGGGAGCGAGCAGGATGTGCCTGTTCCGCGGAATGGCGCCGGGCGCTGTCAAGCATGTGCGATTGCTCAAGGACGGTCAGGCAATGCACGACGATCCGGAGCATTTGCTGCAGATCACCGGTCTGGAATATGCCGGCGGAGATTTCCTTCCTTTGCCGGAACCGCAATACCGGCTGGAGTTTGTCGGCGACAGCATCACCAGCGGGGAGGGTTCCATCGGCGCCGTCACGGAAACCGATTGGGTGGGAGCCTTCTTCTCGTCTGAAAATCATTATGCCAGGATGACGGCCGATGCATTGCATGCGGAATACCGCTGTATCTCACAAAGCGGATGGGGTATTGTTGCAGGGTGGGATAACGATCCGCATCACATTCTGCAGCCATACTATACAAAGCTTTGCGGGGTGGCATCGGGAAGCCGCAATGCTGCGCTGGGAGCGAACCGGGAAAATGACTTTGCCGCCTGGAGACCGGATGCCGTCATCATCAATCTCGGAACCAACGACGACGGCGCTTTTGACAGTCCTGCCTGGAGGGATCCGGATACCGGAGAGTCCTTCCGGCTGCGTCGGCTTGACAGCGGGGATTTTTGTCCGGAGGATGCGCAAAGGGTATCGGACGGTGTGCAGAGCTTTTTGTATTTGATTCGGGAGAAAAATCCGCAGGCCCTGCTGGTCTGGTGCATCGGTATGCTCGGAAGCCGCATTCTGCCGGTATTGGAGGCGGGAATCGGGCAATATCAGGAAGCATCCGGAGATCGGAGGGTCCGGCTGCTGGAGCTGCCGGCCGCCGCAGAGGGAACCTATGGAGCCAGGCAGCACCCGGGCGCGGCCAACCATCGGGAGGCTGCTGCCGTTCTTACGGAGTTTCTGAAAAGATCGCTGTAAAGCAGCGCCGGCATTTTGCACAGGAAAAGGAGAAAGATGTACCTTCATCCGTAACAATATCCGGGGACGGACGTATATACATGCAGGAAACACAAACACACATAATAAATGAATTGCAACTTTGATTCAGAAAGGAATATACATTATGTTTATGTTTACAATTCTTGCAGCTGTGGCGGCCCTGATTTACGGATTGTGCGAACTGGTTTCGGCATTTCTGCCGATCGGCATGTAAGGCAGAGGACCTTGCCGGGACAGAACAAAGGAACATCAACCATTTTCTTTCGGTGGAACGAAATGCGGCAGCAACGATATAATAGACCGTAACAAGGCGGAAGGCTGCGACGAAGGAGCTACGGTACCGGAAAGGAAATGCGTGAGAAAAGGATTTTCAGCAAAGGTATACGGAATTTTATCGGGAGCATTGTACGGCATCATGGGCGTGTTGGCCGGTACGGTGCTCCTGTTCAGTGTAGCGACGGTGATGGTATTCCGGCAGTATGAACAGAACGACCTGTTCGATGTTGTCGGAGACAATGTGCCGCTGCTCCTGCTGTCAGCGGCAGCGATGCTGGCAGTGATCTATGGCATCTGCCGTTTTTGGAATCGAAGGGAGAGGCTTTCTTTTGGACCGCTCCTCGCGGTGGCCGGTGCATGCTCGCTCTTTCTGGTCCTTGCGATCCGGGGAAATGCCACCAACGACGCACTCCAGCTGGACGAAATCATGCAGGAGTTCTCGGCCGGATACTACGGGAGTCTTGAGAAGGGCGGCTATCTCTTCGTTTACCCGTTTCAGATCACCTATGTTCTGATCGGGCAGGTCATTGCCGCGGTCTGCGGCCCGTCCAACTACCTCATCTATCAGCTCTTGAATGTGGCATCCATCCTGATCAATTTGTATTGTCTATACCGCATTACCTGGGAGCTCTTCCGCGACAGGCGGGTCTGCATGGTAATGGAGCTGCTGTCCATGGGCTGCTGGTTTTATTACGTGTTCGCAACCTTTATTTATTCCGACCTGTGGTCCTTTGCGCCGCAGACGGCGGCGCTTCTGTTCATCATTCGCTATCTGCGGGAACGAAAGCCGCGGAATCTGGTCTGTGCGGCCCTGTGCATCGCCGGTGCGTCGCTTTTGAAGACCAACTCGTATGTGGCCTTGATTGCAATGATGATGATCCTGATCATCGATGCGCTTTGGCCGGAGGGAACCGGGGAGAGCTGCGGTTGTTACCGGGAGGCTTCTGTACCGGAACCGGAAGGAAAAAGAAGGGGCGGTATCCGGAGGCTGGTGCATGCGCTTCTTGCCGCCGGGTTTCTATTGCTGGCGGTGATCGTACCGCAAAAGGTGATATACCGGGCGGTTGCGGATGCAGCCGGAATGGAGAGCTTTCCGGAGGGAACCCCGGCCATCACCTATGTTGCCATGGGCATGCAGGAGGAAGAGGGCAAATACGGCTGGTACAACGGCAGGAATGTCGGTCTCTACCGCGAAGCCGGCTACGATCGGGAGGCGACAAAGGAGGCTGCCCGGCAGTCCATTCGGGAATCCGTCGGAGAATTCCGGAATTCCGGCCGATACCTGGTACGGTTTTATGCGGGAAAATTTCTGTCGCAATGGGGAGATCCGACCTGTGTGTCCATGCGGGAAATGGAGGAGACGGCTCGTCATGCCGAGGCGGCATCGCCGTTGACGGAGACGCTTATTTTCGGGCGCGGAAGCCGGATCCTGCAATGGGGGATGAATGTCACGCATTCCGTGATTTATCTGGGGCTTGTCCTTTACCTTTGGGGGAGTCTGCGGCGCCTGCGAAGGGGAGAGCGGAGCGCGATCACAAGAGCAGAGCTCCTGATCGTTATTTTTCTGTTCGGAGGAATGCTGTTTCACCAGCTGTGGGAGGCGTCCGGACGGTACACCATGCGATATTATCTGACGATGCTGCCGATGGCAGCCCGGGGGATCACGGCTTTGTTTTCGCGAATGGAGCCTAGTACATCGATTTTTAAATAACTAGCCAAACTAACTGGTCCTTTTTCCTGATTGCACGTGTCAAAAATCCTCAGCGTAGCCCGCTACGCCTACGTTTTTTGACACGCACCCTCAGAAAAAAGTTCTGCGTTATTTGGCTAGTTATTTTGCAAACGATGTACTAG
>CAVAUJ010000122.1:0-4438 GCA_963591995.1 Succinivibrio sp.
TGCACCCCATTATATTCGATGGCAGTTGCATTTCGAAGGTTTAAAAACGCAATAAAAGTCGCAAATCAATGTGTATTTGCACATCGCTGCACTGTGGTACCCTGTCTGTACAAAGGAAGAGTATACAAAAGAATGTACCAAAAAGAATCGGCTTTCACGGAAAGCTGCAGAGGAGAATCCACATGCGAATCGGAAAAGACTGTTGCTTTTATGATGAGGCAGGTGCACTGCCCGGCGTAAAATACATTGCCCGTCTGGTAAAAAAAGACATTGAACTGGTGACGGATTCCTATCCCGCGAGCACGGATGTGCCGGATCCTGCCAAGGAATGCGTTCTGTACGGAACCGTGGGACACAGCGAGCTTCTTGACCGGCTCGAACGCGAGGGGCGCATTGACCTGACACCGATTGCCGGGAAGCGGGAGGTCTATATGTTCCGGATCATCCCGAATCCGGCCGGAGGCGACAGGGATGCGCTGCTGATTGCCGGCAGCGATAAGCGGGGGACGATCTACGGACTGTTCCATTTGTCGGAGCTTCTGGGTGTCTCGCCGCTTGTCAACTGGAACCATGTCCGGCCCGCAAAGCGCCCCCACGTGGATCTGGATGAGACGGTGAATGTCATTTCCAAGGAACCGTCGGTTACATACCGGGGCTTTTTCATTAACGATGAGTGGCCGGCCTTCGGTACCTGGGCAATGACACATTTCGGCGGCGTCAATGCGGCCTGCTACGAACGGATTTTCGAGCTGCTGCTGCGGCTCAAGGGCAACTATCTGTGGCCGGCGATGTGGGATTCCAATTTTTATCTGGATGGGCCCGGATGCAAAAGCGCGGAGCTTGCGGATGAGCTGGGCGTTGTGATGAGCACCTCGCATCATGAGCCGTGCATGCGCAGCGGTCAGGAATACAGCATGGTTCGCGGGGCAGACTCCGTGTACGGTGATGCCTGGGATTTCCGGAGCAATCCGGAGGGCATCACCAGATTCTGGAGAGACGGTCTCATGCGCAGCAGCTCCTTTGAACAGGTGATCACAATGGGAATGCGCGGTGAAAACGACACGGCCATCCTGGGACAGAATGCCACATTGGAGGACAACATTGCTCTTTTACGAGATGTTCTGAAGACGCAGAATCAGCTGATCCGGGAGACAATCTGCGAGGATGTAAGCCGGGTGCCGCGCCAGATTGTCCTGTTCACAGAGGTGGAGGAGTTCTTTTACGGAAATGAAACGGTAAAGGGCCTGATGGGGGATGAGGAGCTCGAGGGGGTGACCTTGATGCTCAGCGACAACAACCATGGCTCCACACGCACGCTGCCGTCCGCCAAAATGAGGGACCACAAGGGCGGATACGGGATGTATTACCACATGGACATGCACGGCGGCGCCCATTCCTTCCAATGGATCGGTTCGACCTATCTGCCGAAGGTCTGTGAGGAAATGACCATGGCCTACGACTACGGCGTACGGGAAATCTGGGTGACCAACATCGGTGACATCGGAACGCAGGAGCTGGGGCTGTCTTATTTTCTGGATCTGGCGTACGACATCGAAGCGTGGGGCGGCAGGGACTGCGCCGTCACCGGGGAATATACCAGACAGTGGGTGGACCGGCAGTTTGGCGCGATGTATGACGAGCGTCAAAGAAAGACCATCGATGGGATGATCTGGGACTATACGACGCTCCTGGCCAAGCGCAGACACGAGGTGATGAACGACCGTGTTTTTCATCCGGTGCATTACGGAGAAGCCGATGAGGTGCTGCGGATTTCCGAGGACATCCTGCAGAAGGGAGAAATGCTGCGGCTTTCCTGTCCGAAACATCATATGGGCGCCTTCGTGTCACTCCTGTACTATCCGGCCTGCGCCACGGCGAACCTCATGAAAATGTGGATTCTCTCTTCAAAAAATCACCTGTATGCATGGCAGAACCGTGTGGAGGCGAATGAGGTGGCGCGCAAGGTGCACGCCTGTGTCGAGAAAGACGAGCTTTTGATTCGCCGATATCATGAGGTGGACAACGGATATTTTTACGGACTGGGACTGGGCGAGCACATCGGATTTACCAACTGGAACGATGAGGACAATAAGTATCCGGTAAGACACACCATCTACCCGGCCAATCATCCGCGCATGATCATTTCCCGGATTCATGACACGGCATACGTGTCCGGCCTGGAATGGAATGAGAAGAACCAGGTATGGAGAGACGCCCTGCGGCCTGACTGCAGCCGGATTGTGTTTGATATTGCCTGCGGCAGCAAGGAGCCTGTGTTTTATCAAATCCGTACGGATTGCGACTGGATGGAGTTCGATGTGATGCAGGGGGAGGTCTCTGTTACACAGAGGATCACGCTGACCATCCGCAGGGATCGTTTTGAGGGCTTTGTATCGGGAACCTTTTCGGTGGAGCAGCACGGCGGCGGAACGGCTCACATCCGGGTGGAGGCAGAAAACCGGACCTGGGAGGAGCTGCCGGCCGGGACCTTCCTGGAAAGCGACGGTTGCGTCAGCATGAACGCTGATCATTTCGCCGGTAAAACAGATGTCGCAAAGGGCGGCTTTGGCATCCTGGCGCCGTATGGCAGGACCGGAACAGCCATCAAGGCATACCCCAACACGGTCGATTACATGGAGGAGACCGAGCGCCCCTCTGTAACCTACCGCTTCTACGTGAGGGAGGCCGGAAGCTATGTCCTCACTTTGTATCTGTCCGCAACCACACCGGTGGTGTACGAACGCAGGCAGTTCGTCGGCGTCCGGATGAATGACGGAGAGCTTCAGCAGGTGAATACGGTGCGCGAGGTCGACCGGCAGTTCTTCCTGAGTCCCCAGTGGGAGCAGGAAGCGATTGAACAGATCAAAAAAGTGACGATCGACTGCACCTGCCGGGAAGGCTGCAATGAGCTGCACTACTACGCCATGAGCCCGGCAGTCATTCTGGAGAAGCTGGTCCTTAATAAGGCCGGAAGCGAGCTTCCGGAATCCTATCTGGGTCCGACCGAGAGCTATCGAAAGAATTGAAAAGCTACTACATCGATTTTTAAATAACTGACATCTGTTACGATAAAAATCCTGACGGTACAAATCCCGGTGCAGCGGAACTGAACTGCACCGGGATTTTTGTTGACATCATCGAATCAAGCTGATATCGTTTTGATATCAGATATAGTTCACGTATCCGAAGGAGGGATTCAACATGAGTGAAAAAGTATTAAACAGGAAAAAGAACGGCCTGTCCTTTTTAATTCTTTTTGTTATACTTTATGCCGCCGCTGTGGCTCTGTTCACGATAGGAATCGTTAAGGGAACCGAAGATTGCCCTGCGCTGATCTATTTTCTTCCCGGTCTGATCTGGATGGTGCTCGGTTGGCTCCCTTTTCTCGGGCTTAAAATTCTCAAGCCGCAGGAAGCGCTGGTGCTGACGCTTTTTGGCAATTATATCGGCACCTTGAAGGGTGAGGGATTTTATTTTGTCAATCCGTTCTGTACCTCCGTTAATCCGGCTGCCAAAACCCGGTTAGGACAGAGCGGCGATGTCGATGACGGTGCTTCCAGAACAAAGCTGATCGTTGCTTCCGACCCGCAGCATGGCGCCGAAGCCGGCGGTTCCAGAAAAATATCCCTGAAGGCGATGACTTTAAGCAACGCCAGACAAAAAGTCAACGATGTGCTGGGCAATCCCGTAGAAATCAGTGTCGCGGTCATATGGAAGGTAAAGGATACGGCCAAAGCGGTTTTCGAAGTTGACAATTACAAGGAATATCTTTCTTTACAGGCGGATTCTGCCGTAAGGGACATTGTTAAAATATATCCGTATGATGTTTCTCCGAATGTTGATACAACCGGTGACGGGCAGGCAGATGACGGGAGCCTCCGGGGATCCACAACGGTTGTCGCCGAAAGAATCCGTGCGATGATTCAGGACAGGGTAAAAGATGCCGGTCTTGAGATCGTTGAGTCCAGAATCACTTATCTCGCATACGCACCGGAGATTGCTGCTGTCATGCTGCAAAGGCAGCAGGCATCCGCTGTCATTGATGCGCGGAAAATGATCGTTGACGGTGCGGTCGGAATGGTGGAAATGGCTCTTGATCGCCTTCGTGAAAACGGTGTCGTCGATCTCGATGAGGAAAGAAAAGCAGCAATGGTTTCAAATCTTCTGGTTGTTTTATGCGGAAATCAAAATGCGCAGCCCGTTATAAATTCCGGAAGTCTGTATTAACCGGGAAAAAGCTATGGCAAAGAAACAAATACCTTTGAGGCTGAGCGAAAAATTATACGATGCGATTGCCGCCTGGGCGGAGGATGATTTTCGCTCCGTGAACGGACAGATTGAATATTTGCTTACAGAATGTGTGAAGCAGAGAAAGAAGGACGGGAAATACGTCTCGGAGCATTTAGACGAACCGCCGGAGTTGGATGTTTAGCCCCCC
>CAVAUJ010000123.1:0-4342 GCA_963591995.1 Succinivibrio sp.
AATCAGGAAAAAGGACCAGTTAGTTTGGCTAGTTATTTAAAAATCGATGTACTAGTAGTTTCTGCGCAGCGCCGCGTGATGACCGGCATGTTTTTATTGCAGCTGCCCCCAGTACATCGTTTGTTATTTTCGTCACAATGTACAATTCCCTCTCCCACCCTTCATTAAACCCTTCTAATATCTATTAGTCATTGCTAACACTCATTAGACAATTGTATCAAAGATTTAGGCTTTGCCCCCTCCCGAATCGTTGCATTCTAACAGTTCGGATGGTAGACTTTTAGTCGATAAACCGCACGCAGCAGGGCAAAGTGTGCCCTGATGATAAAGTGCACAAAATACAGGAGGAAATCAAAATGGCAAGAAAGTATCTAACCATGGATGGTAACGAAGCTGCCGCACACGCCGCCTATGCGTATACGGAAGTTGCTACCATCTACCCCATCACGCCGTCATCCGTCATGCCTGAGCATGTTGACGAGTGGGCTACGGCCGGGCGCAAGAACATCTTCGGCGATGTTGTACATGTAACCGAGATGCAGTCTGAGGCCGGTGCTGCAGGTGCAACCCACGGCTCCATTGCTGCCGGTGCTATGACCTCTACCTTCACTGCTTCCCAGGGACTGCTCCTGATGATCCCCAACATTTACAAGGTTGCAGGCGAGGGACTTCCGGCTGTATTCAATGTTTCCGCACGCTGCGTTGCCACCCATGCACTGAACATTTTCGGTGATCACTCCGATGTATATGCATGTCGTCAGACCGGTGCTGCCATGCTCTGCGAGAGCTCGGTACAGGAGGTTATGGATCTGACTCCTGTTGCTTACTGCGCAGCAGTAGACGGCAAGCTGCCCTTCATCAACTTCTTTGACGGCTTCCGCACCTCTCACGAGATTCAGAAGATTCAGGTCTGGGATTATGAGGATCTCAAGGACATGATCGATCTGGACAAGGTGCAGGCCTTCCGTGACAATGCACTGAATCCGAATCACCCTCGTCAGATGGGCTCTGCACAGAACCCTGACATCTTCTTCACGACCCGTGAGGCCTGCAACACCGTATACGATGAGATGCCTGCCATTGTTCAGAAGTACATGGACAAGGTCAATGCAAAGCTCGGCACCGATTACAAGCTGTTCAACTACTACGGTGCTGCCGATGCAGAGCAGGTCATCATCGCCATGGGCTCTGTCAACGAGACCATCGAGGAGACCGTCGATTACCTCAACGCACAGGGCATGAAGGTTGGTCTGGTAAAGGTTCGCCTGTATCGTCCTTTCAGCGCAGAGGCTCTGATCGCCGCCATCCCGGATACCGTCAAGAAGATCTCCGTTCTGGATCGCACCAAGGAGCCCGGCTCCATCGGCGAGCCTCTGTATCTTGATGTCGTAGCCGCTCTGAAGGGCTCCAAGTTCGATCAGGTTCCGGTATACACCGGCCGGTACGGCCTTGGCTCCAAGGACACCACGCCTGCACAGATCATCGCTGTATACAACAACGAGGACAAGAAGCGCTTCACCATCGGCATTGACGATGATGTCACACATCTGTCCCTGAAGACCGGCAAGGAAATCGTTACGACACCCGAGGGAACGGTCTGCTGCAAGTTCTGGGGTCTGGGCGCTGACGGTACCGTAGGTGCCAACAAGAACTCGATCAAGATCATCGGTGACAACACCGATATGTATGCACAGGCATATTTTGATTACGATTCCAAGAAGTCCGGCGGTGTGACCATGTCCCACCTGCGCTTCGGCAAGAAGCCCATCAAGTCCACCTACCTGATTCACCAGGCGAACTTCGTTGCATGCCACAACCCGGCATACATGCGCAAGTTCAACATGGTACAGGAGCTGGTAGACGGCGGTTCCTTCCTGCTGAACTGCTCCTGGAGCAACGAGGAGCTTGAGAAGCACATTCCCGGACAGGTGAAGAAGTTCATCTATGATCACAAGATCAACCTCTACACCATCGACGGCGTAAAGCTGGGTATCGAGACCGGCATGGGCCCGACCCGTATCAATACCATCCTGCAGTCCGCATTCTTCACCATCACCAAGATCATTCCGGAGGATCATGCGGTACAGCTCATGAAGGATGCTGCACAGAAGACCTACGGCCGCAAGGGTCAGGATGTCGTCGAGAAGAACTGGGCTGCCATCGATGCCGGTGCCAAGAACTGGCATAAGGTTGAGGTTCCGGAGAGCTGGGCAGGCGCTGAGGACGAGGGCCTTGATTTCAAGAAGGTTACGTCTGACCGCAAGGATGTCGAGGCATTCGTCAACAACATCCAGCTGGCTGTTTCGGCTCAGGAAGGCAACAGCCTGAAGGTTTCCGATGTTCTTCCTTATGTGGACGGCTCCACTCCTTCCGGTGCAGCTGCATTTGAGAAGCGCGGCATCGCCGTAAACGTTCCTGTATGGAATGCAGAGACCTGCATCGAGTGCACCTTCTGCTCCTATGTCTGCCCTCACGCAGCCATTCGTCCCATCGCTATGACAGCCGAGGAAGCTGCTGCAATGCCGGAGGGCACGGTAACCAAGGATCTGACCGGCATGCCCGGCTACAAGTTCGCAATCGTTGTGTCCAGTCTGGACTGCACCGGCTGCGGATCCTGCGCAAATGTATGCCCCGGCAACGTCAAGGCCGCTACGCTCACCATGACCAGACTGGATGACGCACAGGCTCTTCCGAACCAGCAGGCAGCATTCGACGCAGCTGTAAAGCTTCCGATCAAGGAAGATGTTGTGGCGAAGTTCAAGGAAACCACCGTAAAGGGCTCTCAGTTCAAGCAGCCTCTGCTGGAGTTCTCCGGCGCATGCGCAGGCTGCGGCGAGACACCTTACATCAAGCTCATCACGCAGCTCTTCGGCGACAGAATGTACATCGCCAATGCTACCGGCTGCACATCGATCTGGGGCAACTCTTCACCGTCCACTCCTTACACGGTGAACGCAGAGGGTCACGGTCCTGCATGGTCCAACTCCCTGTTCGAGGATGCTGCTGAGTTCGGCTATGGTATGCTCCTGGCCAACAACGCAATCCGTTCTCAGCTCAAGGAGAAGGTTGCTGCATGGGGCGGCGAAGGCAGCCAGGAATATCTGGATACCTTCACACAGGGCGCTTTGAACGGCACTGCCACCAAGAAGCTGGTTGCTGCCCTTGAGGCAGACGGCTCCGATGCTGCTAACGAGATCCTCAAGGAGAAGGACTTCCTCGCTAAGAAGTCTCAGTGGATCTTCGGCGGTGACGGATGGGCCTTCGATATCGGCTACGGCGGCGTTGACCACGTTCTGGCTTCCGGCAAGGATGTGAACATCTTCGTTGTCAACACCGAGGTTTACTCCAACACCGGCGGACAGTCCTCCAAGGCAACTCCTGAGGGCGCGGTTGCACAGTTCGCAGCTGCAGGTAAGGAGACCGTTCAGAAGGATCTGGCTGCAATGGCTATGAGCTACGGCTACGTATATGTCGCTCAGATCTCCATGGGCGCAGACCGCAACCAGTGCATCAAGGCCATCGCGGAGGCAGAGGCTTATCCGGGACCGTCTCTGGTCATCGCTTATGCACCCTGCATCAACCATGGTATCCGCAAGGGCATGAACAAGTCGCAGGATGAAGAGAAGCTGGCCGTTGAGACCGGTTACTACAACCTGTTCCGCTTCAACCCTGCCGGCGGCAGCAAGAAGTTCACTCTGGACTCCAAGCCGGCCACCAAGGAGTACGGCGAATTCCTCGGCGGCGAGGTTCGCTACACCTCCCTGCAGCGCAAGAACCCTGAGAGAGCTGCCAAGCTCTTCGCAGAGGCAGAGGCGCATGCAAAGGCACACTACGCTTACCTTGAGAAGCTGGGCGCGCTGTACAACGAATAAAAAGAAATGTCTGAACCTTCGGTATGAGCAGCTATAGAAACTTAGCATTGTCTAACAATCAGCCGGGGTTGTAAGATGTTACAAATCGATGAGGGCGTTCGGATCGGGCGCCCTCATTACATGACAAATTCATTAAATCGTATCATTCAACGCATGGTTATATGCGAGAACGAAGGAGGTACTACCCATGGCACGTGTTATTGGTGATTCCTGCATCAGCTGCGGTTCCTGCGCTGCTCAGTGTCCTGTAGAGGCAATTGCACAGGGCGATGCTCATTATGAAATCAATGCAGACGCTTGCATCGACTGCGGCGCTTGCGAGGCTCAGTGTCCTGTAGGTGCAATCACCGAGGGCTGAGACCAAAGCCGGAGACCGACGGAAACGGTCTGAGAAAAGGTTTTGATTTAAGTTTTAAATCGAGTAGGAGGCGGTGACTAACCGCCGTCCTCTCACAGCACCGTACGTACCG
>CAVAUJ010000124.1:0-4309 GCA_963591995.1 Succinivibrio sp.
TTGCAAACGATGTACTGGTTATTTTGCAAACGATGTACTGGTCAGATCTTGCCGACGGTCTCTCCCTTATACAGGACACCCTCGATCATGACGCGCTCCACCAGCGTGGATTTCGGCCGCTCGATGAGCGCGATGAGCTTCTCCGCTGCCTGTGCGCCGATGGCATCGGTGTCCTGCCGGATGGTGGTGAGCTTTGGTTCGAGATGGCGCGTGAGCCGTATGCCGTCGTATCCGGCAATGGAGATATCGCCGGGGACGGAAAGCCCCAGGGAACGGATGGCATTCATGCCGCCGAGGGCGGCAAAGTCGTCGGGATACAGAATGCAGGTGGGAGGCTTGCGAAGGCGCAGCAGCTCCAGCGTCTTTGCGCAGGTGACGACGGTATCGCGGTAAGGCGCTTCCTGAACATAGGCATCGGGAATTTCCAGACCGAGGCAAAGCGCGGTGTTGTAGAAGCTGGAGAGTCTTGCCTGCGTAACAGCGGAGCTTAGACCGTGAAGGTAGGCGATCCGGCGGTGGCCCTGCGCATAGACATACTGCATCAGATCCCGGATGCCGGTTACGTTGTCGGACTGCACGACCATGCGGTTGTCGAAGACATGGTCGATGGTGACGATGGGAATGGAGCTGCGGACCAGCTCGAGCACCTCCGGATCGTAGAAGTCCACGCAGGCGATGCACACCCCGTCGAAGCCGCGATACCGGGCATGTGCCAGATAGGACATGCGGTTCTTCCGCGTGGTGTTGCTGTTGATAAAGGTGAGATCGTAGCCCTTTTCCTCGGCCCGGCGCTTGAAGCTTTCCAGAAGAGCGGAATAGTAGTCGTGCGTCAGACCCGCATGGGCCTCCTCTGCGAAGAGGATGCCGAGGTTATAGGTGCGGTTGGTCTTGAGGGCCTTTGCGGCGGAGTTGGGCATGTATCCGAGGTCATTCGCAACCCTTCGAATCCGATCCTTTGTCTCATCACTGACGTCGTTGTGATCATTGAGTGCTTTGCTGACCGTGGCAATGGATACGCCGCAGGCAGAAGAAATATCTTTTAAGGAAACCATAGGACCCTCCGCGGGCAGAACAAGTCGTGCGCAAACGTTTTCGTGATCAGAATAGTACAATTTGAAGAAGAATTCAATGAAAAACGCCGAAAATCTGGTAAAAATGCAAGAAGCGCCCTTGCATTCTCGCAAGACAACTGCGTATAATAAGTGAAATTGTTGTATTTTGTTACTTAAACGTTTTCTGAAACAATTCACGGCAAGGAAGGTAAGGAGGGAGTATGAAATTTGGCTTTTTTGACGATGACGCGATGGAATATGTCATCACAACACCGAAGACACCGCTTCCCTGGATCAATTATCTGGGAAACAAGGACTTTTTCAGCCTGATTTCGAACACGGACGGCGGGTATTCGTTCTATAAGGATGCCAAGCTTCTGCGGCTGACGCGCTACCGCTACAACAATGTTCCCTACGACAGCAACGGCAAATATTTCTACATCAAGGACGGGGATACCGTTTGGAATCCGGCATGGCAGCCGACCAAAACGGAGCTGGACACTTACGAATGCCGCCACGGTCTGGGTTATTCCAAATTCAAGGGGGAAAAGAACGGCGTGGCCTCGGAGCTGCTGTGCTTTGTCCCGCTGAACGATACGTGCGAGATTCAGCAGATCCGGCTGACCAACGAGACCGCGGAGACGAAATCCCTGCAGCTCTTCTCCTATGTGGAGTGGTGCCTGTGGAATGCTTCGGATGACTGCGAGAATTTCCAGCGGAATCTTTCCACCGGCGAGGTGGAGGTGGTGGATTCCACGATCTTCCACAAGACGGAGTACCGCGAGCGCCGCAATCATTACGGCGTCTATTCCGTCAATGCGAAGATCGACGGCTTTGATACCATCCGCAGCGAATTCATGGGCTTCTACAACGGGCCGGATCAGCCGCAGGCGGTACAGAACGGCGGCTGCACCAATTCCGTGGCGAGCGGCTGGTCGCCCATTGCGGCACATCAGCTGAACGTGGAGCTGGCACCCGGCGAGAGCAGATCCTATGTTTTCGTCCTCGCCTATGTCGAGAATCCGGAGGATGAGAAGTGGGCGGAAGGAACGCTGCCCCGGGACGGCATCATCAACAAGACACGCGCCTTTGCACTTCTGGACCGGTATCGTACGGATGAGGACGTGGAGAGGGCATACGGCGAGCTGAAGGCGTACTGGAAGGATCTGCTGACCCATTACACGGTGAAGACACAGAACGACAAGGTCAACCGCATGGTGAACATCTGGAACCAGTACCAGTGCATGATCACCTTCAATATGAGCCGCTCGGCGTCCTATTACGAATCCGGCATCGGCCGCGGCATGGGCTTCCGCGATTCCTGCCAGGATCTGTTCGGCTTTGTGCACCTGATTCCGGAGCGCGCAAGAGAGCGCATCATCGACATTGCCTCCACGCAGTTCCCGAACGGCTCGGCATATCATCAATACCAGCCGCTCACCAAGAAGGGCAATGCCGGCATCGGCTCTGGCTTTAACGATGATCCGCTGTGGCTGATCGCGGCCGTGAGTGCCTACACCAGAGAGACCGGAGACTACAGCATTCTGGATGAGATGGTGCCGTATGACAATGACCTGTCGACGGCAACGCCTCTGATGGAGCATCTGAAGCGCTCCCTGAACTTCACCATCGAGCATCTCGGCCCCCATGATCTTCCGCTGATCGGACGCGCCGACTGGAACGACTGCCTGAACCTGAACTGCTTCTCGGAGCATCCCGGCGAATCCTTCCAGACCTTCGGACCGTCGGAGGGACCGGTGGCGGAGTCGGTGTTCATCGGCGGCATGTTCGTGAAATACGGCGAGGAGTATGCACAGATTGCAGAGCTGCGCGGGGATGCTGCGGAGGCGGCCCGGGCAAGAGAGGCCGTGGACCGCGTGTACAAGGCCGTGACGAGCGCCGGCTGGGACGGCGAGTGGTTCGTGCGCGCCTATGACGCACACGGCGACAAGGTGGGCTCCAATACGTGCGAGGACGGCAAGATCTTCATCGAGCCCCAGGGCTTCTGCGTCCTGGCAGGGTGCGGCGTGAAGGAGGGCCTTGCGGAGAAGGCGCTGGCCTCTGTTGAAAAATATCTGGACAGCAAATACGGCGTCTGCATTCTGTGGCCGGCCTATAAGCAGTACCATCTGGAGCTGGGAGAGATCAGCTCGTATCCGCCGGGATATAAGGAGAACGGTGGAATCTTCTGCCACAACAACCCGTGGGTTTCCATTGCGGAGACGGTTGTGGGACACGGCGACCGGGCCTTTGAAGTCTATCGCAAGACCTGCCCGGCATATACGGAGGAGATTTCGGAAATTCACCGGACGGAGCCCTATGTCTACTGCCAGATGGTGGCCGGCAAGGAGGCTAAGTATTTCGGCGAAGGCAAGAACAGCTGGCTGACCGGAACCGCGGCCTGGACCTTTGCCAATATCTCCCAGTACATTCTCGGCGTGATGCCGACGCACAAGGGACTGTCCGTTGATCCCTGCGTGCCGAAGGACTTCGGCGACTATGATCTGACGAGAAAGTTCCGCGGTGTAACCTATCACATTCATGTATCAAACCCCGACCATGTGGAGAAGGGTGTGAAGCAGCTCCTGGTGGACGGCACGGCGGTGGAGGGCAACGTGATCCCCTTCAGCGATGCACGGAAGGAATACGACGTGCAGGTCGTCATGGGGTGAGAAAAGGTAATTTTATATGCCGATATCGTTGATTCCGTCTTTTGTGTTCTATTGCTTCATTGGTGGCATCACCCCGGGACCCGCCAATCTGTGCTCCTTAAACGCGTCGCTGCGCTATGGAAAAAAAGCGGCGCTCCGGCAGTGGAGAGGCCTGTTCACAGGGTATTGCTGCATTTCACTCGGCGCAGTGCTGGTGAGTTATTTTCTGGGCGGCGCCCTGGGGGATTCCGTGAAGTGGCTGGCCTATGTCGGTGCGGCGTACCTGTCGTATCTGGCAATTAAAATGCTGCTGCCGCAGAACGCAAAGGCGGAACGCGAGGAGAGCGCCTGCAATTTTTACACGGGCCTTCTGGTGCAATTCACCAATGTGAAGATCATGATGAGCTGCCTGACCGAGCTGTCGGCCTTTGTGCTGCCGTACACGAGATCCTTCTGGCATCTTCTGGCGGTCGGGGTGCTCCTTCCGTTTACAGGGCCGATGTGCAATCTCGTCTGGCTCTTCGCCGGAGATGCGCTGCGGCGTTTCTTCACACGCCATACGAGGATCATCAACGTGGGGATGGCGGTTTCGCTGCTCCTTTGCGC
>CAVAUJ010000125.1:0-4301 GCA_963591995.1 Succinivibrio sp.
CGCTGCCCGGATCCGCTGCCGCAGGCCGGCGGCTTGGGAGCATACCATGAACGAACGCCTATGGGGCATCCTGCTGCAGTCCTTTCCGAGGATTCTGCTGCCGGGGCTCCTCTATACCATTCCGCTGACCGCGCTGGCCTTTGCCCTCGGTCTTGTCATCGCAACCGTGACTGCCTTGATTCAGTTCGCCAATGTCCGGATTCTCAAGCAGCTCGCGAGAGTTTACATCTGGATCATCCGCGGCACACCGCTCCTGGTTCAGCTCTTCGTGGTTTATTACGGCCTACCGCGCGTCGGCATTCTCATCGATGCCTTTCCGGCCGCCGTTCTGGTCTTCGCGGTCAACGAGGGCGCCTATGCCGCAGAGACCATGCGGGCTGCTCTGGAGGCTGTCCCCGCGGGTCAGATGGAGGCTGGCTTTTGTGTCGGCATGAGCTGGTGGCAGATTCTGCGCCGCATTGTGCTCCCGCAGGCCCTGCGCACCGCCTTCCCCACGCTGTTCAATGAGCTGATTTCCATGGTAAAGGACACCTCTCTTGCCGCCAACATCACCGTCACCGAGATGTTCATGACCACGCAGCGCATCAACGCCGTCTACTACGAGCCTCTTGCGCTGTATCTGGAGGTCGCCGCCATCTATCTTCTGTTCTCCACCGTGCTCACCTGGCTGCAGGGCCTTGGTGAGAAGCGTCTGGGGGCCTACGGGAAGAGATAAACAATTCGCGGCCTGCAGAGAGATTTCCGACGGAAATCCATCTGCGGGCCGCGGGGAGAAATGTCATGTCCATGCTGGAAATTCACGATCTTCACAAGTCCTTTGATCCGACCGCCGAGGTCCTGCGCGGCATTCATCTGTCCGTGGAAAAGGGCGAGGTCATCGCCATCCTCGGCCCCTCCGGCAGCGGCAAGACGACGCTCCTGCGGTGTCTGAATTTTCTGGAGACCAGCGACCGCGGAAGCCTTACCTTTGACGGCAGAACCTATGATCTTGCACACATTTCCCGCCGGGAGATTGCCGATGTCCGCAGGAAGACGGCCTTTGTCTTTCAGAACTACAATCTCTTTCTGAACAAGACAGCGCTGCAGAATGTGACAGAGGGACTGATCGTCGCCAGAAAAATGAACCGGACAAGGGCCGAGGAGATCGCTGGGGCCGCACTGGAAAAGGTCGGCATGCAGGACCGCATGCACCACTATCCGAACCAGCTCTCCGGCGGTCAGCAGCAGCGGGTTGCGATCGCAAGAGCCCTGGCCACTGACCCCGAGATCATCTATTTTGACGAGCCGACCTCCGCCCTCGATCCCGAACTGACCGGGGAGGTGCTCAACGTCATGCGCAGGCTGGCCGATGAGGGACGCACCATGCTGGTGGTCACCCATGAGCTGGGCTTTGCACGGAACATCTCGACGCGAACCGTATTCATGGAGGGCGGCGTCATTGCGGAGGAGGGGCCGTCCCGGGAATTCTTTGCACATCCGCAGCAGGAGCGCACCCGTGCCTTTCTGCAGATCCTTTCCGGCGAAAACAGCTAGTTATTTAAAAATCGATGTACCAGAAAGAGGCGGATAAATCCGCCTCTTTTTACATGAAATCATCGATATCCGGCAGCGATCGCGCAAGGGTCAGAAGGACCTTTCACTTCGCGCAGGTCTTCTCTTCCGGGTTCTTGCTGTAATCGAATTTCCCGTCATTTTTCTCTTCCATTGCCTTGATCATATGATAGGCAAATTCGTTGTACGGTGTGGGGATTTCCAGCTCCTTCCCCATGCGGATCAACGCTCCCGAGAACATGTCGATCTCCGTATGACGCCCCGCGTCCAGATCCTGCAGCGTAGAATACCTCGCCGTCGGCGGCACAGCGCTGCCGTGACCGGAGGAGGAAGCCGCCTTGCTCATGTCAATGCCCTTTGCGGCCGCAATCGCCTCGAGCTCTCTTCGCAAGCCGCTGCTGATTGCCTGCATGTGCACACTGTCCTCATAACATCCGACCCCCGCGCCCAGAATCGCCTGCGGCAGGTTGTTGCATACGTTCAGTCGGAATTTGCTCCATATTTCCTCCCGGATGCAAGACGTGGAGCGATAATGGATCCCCGTATTCGCAAAGAGCGCCGAGGTTGCCTGCACGCGCTCGCTCGCAAAGGGCGGCGCCCACTCGCCGAAAATGATTCCGATCGTCGTCTCCGGATCGAAGCGATATCCCTCCCGATCCTTACAGGAAGCCACCTTGATCAATGCCGGCAGCACATGGGAGACTCCGACTGCCGCTGCAATCTGCTCCTCGCTGTCGACCCCGTTCATAAGGCTCATGATCGTCGTATGCTCTCCCGTCATCCTGCGGATGCTCTCCAGAGCCCCGGGGAGCGCCGCATATTTCAGGGAAACGATCAGAAGCTCCGTGTCATAGGCCTCCTCGGGTGACCATACCTCCGGATGATACGTCGCGTCGTTGATCCTGCAGCCCTTCCGCAGGCGCTCCGCGCGTTCTCCCTCTGCGATCACGCCCAGCCGGATATCCTCCCGGCCGGAAAGTCCCCACAGGACGTAGGAGCCGACCGCGCCGGCCCCCAGCACTGCTACCCTTCGTATCTGCATTCCGATGTGCCCCCTGTATCTATTGCGTATCTCCCGCATCCTGCTCCTGCGCAGCCTGCACCTCGGGGAAGGCCGAGTACATCGGCGCAATGTCCTTCTCGCGGAACTTGCGGTCCGTGTAGTTCTTTGTAATCTTCCGCACCGTTCCGGAGAGGGCCAGCACACCGATCAGGTTCGGAATGGCCATCAGTCCGTTGAAGGTATCCGACAGATCCCAGGCCAGCTCCAGCTTCATAGTGGCACCGCACACGATGAAGATGACGAATACCGCCTTGTAAATCCGAACCGCCTTTTCTCCCAACAGGTACTCCACGGCCTTGGTTCCGTAAATGCTCCAGCCAAGAACGGTGGAGAAGGCGAACAGCAGAATGGCAACCGCAATGAATTTCGTGCCGAACGGGCCGAAGGTTTTCCCAAAGGCCTCCGCAACCAGTGCCGTCTTCTCTGCCGTCGAAATCATGCTGCCGGTCTCCAGATCCACAACGCCGGAGCACAGAATGGCAAATGCCGTCAGCGAGCAGACCACGATGGTGTCCGCAAAGACCTCAAAGATTCCCCACATTCCCTGCATGACCGGCTCTTTTACGTTCGATGTCGAATGCACCATCACTGAGGAGCCAAGGCCGGCCTCATTGGAGAAAACACCGCGCTTCATTCCCCAGGTAACGGCCTGCTTCACGCCGGCGCCGACGATTCCGCCGCCCACGGCCTTCATGGCAAAGGCTCCCTTGAAAATCGACACGACCGCCGCCGGAAACATGGAGGCATGCGTCAGGACAACGATCAAAGCCAGCACCACATAAGCAATCGCCATAAAGGGCACCAGCATCTCCGTCACCGAGGCAATCCGCTTGAGACCGCCCAGCACAACGAAGCCTGCCACCACCATCAGGAAAATGCCGGTCCACAGCGTCGGAATGTCAAAGGCGCTCTTCATGTTCACGGCAATGGAGTTCACCTGGCTCATGTTGCCGATGCCGAAGGAGGCCAGCACGCAGAAGATGCTGAACAGAACCGACAGGACGACACCAAGCTGTTTGCAATGCTTTTTGGCGCCGAGGCCGTCCCGCAGATAATACATGGCACCGCCGGACCATTCTCCCTTGCTGTTCCTTCTGCGGTAGAAAATACCCAGCACGTTCTCGGAATAGTTGGTCATCATCCCGAAAAAGGCGACGATCCACATCCAGAAAATGGAGCCCGGTCCGCCGCTGGCAATGGCCGCCGCAACGCCGGCAATGTTGCCGGTTCCGATGGTTGCCGCGAGCGCCGTGCAAAGGCTCTGGAACTGCGTAATCTGTCGGTCCTCTCTGGACGTGTGTGCCGTGACCTCCTTATTGCGGAAGATCCCTCCGAGCGTTTTTTTCCACCAGTAGCCAAAATGTGTCAGCTGAAACCAGCCGGTCAGACTGGTCATCAGTATGCCGGTCCCAACCAGCAGGACCAGCATGGGGAGCCCCCACACGAATCCGTTTACCGCGCCGTTCACGGATGCAATTCTCTCTGCCATAACATACCCTCTCCTTCTTTTTTCCCTTTTGTGTTTCCCTTTTGTCCTTCCCTTTTGCGATAAAAGCGAAAGGACGGCATACCCCTCCTAAGGGTGTGCCATCCTTGGTACACACAGCATGAATTTGTCCGCAAGCGGCCAATTCATATTGAAATCGTCAGCTGCTAAACAGATACAGCTAATCATGCCATAGGATCG
>CAVAUJ010000126.1:0-4185 GCA_963591995.1 Succinivibrio sp.
GCGTCCTTTGAAGTGGGCTTCTCCGAAACAAAAACTTGCTGCCTATCGTGTCCAAAATGATTGACAAACCTACATCATCGCTGATTCCTGCCGAAAAAGCTGTTTCCTTCGCTGATCTTCCTGCCAGAACCTGGGCTACCAATTCGTATCTCTGTTCTGCTGTCCATTCCTTATTCTGTTTTTTGTGTCGCAGCGCTTCCGACCCACACGCTTCCTCCATTCGTACCCACTTGCGAATCATTTTGTGAAAGCTCTTTTCCCTGACACCCTCCGGTGTCTCCGGCCATTTCCCTTGCCGGTATAATTCGACGCACTTCCGCTTGTACTCATAGTTATATTTCATATAGCAATACTCCCAATCCTGCGTGTCCAGGATTGGGGGTACATATCACGCTTTGGACAGCTGCTTTTTCCGCTTCATATAATTGCCCTTGGAAAACAGGGACAGCCGAGCCTCCTGTGTCTCAAAGCCGGGGGCGTTATCCGCATGAAGCTCGTAGCTGTCGGCGAGAGGAGTAATGACCACATACTCGTCCGGCGCAGCAGCCGAGAAAACGCCCGTTTTGATGGGAATATCCAAAGTGGAAACCACGCTGTTGATTTCAGATAAGACGCTCATAGGCCGTCCACCTCCGATTCCAGTTTTGCTTTCATTGTCTCGATGCACTCTTTCCGGGATGCCGTTTTCGCGGGCTTCAGAAAAGGCTTCGCAGGCTGACCGTGCTTGCCATATTCGAGAATATTGGCAAGCTTGGCATTGCTGCCGCCGTCCGAGCGCGGCTCGGCAAAGCCGACTTTGATGTCGTGGTTGCCGTCGCGGTTGAGCTTGGTGGGAGAAAGACCCAGAGAGCGTTCCAGTTCGCCTGTGCTGCGGGAGTCGTACTTTGTGCCGCTTCCCACCACACCTGCGAGGTTGCTCCTAACCTTGGCAAGCACTACCTCGCCGCCGGTCTCCAGAACACTCTCGGTAACAGCGTCAAAATTGCTGCCCAGCTGAGAAATTTTCAACAGAAAATCCTCCGGCATCTTAATATCTGCTTTAGCCAACGGTCGGCACCTCCTTTTTTGCCAGCACCTCTGTATACATACCACGGCCTTTCACATCCTCCACAGACACAATGTCGTAGCGGCAGTCATCGCAGATGAGGAAATGATCGGTCGTGATATTGACGCCGGGAATGCACCGAAAGCGGAACAGGTCGGTAGCTTCGCTGAAAGCCGCGAGGTTTGCCCACCGCTGGCTGCCGTGCCGACCTTCCCGGTATATACGGACGGATGCGAGGACTTCATCCTGCGTTGTGGTGAAGCCCTCGCTGTCCTTGACCTGCTTTGTTTTTACGATGTCGGCAAAGCCGCTCATTTTCCCGAAAGACATACTCACACCTTCCAATCACGGTCGAGCCGCAGCAGGAGATTGACCGTGTTCCACACCTGCTGTGCCGCATTGGTGTTATCCGCAAAGAAACCGCCTGTCGAGCCATCCCTCGATTCGTAGAAATGGCTCGACAGCATGATGACAGCCTGCTCCGTGGTTGGCGGCATAGCCTGTGTGCTGTATGTGCCAGCAGGGATATGCTGATAGCTCTCTGCATAGGAAACGGCGGCAGTGATGTATGTCTCAAGCAGTTCATCCGCCGAATGCGTAAGAATCAGGTTCGCTTTTACTTTTTCAAGCAGAGTATCCATCACCGCCACCTCCTTCCTTATTCGGTCTTCAGCTTGAGGATCTGAACGGCTTCGGGGAGAATGAGCTTGCCATCCACACGTTCCTTGGCAACAAAACCGATCAGACCGTTGCCGGCGAACAGCTCGTTGAGCTGCTTGAAGGAACGAGTGCCGCGGTCGCCAATGTTGTAGTAACTGTAATCGCCGAAAGCGATAGCATTCTCCGGCGCATACGCCGAGGTGTGAACCGTGTAGCCAAGAATCCTGTCAGGCTCGTTTGCCTGATAGGACGGCTGCCAGATGTATGCGCCGTTGTTGTCCTTCAGCTTACGGATCTGGGCGATGGTCTTGTCGTTCATGATGAAGGAAGCAGACTTGCGGTAGGGACGCTTCAGTGCATGGATGAGGGTGATGAGGTCATCACTCTTGAGCGCCGCCGTCAGCGTTTCCGCCACATGACCGCCGCCGGTTTCCGCAAACAGGCCGAGGGGCTGACCGACACCGGTGCCGTTGAGGAAAGCGTCCTCCTCGGCATTGGCGAGTGCCTTGCCGAACTCGGTGAGAATGTAATCCTCCAGCTTGAACGCATTGTCGTAGAGCAGTTCCTCGGTCACCTTGATTGCGACATGGAGCTTGTGAGCGTCCAGAAGGATCTGGGCAAAGGTGGCATCACCGAAAGACAGCGCGCCGCCTTCCTCAATCCATGCAGCGGCAGGAGCGGTCGCGGCAATGTTGATTTTGTGCTCACCGGATGTAGTGATGGTGTGACCGAGCTTTCGCATGATGTTCTCCTCGGTCAGTGTCTGAATGAGTCGGGAGTCGTACTCCTCCGGCACAAGGTAGCCGCCATCGGCATCCACGCCCTCGGAGAGAACATTGGCGACCTGACGGAAGTTGGTGCGAAGTGCGGTGAGCATTCCGATTCGGTAGGCATCGGACGCACGGCCGGTCTTGGGCTTCTCGTCAGCAGCAGACTTGCCGTTCATGGGTTTTTCAGTGATGGGAGAGGAAGTGGGCTTATTCAGCTGTGCCTCCATTGCGGACATGGCCTCCATGCGCTCGATTTCGGCACCATAGTCCTGCACCTTCTTTTCCATCTGCGCATAGGTTTGGGCATCCTCGTCGGAGAGCAGACCGTCTTTGTCGCGCTTGGTCTCCACGAATGCCTTTGCGGCGTTCCACGCCTGATTGCGCTTTTCACGCAGTTCATTGATAGTCATATTGAATTACCTCCAGTTTTTAATGAGATTGAGCCGATCCATTAGGTCGTCGGCTTTTTGTGTACGGGTGGGCTTGGGGTCGATGGCGCATTTTGCAGCAATTTTCTCCATGAGAGAGTTCACCACATTCGCCTTGGAATACAGCATGGAAACGGTGGGCGCAGCCATGTCCTCGGTTTCATCGGCGCGGCTCATGATCCCGTCTGCAAAGCCCAGTTCCACAGCCTTGTTTGCGTCCATCCATGTTTCAGCGTCCATGAGGTGACTGAGCTTGGTACGGGACAGTCCCGTCTTGATCTCATAGGCGTTGATGATGGAATCCTTCACGCTTGAGAGCATCTCGATGGCTTTCTGCATTTCCTCCGAATTACCGAATGCCGCCGTCATGGGGTTGTGGAGCATGAGCATGGATACCGGGGACACCAGCACCTTCGTGCCTGCCATAGCTATGACGGACGCTGCGGACGCCGCAATGCCGTCGATTTTTACGGTCACATCGCCCATGTAGTCCATGAGCATATTGTAGATTTGAGCCGCCGCCACACAGTCGCCGCCGGGGCTGTTGATCCACACGGTGATGTTTCCGCTGCCGGACATGAGCTCGTCCTTGAAAAGCTGCGGCGTGACGTCATCGTCAAACCAGCTTTCCTCTGCGATGGTCCCGTTCAGGAACAGCGTCCGTTCCGCTGTCTCCGTCTGGTTCTTCCAATTCCAGAACTTCTTCATCGGATTTTTCCTCCTCTCCTTCATCGGTAGGTGTATCTGCAAAAGCTCCGGCATTTTTCAGCGGGAGCATATTGCCGTTAATAAGATACAGGTCGCCGCCGTCCTCGGCAGGGATGCGGTCGAGGTTCTCAAGCTCCCGGATGTCATTTGCGGACATCCAGCCGTTCTGGCGGCCGATGGCGTACCCGTTCATGCGGCTCTGGTAATCGCCGCGGAGCAGACCTTCCAGATTGAACTTCACGAAATACGCTGCTTTTTCGTCCCGTGAGAGGAGCGACCGCTGAATGGACTGCTCCCAGCGGATGACCCAGGGGTCAAGGGTGTATTTCACGAACTCAAGGGACTGCTGCTCAATATTAGAAAAGCTCGACTTTTCCAGGTCGCCGACCATGTGTGGCGGGACTCGGAAAATTCGAGCAATCTCATTGATTTGAAATTTGCGTGTTTCGAGGAACTGCGCCTGCTCCGGCGAGATGCCGATGGGCGTATATTTCATACCTTCTTCCAACACGGCAATCTTATTGGCATTGCCGCTGCCGCCGAAGGTGGACTGCCAGCTCTCCCGCACACGCTG
>CAVAUJ010000127.1:0-4149 GCA_963591995.1 Succinivibrio sp.
GATTTGATTCAGAACCATCACATGCAGAGCCGGGCCATCAATGCGGAGAATCCGACCGGAGAAAAAGGAAAGGCGGCGATGTCCGCGAGTGCCCTTGGGCCTTCAAGAAAGGGAAGTCCTGCGCTGCGGGACGTTCCCTCCGGAGAAACGGTCGTGCTGGCGGATGTGCATGGGAGCGGCATGATCCAGCACATGTGGTTCACGGTACCGGACCGTACCACAGAGGCGGACTGTTTCGTCCTGCGGGATTTGGTGCTGCGGTGCTATTGGGACGATGAATCGGATCCTTCTGTGGAGGTTCCGCTGGGGGATTTCTTCTGCTGCGGCTTCGGCAGAGAGTGTATTGTGAATTCCATTCCGATTGTGGCGGTGCCCTCGAGAGGCCTGAATGTCTATTTCAAGATGCCGTTCCGGACACATGCACGGATTACGCTGGAAAATCAGCACGCGAATGCCATTCCGGCCGTCTTCTATCAGATCAATTACTGTCTGACGGATGAGCTGCCGGAGGAGCTGGTCTATTTCCATGCCCAGTGGAGAAGAGAGCGTCTGACCCAAAAGGGGAAGGACTACACCATTCTGGACGGCGTGAAGGGGAGGGGACATTATGTCGGAACCTATCTGGCACTGACTGCTCTGGAGCGCTATTGGTACGGCGAGGGGGAAATGAAATTTTATATGGACGGCGACGAGGAATATCCCACCATCTGCAGCACAGGGACCGAGGACTATTTCGGCGGATCCTGGAGCTTTGCACGGCAGGTGAACGGCAAGACGGTGGAGCAGAACTATTGCACGCCGTATCTGGGATATCCGTACTACTCCAGCCACGATGATGCGATCCATAATTTCTACCATAACGATGACACCATGCCGCAAAGGGGATTTTACCGGTGGCACATCCAGGATCCGATCTGCTTTGAAGAGAATCTGCGGGTGACCATTCAGCAGATCGGTGTGGGCTATCGCGGATTGTTCGAGCGTCAGGATGATGTTGCCAGCGTGGCCTACTGGTACCAGACACATCCGCATGCGGCCTTCCCGGTATTGCCCTCCGCGCAAGAGCGCTGGCCGAGATGAGATCGCGTTGGAGGAGCTGTGCCGGGAGGTGACGGCTCTGCGGAAGGATTGAGTGGGAGGCGGTGACTCACCGCTGTCTCTCGGGGAACATAAAAGTTGTCTGTAAAAACGGAATGATGGGCTTCTGATGGGGGTCTCCTGTGACGTACACCAAATCACAGGAGGCCTTTGCTGTTATCCGACACACTCGCCGGAACGTCTGCCTTCGATGAAAGCCTTGTTCGTGACGGTTCTATCCTATCTTCACTGTAATCAAGAGTTTCTGCAACATAACGCCCTGCTGCTGCGTATGTAGCAGCAAGAGCAACAGATTTGTGCGAGCTGCAGCGCCTGTGCGAGCGGACCGGACAGCTGCAACGCCGCTGCAGAACTTCGTGAAATGATTTTTCGGCAGGAGGAAAGAAAAATGTATAAGAACAAAATTCAGAAGATGTATAAACAGTGCGGGAATCGGGTAAAATATCATTTGGGCAGACCGGTGCTCTCCTGCGTGGCAGGAACGCTCCTTGCATCTGTTCTCCTTGCGGGTTGCGCCGGAACGCAGAGCAATGCCGCACAGAGCAGTACCACGCAGAGCAATGCCGCGCAGAGTCAGACGACCGCAGCGGACTTCTCTTATGCGGACCTTGCAGGCTACGAATTCGACTTTTCGAGCGGCGTAGGCGGCTGGGGTACCTTCATTCACGTGGAGGCGGACGGGAGCTTCTCCGGAGCCTACCACGATATGGACATGGGTGACGCGGATCCGGACAAATATCCGGAGGGAAGCATGGAATGGAGCGCCTTTAGCGGGAAATTTACGGAGCCGGTGAAGATCGACGAACAGACCTATTCGTTGAAAATTAAGGAAATTTCCTACGAGAACGAACCCGGAACGGAAGAAATCAAGGACGGCTGTCGGTACTCCTATGAAACCGCCTACGGCCTGGACGATGCGGAAGAGCTCCGTCTCTACCTTCCGGGAACACCGCTGAATGAGCTGTCCGATGAGGTCAGATCCTGGCTGGATGGATCCTCCAACCTCCAGGGAGATACACTGGAAAGCTATGCACTGGTCTCGCTTCCGAAGGAAGAAGCGTTCTCCAGCACGTATTACGGGAATCAGAAATGAAACGCAGACATTTTGGACGAAACAGCATCCGATACATTGTTCTTGCCGCGGCAATTGCCGGCATAGTGCTGGGAGTTGCCCGGCGGGAGCCGCGGGTTGTGCTGCGCAAGGCGGCCAACATCTGCTTTGAATGCATCGGAATCGGGTAGGAGAAATGAGAAATGAGGTCGGGCGGCACGGCATTCGCCGCAAGCTGGTGCAGGTGGCATCGGCGCTGCTGCAGAACTGCCGGTGGACCGGTTGGGGAAAAAATCTGATTTATACCGGGGCGCTGAAGAATTTCTGCGTCCCGGGCATGAACTGCTACAGCTGTCCGGCGGCGATCGGGGCCTGTCCCATCGGTGCATTGCAGGCGGTGGTGGGCAGCAGGAAGAAATTCCCCTTTTACGTGGCGGGGTATCTTGCACTGATCGGCGTTCTGCTGGGACGCTTTGTGTGCGGGTGGCTGTGCGTGTTCGGACTCGTGCAGGAGCTCCTGTATAAAATACCGGTGCCGAAGCTGACGGTTCCGAAGAGGCTGGACAAGGCGCTGCGGCGGCTGAAATATGTTTTCCTTGTCGTGTTCGTTCTGTTGCTGCCGGCGTTCCTGAAAGTCAACAACGGCCTCTCCTCGGTACCGTATTTCTGTAAGCTGGTATGTCCGGTGGGAATACTGGAGGGGGCAATTCCGCTGGCGGTTCTGGACGAGGGAGTCCGCGGGCAGCTGGGCCTTTTGTTTCACTGGAAGCTGCTGATCCTGATCCTGATCGTTGTGCTCTCGATGGTGATCCATCGCCCGTTTTGCAAATATGTCTGCCCGCTGGGCGCCTTTTATGGCCTGTTCCAGCGTGTCAGCTTTCTGCAGCTCAAGGTGGACCGGGAAAAATGCACGGGCTGCGGTGCCTGCAGCAGACAATGCGGCATGAACGTTGATGTGGTGCACAACCCGAACAGCGCGGAATGCATTCGGTGCGGTGCCTGCACGAAGGCCTGTCCATCAGGTGCGTTGCACTTTAACATCAGAAATCAGAAGAACATCAACGATCAGAACATCAGCGATCAGAACATCGGCAATCAGAGCATCGGCAATCAGAAGAAGAGGGAGATGACATGAAGAGCGCAAGGGTGTGGAGCACACTGTTCACAATTGTCCTGGCGGGATCTCTGACTGCGTGCGGCGGGAAGGTGCAGGAAGAGAAGACGGCCGATGCATCGGCGGAAATGACGGCAGCAGGAACGGCGGAAATCTCGTCCGATGATACAGCGGACTATGCAGACGTGGACGACGGAACGGGCTTTGCGGTTCGGCAATGGGTCGGAAGCTTTGCGGAGTGCCGGAACAGCGAGCATGGGTTCCTTGTGCCGGGCGCGAGCGTACTGGACGATGCGAAGGGGATTTCCTATTGGGAGCTTGTGGCCGTAATGGAGGATTTCCCGGAGGATTTTGATAAAACCTCCGTCACCTCCTACGATGAAATAAAGCAGTACTATTCGGAATGTCTGTTTCCTGCGGTGGTATTCTCTGCGCAGCAGGATATCACAGAGGAGGAGCTGCGCAGCTCCCTGGATCCGTTGGTGACCGATACAGACTATACGCTGACGCCGTTTGTGACGGAGAGCGGCCTCACCATGTACCAGGTGGATTCCGCGCTGAGCGATGCAGGGCCGACGCTGTCGGAGTATGCATCCGAGGAATCCAAGACGGCACTGGCAGCCATGCAGAAGGATTGGGAGCAGCAGCGGGAACAGCTGGACTATCTGGAGTACCAGGCGGCCTCGGGAATTTCGTTTCAGACGACGGATTATGACGGCGGTACGGTGAGCGAAGCAATTTTCCAAAATGCAGATCTGACAATGGTGAACATCTGGGCGACGACCTGCTCCTACTGCATCAAGGAAATGCCGGACCTGCAGGAGCTGAACGACGAAATGGAGGGCGTGCAGGTTATCACCATTCTGACGGATGTGCGGGATCTGAA
>CAVAUJ010000128.1:0-4059 GCA_963591995.1 Succinivibrio sp.
ACCCGTCCGCCAATATCCTTGCTGCGACAAAAAAGGACTTTGAACCGAAGAACCGCAAGAAGTTCTGCGCCCGCATTGCCACAGGCGATTACGATGCCATTATCATCGGACACAGTCAGTTTGAACGTATTCCGGTTTCCATGGAACGGCAGGAAAGATTGCTCAGAGAGCAGATTGATGAGGTTACGGAGGGCATTGAAGAGCTGAAAAGCAGCCGTGCCGAGCGATTCACCATCAAGAGCATGGAGCGTACGAAGAAGGGATTGGAGACAAAGCTCAAAAAGCTGTTGGAATCCGGGCGCAAGGACGATGTTGTTACCTTTGAAGAGCTGGGCATTGACCGGCTCTATGTGGACGAGGCACATGCGTTCAAGAACCTGTTCCTTTACACGAAAATGCGCAATGTTGCGGGACTTTCCGCGACGGACGCGCAGAAATCCTCGGATATGCTCTTAAAGTGCCGGTACATCGATGAGCTGACCGGTGGTAAGGGCGTGATTTTCGCAACCGGTACGCCTGTCAGTAACTCCATGACAGAACTTTATACCATGATGCGTTATCTTCAGCATGACACACTTCAGAAGAAGGGGTTGGCGCATTTTGATTGTTGGGCTTCTACCTTTGGCGAGACGACAACGGCGATAGAACTTGCGCCAGAAGGAACAGGATACCGGGCAAGAACGAGATTCGCAAAGTTCTTCAATCTGCCGGAGCTAATGACCCTTTTCAAGGAAGTAGCAGACATTAAGACATCCGATCAGCTGCATCTGCCCGTGCCGGAGGCGGTCTATCACAATGTGGTGGCACAGCCGACAGAGATTCAGCAGGCCATGGTGCAGGAGTTGTCCGAGCGTGCCGCAAAGGTGCATTCCGGGTCTGTGGATGCCAGCGTGGATAACATGCTGCGCATCACCACCGACGGCAGAAAGCTGGGACTTGACCAGCGTATCATTAACCCCGATCTGCCGGATGACCCGAACAGTAAGGTCAACCAGTGCGTCGGCAACATCTACCGTATCTGGGATGAGGGACAGGAGAACAAGCTTACCCAGCTTGTGTTCTGCGATCTGAGTACACCGAAGACCGGTGCGCCTGCCGCAAAAGCAGCCAAGGCCGTTGCCGGAAATCTCGACACTCCTGAATTACACGCAGTTGAGTCGCAAATCGATACGACGCCGGAATCGGAGTTTACCGTCTACGACGATATCCGTGAAAAGCTAGTCTCCATGGGCATTCCAAGAGAGCAGATTGCCTTTATTCATGAGGCGAACACGGAAGTCCGCAAGAAGGAATTGTTTGCCAAGGTGCGCTCCGGACAGGTGCGTGTCCTGATGGGAAGTACCTTCAAGATGGGAGCAGGTATGAACGTGCAGGATCGTTTGATTGCGCTTCATGACCTTGACGCCCCGTGGAGACCCGGTGATCTGGAGCAGCGCAGTGGTCGTATCATCCGTCAGGGCAATCAGAATAAGGAAGTCCACATCTACCGTTATGTTACGGAAGCCACATTTGATGCCTATCTCTGGCAGACTCTGGAAAATAAGCAGAAATTCATTTCGCAGATCATGACCAGCAAATCACCGGTCAGAAGCTGTGAGGATATCGACGAAACGGCCCTGTCCTATGCGGAGATCAAAGCTCTCTGTGCCGGTGACGACAGAATCCGCGAAAAGATGGATCTGGATGTGGATGTCGCAAGACTGAAGCTCATGAAAGCCAATCACCAGAGCCAGCAATACCGTCTGGAGGACAACATTCTCCGCAAATTCCCGGAACAGATCGAGCAGAATATGGGCTATATCGCAGGATTCCAGGCGGATATGAAAACCCTTGCAGAGCATCCGCATCCGCAGGACGGCTTTGCCGGAATGACCGTGCGTGGCGATAACCTCATTGATAAGGAAAATGCAGGTGCGGCACTTCTGGATGCCATGAAGGAAGTAAAAGGCTTGGAGCCTGTTCCCATCGGCAGCTATCGCGGTTTTCAGATGTCGCTGACACTGGAGGACTTCGGCAAGCAGTACATCCTAACGCTTAAGGGAAAAATGTCTCACCGCGTAGAGCTTGGCAAGGACGCAAGGGGCAATCTCGTCAGAATCGACAATGCCCTTTCCAACATGGAAACAAGACTTGCTCGTGTGCAGGATAAGCTGGATACGCTTCATGCCCAGATGGAGAATGCGAAAGCCGAGCTTGGCAAACCGTTCCCACAGGAGCAGGAGCTGAAGGAAAAATCAGCCCGTCTGGCTGAGCTTAACATTGAACTGAATATCGATGATAAGACGCCACTGGAGGCCATGATTGAGACTTCAGAACCTGCGCAGGATACCCACCCTGCTGTTACTGGAAAAGCTGAGCGTACATCGGTGCTGGCAAAGCTTCGTGCGCCACTGCCACAGAGAGATACCCATACCAAAAACGAAACCGAGAAGGAGGAACGCTGATTATGGAACAGAAATTCACTAAAGATACGCCGGTTTACCGGCATGACGCAGCATTCGCTCGTGAACATGATGAGCTACCACAGTATCGAACTTCCAATCAGGCTAACATCGCCTGCAAGGAAGCCATTGAGAAAGCAATCGGAGACAATTACAGAGATAACCGCCTGAACTCTCAGGCCGTTATGGAGGCGGTCAGAGCGGATTTTAGCATGGATCGCATTTCCTATGTGCTGGCAAATACCGTGCAGTTTAAGGACTGGGACGGTCGCATCAGCCATGCCAATAAAGAGTGGGCAAAGACGATTTCCGTTGTGCCCAATGCCGATTCCTGGGGCGGAGACCGTAATTGCTATTTTGTCGTAGACCAGGCGCATACGGGCCTTGTGGATTTGTTCGTCACGCATTTTCGCAAGGAGCTTGAAAAGGCTCCAAAGGAGAAAAAGCCGTCTGTGCTGGATAAGCTCGCAAAGCCCCTGCCGGAGGCTGCGGCAAAGCCCGGTAAGAGCAAAGAGCAGGAGCTGTGATTATGGCAGATACCAAGGATATCAGTATGCACTTCTGGGCTTCGCAGGAGGAATACGATCTGATTCTTAAGAACATGGCGCTGGCGGGCAGTACGAACCTCAGCGCCTTTCTTCGCAAGATGGCGATTGACGGAATGGTCATAAAACTTGATATGCCGGAGATTAAGGAACTATTGAAGCTTCTCCGCCGTGCCAATGCCAATATCAATCAGATTGCCAAACACCTGCATGAGACAGGACGCGTCTATGACACGGATCTGGAGGAGATCCTCGGATACCAGAAAGAGATTTATAAGGGACAGAATGAACTTCTGACGAGGCTGTCAAAGCTTCAGTGACGAGTTTTCTGTCTGTGAGCGGTGGAATAATTCTGCCGCTCAATATATACCGGCTTGACATCATTGAGCCGATGACCGTGAAAAAGTAAAATGGAATCAGAAAGAAACGAAGGAGGTCTCGCTTATGAAGATATTACTCAGAATCCTGCTCGCACCGGTCTTTGCACTGCTGACCGTCATCATCTGGATTGCTACGAAGATTGTGGAGATATCTGCTGTTGTACTGAATTTCATTGCTATCGGAACTGCGCTGGGAGCCATCTGCATCATTATCGACGGCAGAACCGCAAGCGGTGTTGCCGGACTGGTTGCTGCGTTCTTCCTGACGCCCTTTGGGCTGCCGCTCCTTGCGATGCTGATCCTGGAAGGTGTGAAAAGCGTAAAATGCCGGATTCAGGAATATGTGTATGGCTGAACTTGTGCCAATCATGGGCACGATTAAATTCTGCCCAACTTGGGCAGAAGTGACTTCGCCGCAAATTGCGGAAGAACAACTTCTCGCCATGTTGTCGGGAAGTTGTTATCTCTCAAGCTCTTGCTGATAAAAACAGCAGGGGCTTTATTTTTGCTCGAAAATAAAAAATATCTTGACTTGGAGTTAACTCTAAGTGCTATGGTATTTATCGAGGTGAACAACATGAAAAAAATATTAACCATCTATTATTCGTGGTCAAACGGAAACACAGAAAGAATTGCAAAGATGCTGCAAGAGGCAGTGGGCGGTGACATCGCCAGAATCGATACGGCTATTCC
>CAVAUJ010000129.1:0-3980 GCA_963591995.1 Succinivibrio sp.
CAGCTCCCCGTACCGACGAATGTAGGCTTTTTTCAGGCAGGTCGCCAGCACCATGTACAGCAGGATGCAGGGGATCAGGAACAGGAAATAGCTCGCCGGCAGCTCCTCGAATCCCAGCAGCTCGCCAATCCCGGTAAACGGAATGCAGGTCACAACCAGAATGCCGACACAGGTAAGGCGCGTGAGCGCCGCGCTCGCGCGGCTCTGCAGGAACGGCAGCTTTTGCGTCCGGATCATGTGGATCACCAGCGTCTGGCTCCACATGGATTCCACAAACCAGCCGGCCTGGAACATCGCGGCGTAGCTCTGCTGCATCTGTGTCAGTTCTGCTCCGCTGTAAACCCCCGCCAGATTGCGGAAGGTCACCCCATGAGAAATATAATGCGGGCAGAAGACAAAATACATGAACAGATAGGTCGCAAAATCGAACACCGAGCTCGACGGGCCCAGCCACAGCATGAACCAGCTGACACTCGAGGCATCCCATTTCCGCGGCTTCGCAATGAGCTCCTCATCCACGTTGTCCCAGGGAATGGCCGTGCAGGAGAGATCGTATACCATGTTCAGAAGGATCAGCTGCAGGCTTTCCATCGGCAGGAACGGGAGCAGGGCCGAGGCCGCCAGCACCGAGAACATGTTGCCGAAATTCGAGGAGGCCGTCATCTTGATGTATTTGAGCATGTTTGCGTAGGTCTTTCGCCCCTCGACGATGCCCTCCTCCAGAACGCGCAGATCCTTTTCCAGAAGGACAATGTCCGCCGACTCCTTGGCGGCATCCACCGCCGTATCCACCGAGATTCCGATGTCGGCGGATTTCATCGCCGACACATCGTTGATGCCGTCTCCCATAAAGCCGACCACATGACCGTTCGCACGCAGTGCCGCAACGACTCTCGCCTTCTGGTCCGGTGTCAGCCGCGCGAATACCGTGGTCGTCTCCGCCGCCTTTTCCAGCTCCTCCGCGCTCATGTCATCCAGCTGCGGTCCCAGCAGCATGCTGCGGACCTCCAGACCGACCTGACGGCAGATGGTGCGTGTCACCTTTTCGTTGTCTCCCGTCAGAATCTTCGTTGCAACACCATGCTCCTTCAGGGCACGGATGGCATCCGCCGTGGACTCCTTCGGCGGATCCAGAAAGGCGAGGTAGCCCATCAGAACCATGCCGCATTCATCCTTTGCACTGAAAACACCTGCTGCCGAAGGATTGCTCTTCTGCGCAATGGCAAGGACCCGGAAGCCCTTTTCATTGAGCGCATCCACCCGTTTGCGGACCTCGCCCCGCCTCTCCTCGGTCAGGGGCTTCACCGCGCCGTCATATTCCGCGTAGGAGCAGATGGAGAGCATCTCCTCCACGGCCCCCTTGGTGACCATCTGGGTCTTTCCCTCGCGGTCCTGCACCACCGTCGTCAGCCGGCGTCTCGTAAAGTCAAACGGAATCTCATCCACCTTCCGGTAATTTTCCGAAAGATCCACCAGCGCCGGATTCTGCGCCTCCTCTTCCTCGGTCCGGCTGATGATGGCTACATCCATCAGGCTCTTATAGCCTGTCTGAAAATAGCTGTTCAGATAGGCATGCCGGAGCACGCGGATATCCTCCTTGCCGTCGATGTTCAAATGGTATTCCAGAACCACTCTGTCCTGTGTGAGGGTCCCGGTCTTATCCGTGCACAGGACATCCATGGCGCCGAAATTCTGAATCGAGTTCAGATTCTTGACGATGGTCTGCTTCCGGCTCATGGACACCGCACCCTTGGCAAGACAGGTGGTGACGATCATGGGCAGCATCTCCGGAGTCAGACCCACGGCGATGGAAATGGCGAACAGAAAGGCCGACAGCCAGTTGCCCTTCGTCACACCGTTGATCACGAACACGATCGGCACCATCACCAGCATGAAGCGGATCAATACCCAGGAAACCGCATTGACTCCCTTGCTGAAGCTCGTTTCCACCGGCTCCTCTGCCACGGAGGAGGCCATGCTGCCGAACAGCGTATGATCTCCGACGGCAATCACGACCGCCGTGGCGGTTCCGGATATGACATTGCTGCCCATAAAGGCGATGCTGCGGTACGCACCGACGGCCTTCGTCCTCTGCCGGTCCGTCTGCCCTTCCGCCAGCCCTTCTGCCTGCTCTTCCGTCTGCTCCTGCGGCAGCTTCTCCACGGGTTCGCTCTCCCCCGTCAGGCTCGCCTGATTGACAAAGAGGTCCTTTGCCTCCAGAATGCGCACATCCGCCGGCAGCATATCTCCGGCGGAAAGGCAGACAATATCTCCCACGACCGCTTCATCCAGCGGAATTTCCGTGCGCCCCGTATCCTTCCGGAGCACGGTGCACGTGGTGGTGATCATCTCCAGGAGCTTCTCCGCCGCGTCGCCGCTGCGGCTCTCCTGTACGAACCGGAGCGTACCGGAGAGCACCACCATCGTCACAATGATGGTGACCGTCACCGGATCGAAATCCTCCGGGCTGCTGCCGAACAGTCCCCACGCAGGCAGGATCATATCTGTGATGGCCGACACCACCGCCAGACACAAAAGAACCGTGGTAAAGGGATTCACAAAGGCCTCCGTCAGCCGCCTTATAAGAGACTTCTTCTTCCGGCTGGTTACCTTGTTGCGCCCGTATTGCTCCCTGCTGTGCTCAACTGCCTCTGCATCCAGACCCTCCGGCGCGGAGTGCAGTCTCTCGAGCACCTCGCCGGCGCTGCACGCCGCCATGGCTGCCGTCCGCTCCTTGAGCTCCTTCTGCAGCAGATTCTCCTGCCCTTCCTTCCGCACGGTTTTCCTGTTCCCGCTGTTGCTCTTCCGGTTCATCGGACTCACCTCCTTCCGTTCTCACGGCTTCATGACTGCCGCCTTTCCAAAGCCAAACGGCAGCAGCTCCGCCAATAACATTTCCTTCCGGGCACCGTCTCCCCTGCACACGAGGATCCGGAAATTCTCCGGTTCGACGAATTCCTGCATGAACTGACGGCAGACACCGCAGGGCATACAGAAATCCTCCGGCTCTGCCGCGCCCTTGCCGCCGCAGATCGCGATTGCATCAAATTCGGTCACGCCCTCCGAAACCGCTTTGCAGATGGCGGTCCGTTCCGCACAGCTCGTCGGTGTAAAAGCCGCGTTTTCGATGTTGCAGCCGGTATAAACCGTTCCGTCCTTTGCCAGAAGCGCTGCACCCACGCGAAAACCGGAGTACGGCGCATAGGCGAATTTCCTCGCTTCCAGCGCCTTCTCCACCAGCTTTCGTTTCGTCTCCTCATCCGGTTCTTTTTTCAAGGGAGCCTCCCTTCTGCCGCTTTTCGTTTCCGATCCTCCCGGATCAGGATCCGCAGCGCCTCCACCACGGTCCGAACGGCGCAATCGGTATCGCGCACAATGGGATTCTCCATGCCGCGGCGGGCGCGTTCCTGATTGCCCATCACCTGGAAAATCGCCCCTGCGCGAACGCCCCGCACACTGGCCACCACGAAAATTGCCGCCGATTCCATCTCCGATGCCAGGCAGCCGAGCTTTATCCACGCGTCCCACAGGAACTGGAGTCCCCTGCCGACCGGCATTTTCTCCGGATCATGCTGCCCGTAGAACGAGTCCTTGCTCTGCACAATTCCTGCATGGCATCGAATTCCGAGCTTCTCCGCCGCCTCTACCAGGGCGTTCGTTACGGTGCGGTCCGCCACCGCCGGAAATTCGATCGGCGCATACTCTCTCGATGTTCCCTCCGCACGCACCGCTCCCGTCGCCGCCACGAGATCTCCGCCCTGTACCTCCAATGCCATGCCGCCGCAGGTTCCGACGCGCAGAAAGGTATCGGCACCGCATTGAATGAGCTCCTCCATTGCAATGGCGGCCGAGGCCCCTCCGATGCCGGTCGAGGTGACCGACACCCTTTCCCCGTCCAGCATCCCTGTGTAGGTCACGAATTCCCGGCTGTCTGCAACGAGCACCGGATTCTCAAAATACGACGCAATCCGGCTGCACCG
>CAVAUJ010000130.1:0-3978 GCA_963591995.1 Succinivibrio sp.
TGTTTGATCTCCCCATTTCCACGCTCCGCTATTACGATAAACAGGGACTTTTCCCGCAGCTCACACGCGAATCCGGCATTCGCAAATTCAGTGATAATGAAATTGAAGCTCTCAGAGTGATCGAGTGCCTGAAAAAATCCGGTCTTGAAATCAAGGACATCAAGCTCTTTATGGAATGGTGCGCAGAAGGCTCTTCCACTTATTCCGATCGTTTCGAGCTTATTCAAAGGCAAAAAGAACGCGTGGAGGCAGAAATTCGGCAGCTGCACAAGACATTGGACATGCTCACCTACAAATGCTGGTATTACACGCAGGCCATGAAAGATGGCAGCGAAGACACGGCAAAAGCATTGACACCGGACGGGCTTCCGGAAGATATCCGGAGAGCATATGACAATTCTCATAACCAATTTCCGGTACATCGTTTGCAAAATAACTAGCCAAATAACGCAGAACTTTTTTGAGGGTGCGTCTGCGTCCTCCTGCCATGTTAATAACTCCATTATTCAATCGTGCCCGTTGCGGTTCCGGCAAGTTCCTCCACCGATACGCTTTTGCCGTGTGTGATCGGCTTCCAGCCCGGCTTGCAGACGAGCGCTGCTACGGTGACCGGCAGATAGGTCAGCATGAACAGCGGAAATGTCACAACACCCAGAACTTTCCGTCCGGCGGAGCAACGAATCCGCTTCCATTCGCTGATCGTTGTGATCAGTCCCAGAACGAACGCGGTCAGGCAGAGATTCAAAAGACTTTGCCCGGCGGAGAAAACCACCGTCAAAACATCCGCACCGTTTGCAACACGAAGCCCGGCGGCGGCGATATTGATCAGGACGCTGACCCACGCTAAAATCGCAGCCGGTGCAATGCTCATGAGCATGTCGAAACACGAGAAGCTTCCTCGGAAGCATCCTTTTATGAGTTTTCCGCCATAGCAATGAAGCACCTGTAAATATCCCTGTACCCAGCGCATCCGCTGGCGGACGGATTGCCGGAAGCCGGTGGGCTGCTCATCATAGAATACAGCGGTTGGGCAATAGCCGATCTTCTCGCCGTTTGCGATGTTGTGTGCAGTAAACTCGATGTCCTCGGTCAGCAGGAAGAAGTTCCATCCGCCGCACTGCTCCAGAATGCGCCGGGAGAACAGGAACCCGGTGCCGGACACGCCGCAGCTTACGCCCAGCACAGCGCGAGGACGGTTTAGATACTGTGCCTCACGCAGAAACCACAGGCCGCAGCCGGAGGAGATCCAGTTGTCGCCATAATTTTTGGAATTGCGGTAGCCGGTAACGATGTCGTATCCGGCAGAAAAGGTCTTGTTGATTTCCTGCACATAGTTCGGATCGACCACATTGTCTGCATCGAATACAAGATAGGCATCGTAGCTTTCTTTGATCCGGTCCAGCAGGAAATGGAGCGCATACCCCTTTCCTACCCGTACTCTGTCGAAACGCTCAACTACGGTCGCGCCGTGCAGCTCCGCTGCTTCGGCGGTGCGGTCGGTACAGTTGTCCGCGACTACATAGATGTCGATCCGGTCCGCGGGATAGTTCTTCCGCTTCAGGCTGTCGATAAGACTGCCGATCACCGCCGCCTCATTTCTTGCGGCAATCAGCACCGCGTAGCGGTGGAGTTTCCCTTCCGGCAACGGCTTTTGCTTCTTCCGCCATGCTACCGGGATGTAAAAAAACTGATAAGCATAACAGGCGAAAAAGATCACCATGATGACATAGTTGATATCCTTGATCATTTCCATGATGATTTCCTCACAGGCAACAGGGCCTTTTCCGGTACCGGAATCTTTAACAGCACGGTGATCAGAATGCACGGAATTGCGACAAGCGGAAGCAATATGACTCCGCTGAATGCCAGCCGGGGCAGCTGGAGCAACGGAGCGAACAACACTGCGGCACAGAAGAAGCCCAGCACGGAGGCGATGCTAAGGAAGCCGTGCAGCAGATTCATGGGCAGGCCGGCTTTTATCACACCGGCGAGACTGACGATACCGACGGTCAGGTACATAACCAGATTCATCTGCGCATGGCTCAGGCCAAGGTGCGGCGCCGCGAAGAATACGGCAAGGCAGCCGAGGAAAATAGCCAGGCTGTTCGGCAGGGCCGCACGGAACGCATTCCGAAGGAACGTACCCTCCACCCTGCGGTCATTGCGTTCAAACGACATAAAGAACGCCGGAAACGCCTCGATGACCGCATCGATCAGGGTGATTTGAATGGGAATGAACGGAAAATCCACATTTAGCAGCAGGCACAGGACACTCAGCAGCACCGAATAAATGGTCTTGATAAAGAACACGCCTGCCGATTTGGTCAGGTTGTTGATGACACGTCGTCCCTCGGAGATCACATCCCGAAGAACGGCGAAGTCGGAATCCAGAAGGACGAGCTGTGCCGTCTGTCTGGCGGCATCGCTGCCGTTTCCCATGGCAATGGAGCAGTCCGCCTGACGCATGGCCAGCAGGTCGTTGACTCCGTCGCCGGTCATGGCTACCTTATGTCCCTGCTGTTGCAATGCAGCGATCAGCACCTTTTTCTGCCTCGGCGTGACCCTGCCGAATACGGTGTGGTTTTCCGCAGCTTCCGCCAATTCTTCATCCGGCATGCCCGTGACATCCAGCAATCGGACAGCATGCCGCACATCACAGAGCCGTGCCACCGCTGCGGCTGCCGCCGGATTGTCACCGGAGATGATCTTGACGTCCACGCCCTGTTCATAGAAATAGCGAATCGTCTGCGCCGCATTTTTCCGCAGCCTGTCGGCAATGACGATCATTGCAATCGGCTTTATTTGTGCAGCATCTGCCTCGCCGCTGCACAGACCAACCGAAAGGATGCGTTTGCCCTGCTCCATCAGCTCTTTTGCTTCCTGCGGAATCGTCCCGCACACCTTTTCCGGTGCCCCCAGTACCAGTGTCCGCCCATCTGCCAGCGTTACGGACGACCATTTCCGATCGGAAGAAAACGGCGTAGCGGAGGAGACTTCATAGGGCTTGTTACGGGAGAAGCGGTCACGCAGCGCCTGATAGGTGGAATTGTTGTCCTCGGTGTGGACGAGATAGGTGGCCATCAGTCGCCGGAACTCCGGTTCCTCTATGTCGGGGTAAACCGTCTCGACCTCCAGGCTGCCCTCCGTCAGTGTACCGGTCTTATCCAGACACACCACATCGCAGTGGGCGAGATTTTCCAGCGAGTGCAGATCCCGCACCAGCACATTTTCCCCGGACAGGCGGATGACGCCCACGGCAAGACCGATACTGATGAGCAGCACCAGCCCCTTGGGCAGCATCCCCAAAAGGCCCGCCGAGGTCGCAACGACGGCCGTGTCCATGGCTGTGCCACGGAGGAAAACCGCCTGTATGAACAGCAGCAGGCCCAGCGGCACAATGAGGAAGCCGGTGAATCCGGTGACCTCTTTCATAGAGGTGAGCAGCTCAGAGCTGCTGCTCTTTGTCATCCTCACTTCATCCACCATCCGGGCGGTAAAGCACTCGTCCATGCTGCATTCCGCCTTTGCCAGACACCGCCCGGCGATCACGCTGCTGCCGGAAAGAAGCCTGTCCCCCGGCAACTTGACAACCGGCTCCGATTCACCGGTCAGAATGGACTCATTGACCTCCAGCCGTCCTTTCTTTACGGTGCAATCGGTGCAGACAGCACATCCGGCGGTCATCACGAGAATATCATCCTTGCGGATCTCCTCCGGCCGGATCGCCTGCTCTGCGCCGCCCCTCAGAAGCGTAACCGTGGGCTGTGCCAGCAGGGTCAGCCGCTCAATCTGCCGTTTGGCCTTGATCTCCTGTACGATGCCGACCGCGGTGTTGATGAGGATAATGAAAATGAACAGAATGTTTTTCCACGCACCGACAGCCGCCAGTGCGATGGCGATCATCAGATTCAGCAGATTAAAAACCGTGCAGATATTGTCCCGCAAAATCTGCGGGATCGTTTTGGTTGCATTGTTCAT
>CAVAUJ010000131.1:0-3944 GCA_963591995.1 Succinivibrio sp.
TCATTGTTTTCCCCGTACTTATCATAAACCCCGTAGGTACCCGGCGCGCTCTTCGGATTGACAAGCTTTACCTTGTACGTGAGCTTTACCGGCTTGTCCTTTGTAACCGGAACATTGATTGTCCATACGAAATGCTCTTCACCGTCATCCGCCGGATAATAGGTCAGTTCATGTTCATATTCGCCATTATCAAGCTTTTCTCCAAAGCCATAGGTATTATCACCCAGATCAACAACGTCTTTTTTGTCGCCGCCGACCGTAAGAGTAAGCGCTTCCGCTTTGTTGATAAAGTCAAGGTTATAGTCGCCCTCAACGTATCCCATGTAATCCACTACGGTGGAACCGGCATCCAGAAGATAGATGAGCTGATCCTTTACTGCATCGAAAACTTTGTCAAGTTGGGTGTCAGGTTCGTTGGTATCGTAACGGGTAACGTACTTCTTGTCTGCCATCCAGGACTTAAAGGAATCGGTGTATTCTTTATAATTACCATTGTGATAGGGATAATCCACCCAAATAACATGGAAATTCTGAGACGCCTCGATGATCGAGGTTGCGGCATAGTAGGTCGAGACTTCAAGAGCGGTGTAATAATTGTCATCATAAAGGACGGTGTCCCAGTCAGCAGCCCCATCAACAGTCCCCTTTTCCTTGTGCTCATTGGACTCACTCTCGGTCATCGCATACTTGCTGAAATCAGGATCCGTATTACCGGCTTTCCAGACAGCATCGAATGCACGCAATTCCTTGGTCCCAGGATCTATGTAACGCTGTTCGAAGTCCACATTCGAGTTCCAGAAGATCGTGCCGTTCGGAACGTACGTCTGGAACAGAGCCTCCCCCTTATCGTTCACCCACATACGGGCACCGCCGTCTGTGAGAAGGATCAGGTATTTATCGGCATTATCTACCGCTTCGTCAGCATCCAGCAGCTCTTGAGCAGCCTTTACACCCGCCTGAAGGTTGCTGCCGCTTCGACCAGCTATTCCATCGTAGCTTTTATCTGTGATTGCTGCCTTGATCGTGGCTAAGTTGTCGCCCTCGGAAAGGACCAACAGCTCGTCATTTTCATTTTTATAAAGAATCGGTACGCTTCCGCCAAAAACCACCAGACCGGCCTTTACATTCAGATTTTCAAAATCGGCTAAGTCTTCCAGCAGTTCTGCGGCGTTTTCCGCAAGAGCATCCTCGTCGGTACTTGTGGATCCGTCCAGAACGAATACCACGTCCAGATCTCCTTTGTAATCCCCGGCCGGCAAGGATAACGTAACATCGGACTCAAAGTTCTCGTCCAGATTCGTAGCTTCCTTGGATTTGGAAATATCCCACTGAACCGTGTCCTCCGCATTGCTGTTTGCATCGTTGTCTTGCGTGTCGGCGAATGCCGTTATCGACAAGACTCCCGTAAGCATGACAAGCGCCATAAGCGATGCAAGCCATTTTCGCCCGCTTTTCATTTTCATTTCCTCCCCTTGGCCAAAATGTGTACTTTTCCTGCAAATTACCGTGCCCGCAGCACCGATACTGTTTTAGCACAACCATGCAGCTTTTCCAATACACAATATGAAGAATCACGTTTTCAGGAGATTATATGGTGCGTTTTTGCATTGCAGCCTGCGTTGCAATCCGAGACGCCGGTTTTGTAAATGGGATGCAACTCAACTGTGGCCTCAGACTGCGTTCTGCGGTGTCTGCAGGTCCTTTGCGAAAATCTGTCGGAAAATCCAGCGCACCAGAGGACCGATGAAGAAAACCTGCGCGCACAGCGCCATCGGGAAACAGGTCACGGCCAGCTGAATCCATTGACAGAACCAATCTGCGGACACTCCGTTGTGCACAAAGGTGGCGAACAGCGTTATGACCGGCACGATCTGACAAACCGTGAAGCATTGAATGGACAGGATGGTGAAAATGGCCGGCAGGCTGCCGGGACGGATGATGCGAAATGCCAGCCGCTGCGCTGTCTTCGTGATCACAAAGAAAATCAGACAGAATACAACGATGTATTCCGGCCACATCTCCTTCAATGCCAGCGCCAGAACCTCATATTGCAAGCCGCCGAATTTCAGGGCAATCGTATAGACCGTCATGCAATACACCATGCAGAACACCATGAGCAATGTGAAAATAAAACTTTGAAGCTTCGTCTTAGGCATAAAATCGTCCTCTCTTTTTTCCGTGAAAAAAAAATGACATCAAATATCGTTGGATGGCCACCGGACAACGGCCATACCGATATTTAATGTCATTCTTTGCTTCGTGCTGTGAAATTGTACGTGGACTATGTTACCACGAATTCGAGGCCTGCGTAAGCAAAACCTCTCTTTTTTCGTTCCGCCGTCAATCCTTTTTGATCACGTCAATCACTTCGCCGATGTATGTCGTATGCACATTGCCTTCCGCATAATGCCTCTTCACGATTTCCTCCGGCATGAGGGCAAGATCCATCTCCTGCGCATACAGCTTACGGCAGACGATCGTCACCTTGGCCTCACGGAAGGTAACGCCGTTTTCGAGCTTCTCCGGGTGCAGCTGCGTCTGTGCGATCTTGTCTCCGTCTCTGCCGGAGAGCGTCCCGAGGAGCATCTCATCCTTCATGTACTTTTTGTCATAAAAGCTGATCGTGAAATAATCCTGCCGGTCCATGAATTCCTTCGTATACCGGCTCTCGCGGACGTACACCGTTGCGGCAGGTTTTCCCCAGAGGGAGCCCAGCGCGCCCCAGCCGATCAGCATGGTGTTGAAATCATCCCCGCTGCCCGCCGTCACCAGGGCCTTGTATTCGTCGAATACCGTCAGAATGTCCGGTGTGAATGCTGCCATCGATGTCGTCATTGTGTCCTTCCTTTCTGTCTGTTATTCCGCTCCGATGCAACGCTCTATGATGCAACGTTCCCTGATGCAATGCCCCCCGATGGATCGTTTTCTGCCAGGGAGAACCATTAAGGAGGCTCATTAAGAATTTCACGCAAAAATCGTCTGCATGAGGATCATGTAAACCACGGTCCCTGCTGCCATGGAGACCATCATGTTCTTCCTGTGCAGAAAGCTCCCTACCACCACCGCAATGGCCGCCGCCTCCGGAATCCCGAAGGTTCCCCCTGCCGAAAAGGAGACATTGCGCAGACAATACACGATCAGCAGCCCGAACACCGCCGGTGCCAGATATTTTCCCAGATATACGATAAAGGCCGGCGTCTCTTTTCCCGCCGGGAACAGCAGATACGGAAGATATCTCGTCAGGAGTGTAGCCGCCACCGCAGCTCCGATGGTCAGCGCCTGCTGTGTCAAATTCATTTCACTCACGAACCGTTCTCACCCTTCCTGCCGACGCGCTTCGCCCATATCAGCCCTCATAGTTGTCAATTTGAATCTGGCACATCTGCATCGCCTTCAGCGCATTCTCGTGCGAAAGCACGGTGACACCTGCGCAGCACGCGGCATCCACCGCAATCGGCACCTCCGGCAGAAACGCCTTCGCCAGCAGCACATTTGAAATCACACAGATGTCCGTGCACAATCCCACAAAGGTAAGGCTGCGGATCGGATCCCTTTGGTCCTCCTGCTGCAGCACCTTTCCGAGCTCCACCGAACCGAAGGTCGGCTTGTCGATCGGCTCCGTTGTGCGCAGCGCCTCCAGCTCCGGGCAGATCTCCCACCCCTTTGTTCCCTTGATGCAGTGCGGCACCGGAAGGTTTCTCCCTTCCTGCGTATTCCCATAATCCTCCGGATGCGTATCCCTTGTAAAGAGGACTTTTCCGCAGAACTGTGCAATCTTCTCCTTTACCCGCGGCACAATGGCCTGCGCCTCCTTTGTTCCAAGGGCGCCGTCGATAAAGTCGTTCTGCATATCCACCACCACCAGAATGTCCTGCATGCTCATCCTCCCGATGAAAATGTGCGTGTTTATTCTCGCGTATGCTCTATGGCTGCAATGATAACAC
>CAVAUJ010000132.1:0-3876 GCA_963591995.1 Succinivibrio sp.
GGTTGAGAGCATGATGAACGGTGTTCCGAGCATGTATACCCGCAGATAAGGAAGAGCGAGCGGCAAATCTGCCTCCGATGCGCCGAACAGGAGCAGGAGAGATCCGCCGAAGAGCTCGGTGATGACCATGAGCACAAGGGCAGAGAGAAGGAGCAGGCGAAAAGCGGTGTTCTGGATTTCGGTGGCCTTCGTGCGATCCCCCTCCCCAAGTGCCATGGAGAACAGAGGGGATCCGCCGTTGCCGAACATGTTGGTAAAGGCGGTCACGAGAAGGATGATCGGAAAGCAAAGTCCGACGGCGCCGAGAGCCTCCGTTCCGATTCCGGGAATTCTTCCTATATAAATGCGGTCCACGATGCTGTACAGCAGGTTCAGGACCTGCGCAATCAGCATGGGAAAAGCCGTCTGCAGGATATTGCGTACGATATGTCCGTTTGCAAAGTCAACTCGTTTCATTTGTTCTCTTTTCGATTTTTTTTACAATGACAGATATACAACGGGGACAGTATAGCACAGTGTACCGGCAACCGGGGTGGGGAAGCATTGGCAAAGTGGGTGCCTATTTGAAGATGTCTGCCTTTTCCATGGTGAGAAGGTATGCTTTTTTATCGATGCCGCCGGCATAGCCGGTCAGATTTCCGTTCGCGCCGATTACGCGGTGGCAGGGGATGATGAGCGATATGGGATTGTGTGCGACGGCACCGCCCACTGCCTGCGCGGACATTCGGCCAAGGCCGCGGCGTTTTGCCACCATTTCCGCAATTTCGCCGTATGTCATCGTGTGGCCGAAGGGAATGGTCATGAGGATCTCCCAGACTTCCTTGCGGAATGCGGTTGTCCGCAAGAATAGAGAAGGGGTAAAATCGGGAGCTTTGCCGCCAAAGTAGGTCTCCAGCCACCGGATCGTTTCATCGAATATCGGCAGCTCCCTTTCCGACAGGTCTTTCCCTACGGAGGCAGCAAAGTACGTCTGCTCATCAAACCAGAGTCCGATCAGGTTTTTCCCATCGCTGGCGAGCGTGATGCCGCCGATGGGGGAATTGTAATGATAGATGTAATCCATGGCTTAATCCTTAGCACTCCCGGTGGATTGCACGGATTTGCAAAGGAATTTGCTGCTTCGCAGCGCAAATCCGGCGTGGGAAACGCTTTCATCAGCGTTTCCCTAAGAAAAGACGGATGAAATCAGCATTGAGTATACCAAAGATCGCGGCTTGCGTGACACCGCGAAGCGAGCGTGAACAGTGTTCGACAGAATGATGATTTTGGTATATGCTCTTAAAGGTTTGCATTAATCCGTGCATCGTCCGCAAATGAAGCGATGCAGCGGAAGGAGGGGCCGACAGAGAGGGCAGGGAAAACGTGATGTGTGACTGGGAAAATGTGCAGCTGGTAAAGGAATTCTCGGATCAGGGCGTGGAATGCTACAAACTGACCGGAGGAGAATATACAAACGAGTATTATGTGGTTTCGGAGGCGGAGACGAGGAAGCTCATGAATTATCCGGAGATCGTGGGTTATGAAGTATACCACTGTCTCATCCCGGCAACCTCGCAGATGCTCTATTATCTGAAGGAAAACAAAAAGGTTACAACCGCCAACATCCTTTCGATTCTGCGGGGAGCCCTGAATTATCCGCTGGAGGAGAGCTGCTACCGGGAGCATATCCGCGTGCACGATATCAGCTTTCTCTCCAGTGAACGTGTCTTCACGGAGGATGAGATCACGGGCCTGGAGATCAAATACAGCAAGCTCACGATGGTGCCGGACAGCACGCTGATGATCGGTGACATCATTGCTTCGGGCGCAACATTGATTCATTGCATGCGCTATGTCATTGACTTCTACCGGGAGCATGGTGCAAAGCTGCGCAACATCATTATTTTCACCATCGGCGGCACAAAGGGAATCGAGATTCTGGAGGAGTTCACAGCGGAGATCCGGGAATTCTGGCCGGATTTCGAGGGCTTTGTCACGGTCTTCTATGAGGGAATCTTCAGCACCTATCAGGATAAGGGCGTTTCCGGCATCAATCTGCCGGATGTGGATTTCTACTGGAAGGGCGGCATCATTGCGCCGGAGTTTCGCAGGGAAACCCTTTCCATGCAGAATCCGCTGTTTGAGAAATGCATCATCTACGACGGCGGCGCAAGACGGTATGAAATCCATGAGCACGTGGAGGAGGTGCTGGCATTCTGGCAGGGAATTCTGGAGCGCAGCGATGAGATTGACATGCATGCTCTGATTCAGGAGAAGCTGGGCTATAACCTGCCGATTTCTTATGAGGAGTGGCTGCATTGCAATCATTATGAGGCCATTGCTTCTGCGGATACGAAGTGGCTCTACCAGAGTGAGATGCGATATGCGGCCTGTCTGGAGGATGTTCCGCTGAGGAGCATCGCGGAGCAGAGGATCGAAGAGTTTACCACGGCATTGCGGAAATATATCTTATAGACCCTTGTCATCCGGTATTTTTACGGGAATAGATGCCGGGAATAAAACATCCGGTATTGGAACAAAAAGCTGCAGTTGGAAAGGAAACGAAGCGTAATGAGTACAGAAGCAAAGAAAAAGGATGTTGATTTTGCAGATCAGGCGGTGCCGGCAGAGAGCCGGAAGAGCATACTGACCATGTTCATGGTGATGCTGGGCTTTACGTTCTTCTCTGCGAGCATGTGGGTCGGACAGGAGCTGGCAGAGGGGCTGGATTTCTGGGGATTTCTCAAATCGCTGCTCCTGGGCGGTGCAATTCTGGGTGTTTACACGGGCCTTCTGGGCTATGTCGGTGCCAAAACGGGACTGTCCCTGGATCTTCTTTCCCGGAGAGCCTTTGGAATCAAGGGCTCCTACCTGCCTTCGGCCATGATCAGCTTTACACAGATCGGCTGGTTCGGCGTGGGACTTGCGATGTTTGCCATTCCGGTATCGAAGGAGCTGCTGGGCGGCAGCAGCGCTGCGATGTGGGGTCTGGTGATCCTGGCCGGTGTATGTATGACATGCTCGGCCTATTTTGGCATTGATTCGCTGACAATTGTGAGCTATGTGGCAGTGCCTCTTGTTGCCGTCCTGGGAACGGCGGCAATGATTATGGCAGTCCGACAGGGAGACGGTACCATCATTGATCAGTTTGCAGCCTCCAGCGGGACATTGTCCGTGATCGGAGGTGCAGGGCTGGTTGTGGGCTCCTTTGTATCCGGCGGAACGGCAACACCGAATTTTGCACGGTTTGCCAAGGATGCCAAATCCGGCGTGATCACAACTGTGGTTGCCTTCTTCATCGGCAATTCGCTGATGTTCTTTTTCGGAGCCGTTTCCTCGATTTTCGTCGGCGGCAATGACATCTTTGAGGTTATGATCCGCCTGAACCTTTTCTATCTGGCGGTATTGGTGCTGGGCCTGAACATCTGGACGACCAACGACAACGCGTTGTATTCGGCAGGTCTGGGACTGGCGAACATCTTTCATCAGAAGAAGAAGCCGATGGTATTGATCTCCGGCGCGATCGGGACGGCTGCGGCGGTATGGCTGTATTACAATTTCTGCAACTGGCTGAACATCCTGAATTGCACACTTCCGCCGGTGGGCATTATTCTGGTATTGAGCTATTTCACGAACCGGCAGGTTTATGAGGAGGAGAAGCCGGAGCTGCCGAGCGTCAACTGGTGGGCCGTGATGGGCGTTGTACTGGGCGCAGTTGTAGCCAATGTACTGAACTGGGGAGTTGCCTCCATCAACGGCATGGTGGTAGCGGCTGTTTGCTACATGGCAGGTGAGCTTCGTCGCTCGTAACAGTTCACGCGCCAACCAAGCGACGGGATGGAGGAGATTGTCCGGATCAGGGGCCTTGCGAGGCCTCGGTGCTTGCGAGCGTATTCT
>CAVAUJ010000133.1:0-3773 GCA_963591995.1 Succinivibrio sp.
CTCCAGGACCACGGCGGTATCGGCCATGGCGATGGTGGCGCTGTGGTGGGCGATCAGGACCACGGCGGCATCGTGCTCGAGGGAGGTGATGACGTCGTGGAAGGCGGCCTCGGTTTCGTAATCGAGGGCGCTGGTGGCCTCGTCCAGCACGATGAGGCTGGGGTGCCCCAAAAGGACCCGGGCCAGCACGATCCGCTGCCGCTCGCCGCCGGAGAGGCGGATGCCGCGGTCGCCGAGGATGGTGTCAAGCCCGTCGGCGAGGCGGGATACGAAGTCCCAGGCCATGGCCTTTTGCAGGGCAGCGATCAGCTCCTCATCGCCGGTGCCCGGATGGAATCTGGTCAGATTCTCGCGGACGGAGGCGTTGAGGATCAGCGGATCCTGGGGCACGTACCCTACCTGCCTCCGCCAGGCGCGGATGTTGGAGGAGCTCAGTTTTGCCCCGTCTACGCAAATGGCGCCGGCCTCCGGCAGGAGGAAGCCCAGGAGGAGGTTCACCGCCGTGGTCTTGCCGGCGCCGTTCCTTCCAAGGAGCGCCAGCTTCTCGCCGCGCTTTAAGGAGAAATCAACGCCCCGCAGTGTCTCCTCCTCCGAATCATGATAGACAAAGTGCACGTCCTCAAAGCGGATCTCCTGCCAGCGGGAGAAGTCTTCACCCTCTTTGCCCTCTTTGCCCTCTTCGTCCATTTCATCTGCCGCCGCTTCCGGCTGCAGCTCCCGCAGTGCCTCGGTGAGCTTCTCATAGGCGGGGACGCACTGGTGGATGTTCTGGATCTGCCCCTGAAAGCCGGAGAAGAGCGGCCAGAGCCTTGCGAACACATACACCAGCACCACCAGCCGGTCGGTCTCTACCCGAAGGCCCAGGGTGCACACCAAATAGACCAGCGCGATCATTCCCGCTGCCGTCAGGGAGTAGACCATCCCCGGCACGGAGCTCTGCCGCACATACCGCATGCGCGCGGTCAGGAAGGATTCGCTGATCTCGTTGAACAGGGAGGCGTGCTCCTCCTCGACGCCGTAGGCGCGGACCTCCTTGATGCTGGCCAGCTGGTTCTGCAGCTCACCGTAGAATTCCCGGCTGATGCGGATCATCTCATCGCCGTAATCCCGGGATTTGGCCTTCATGGGCTTGAACACCGCCAGCATGCAGGCGCCCATCACACACACCAGAGCCGTCACCGGCAGGCTCATCATGAGGGCGATGGCCAGCTGCACCGCCGCCGAGACGAGGCTTGCGAGGAAGTGAATGACCTCGGAGAAGCCGTAGCTGACCTCACTGCATTGGTAGGTGAACAGGCTGATGATGTCCGTGTCCTTCCTCGATGCGATGTTTTCCCAGCCGGTGCCGGATACCGCCGCGTAGAGCTTCCCGCGAAGGGTCATGCCGTTGGCCTCCACAAAGGCATTCTCCCGGATGCTCAAGGACCTCGAGAGCAGCGCCTTTGCCGTCACCAGCAGCAGATAGCCGGCCAGCAGCATTCCCACCTGCAGGGGATAGGGAAAGGCCAGAAACCATCCCGGCAGCCGGCTGTCGCCGATCTGCAGCATATTCAGAAGAGGGATCAGCATGACGATCCCGATGCCTCCGAGGATGGAGACAACGATGTTCCACAAAAGGATCGTGAGGAAGGCCTTCCGGTCGCTCTCCCATATGGCGTGCAGCAGCAGCTTCATACCGGGTTACTCCTCCAGAAGCCCCAGCTCGCGGAACCGATCCAGCAGCGTGTCCAGATCCCTTGCCGCGGTCTCCTCGTCCACCTCGAACTCGGCGAGCAGCGCCGTCAGCACATCGTCCCGGGAGACGGTATTCTCCAGCTGTCGGAAAACAAAGGCAGACACCTCGTTCAGCACCGCCGTGCCCTCAAAGGTGGCGATGTTTTCGCCCGTTGGCATGACCATGTATTCGTCCACGACATTGCGCAGGACAAAGCCCTTCTTAATCTTCATCTCTTCCTGTTCCTTTCTGATCTGCTCCGGATGATGAACCAGGATGTCGTAAATCTCCCCGGCATCCTTTGCCGTCCTGCCGCAGAAGACGCGGTAAACGGGCACCAGACGGGTCAGGCGCCGGGTGTTGGCCAGAGCCAGCACCGCCGTATCCGTATCCCACATGGGAATGAAGGTCTGCTGCGCAAAGAGCTGTCTTGCCTGCGAGGGGCGGAGCTTTCGAATGTAATTCACCGGCGAACGGCGCACCTCCAGAATGCACCGCAGCGGCACCTCGACATCGCGGAAAATCTGCTCCTTCCCGTCCCAGGGCACGCCGCAGGCCGTGCAGCCCTCCGCCTCCATCCGAATGGCGGGTCGGTCGCCGCTGATCCAGGAGGCTCCCAGCCCATCGACCCATGCCCGCGCACGGGTGGATTTGCCCGCGCCGCTCCTGCCCGTAAAGGCGACGGCAAAGCCGTCCTTCTCCACGCAGGCAGCATGCAGGGAGACAATCCCTTCATGACAGAAGCGGCACTCAAACGCCGTGCGCAGGAGGAAGCGGTAATTCCTCACCTCCTCCTCGCGCACGCCGTCCAATTCCTTCTCCAGCTGCCGGTAATCGCTGTCAATCCGCAGCGCTGCCGGAGCATCGCCGTGTCTAAGGCGATACCGCCAGCCGCCGTCCGCCCGCTTCCAGATCCGAAGCTCTCGCGTCTCTGCCGCCAGCCTGCAGGCCTCTTCCCGTGTCTCCTCCGGCACAACCGGAGCGGCTGCCATCTCCCGCTGCAGCTCCTCAAACAAACTCATGTATCGCTATCCTTTTCCTGCAGTCTAGTACATCGTTTGCAAAATAACTAGCCAAATAACGCAGAACTTTTTTCTGAGGGTGCGTGTCAAAAAACGTAGGCGTAGCGGGCTACGCTGAGGATTTTTGACACGTGCAATCAGGAAAAAGGGCCAGTTAGTTTGGCTGGTTATTTAAAAATCGATGTACCAAGAAGTGCCCGTATCTGCTTCTCCAAGGGCACACTGCCGCATCGATCAGTTGGTGTGGCCGGTCTGCTCCCAGGTTTCGCAGGTCCCGTGCCCTATGCGGCCGGACGTAATCTCACAGCCGCTGGCTGCGACGATCTGGTCACTGTACTGGAACTCCACAATCTCCACACTGGGGGACTCGTATTGCTTCTTCATGTGTTGCATCTTCCCTTTCTGCTGTCACGTGCTACTGCCTCTGCGGCACCACCTCCGCTTAATTAACCTGTCCAATATTTATCACTTCGCACGTTTCTCTTGTTGCCAATTTATGCAACCATTGAGTATCACAGCCGCTCTTAGCCACAACCTGGTCACTGTACCGGAACTCCACAATCTCTACACTGGGCGTTTCGTAGTTCTTTTTCATATGCTTCCATCTCCTTTCTTTTTGTCATCTGCGCAGTCAGCCTGCGCAGTGTATCTTATCTTAAATTGAATCTTAATTGAGCGGACGAATCTCTATCTGGTCGCTGCACGGGTTGCCATTAAACCTGTACTCTGTCGCGCATCCGCCGCTCTTAGCCACAACCTGATCGCTGTATTGAAACTTCACAATTTCCACACAGGGGGCCTCGTATTGCTTCTTCATGTATTGACTCTTCCCTTTCTGTTACTTCCTCTGCGGCATCCTCCCCGCTTAATTATTCGTTCGGGTGTGTACCGGTTCTGTTCTGCAACGACCTGAAATGTCCTTGACCTCATTCGACACTGTAATCCAGCAGACGCCGCTCTGGGCCACGATCTGGTCCTTGTATTGAAACTTCACAACCTCTACATTGGGTGTTTCGTAGTTCTTTTTCATACGCTTC
>CAVAUJ010000134.1:0-3754 GCA_963591995.1 Succinivibrio sp.
CAGCGTAGCCCGCTACGCCTACGTTTTTTGACACGCACCCTCAGAAAAAAGTTCGGCGTTATTTGGCTAGTTATTTTGCAAACGATGTACCAGAAGCAGGCGGCGCAGCTCCTCCACACTGTCTGCAACGGCATCCGCACCGGCCTCCTCCAGCTCCTCTCTGCTGCCGTAGCCATAGGAAACGCCGATCGCCGCCACGTGGTTGAACCGCGCGCCCTTGATATCAAAGGACCGGTCTCCCACCATCGCGCAATCCGGCTTCGGTGCCTCCGGTGCGTCGGGAAGCCCCAGCTCCGCCAGCGCCTTCTGCACGATCATGAGCTTGTGATCCACCCCGCTCCGGTTGTCCTCTTCTGCCGAGGACGCAGCACCCACGATCACGTCAAAGCAGTCCCGCAGTCCAAAATGCTCCAGCACCTTCTCGACCATGGGCTGCGGCTTCGATGAAGCAATGGCCAGTCGGACACCTCGCCCGCACAGCTCCTCCAAAAGTGCCGGCACTCCCGGATAAACACGGTTCTCGAAAATCATTCCGCCGTCATACACCTCGCGAAAACACCGGATTGCCTTCGCCGTCTCTTCCTCGTTCATTCCGTAGCGCTGGCGGAACGTGACATTCAGCGGCGGTCCCACGAAGCATTCCAGCTTCTCCCTGTCCGGCTCTTCAATCCCCATTTGCTGCAGTGCATATTGCACCGCATGTGTAATCCCTGGCCCCGATTCGGTCAGCGTCCCGTCCAGATCAAACAATATTTTCGAGTATGCCATCGCTTCCTCCGCTCCTTTACAACACTGCACCGATTATATCATGAGATACCGTCGGCAAAATTTTTTTGCCTTGGTTTTGGACGCGAAAGCCCGCCCGGGAAATCCCGGACGGGCTCTTGCCGGTCATGCCGGCGTTCACGCTCTGTGCTTGCAGACTATTCCTGGACTGCCAGTGCCTTGCACGAGGCAAGTGCCTTGGCCACCGGCGGCAGCAGCATGATAACGACGGTGATGGCTGCCTCGGTGAAAATGTAGATTCCGTTGTAGGCTGCGGAATATGCGGCCGGGCTCATGCCCTCCGGTGCATACTGGCCGAAGAAGATCAGACCGGAGAGGAAGGCAAAGAAATACCGACCGACAACCCCCAGAAGATATCCCTTGAGCAAGCCGTGCCGCGCATTCGAGAAGACGCCGGAGAGGCCCAGGGCGCCGAAGGCGAAGATATAATCACACAGCAGCTGGGGAAAGCTGATGATGTAGGGACCGGTCACCAGCTGCAGAATTCCATAGGCAACGGCAGCCATCAAGCCTGCCTGCAGTCCGTACCAATAGCCGATGAGGCAGATGAAGAACATGGAGAACAGCGTGATGCTCCCGCCCATCGGCAGATCCAGAAACTTGATGAAGCTGGTGACAAAGGCCAGCGCCATCGCCATCGCCGAGAAGACCAGCCTCCGCGTTCCGGTCCTGCCCTTATTGTCCGCCTTGGTGAGATAGCAGGCAAGGAGCAGCAAAGCCAGCATCGCCAATACCAGCACGGTGTAGCCGGCACCGGTCAATGCATAGGTACCATCCTCTGTGAAAACCGCAAGTGACATAAAAAAGACCTCCTTACATAAAACGCAGGAGGGGATCGTGCAGATCCTTTCCCCGGAATCCCTGCCGCACATCGTGCGCTGCGGTATCCGTCCGGAAAAGATCCGTGCTTCCCTACGCCGGTATTATCCGGTTCAGGTGATAAGGGTCTTGCCGCTTCTTGCGCGGCAATTCTCAGCAGTTGCTCCCCTAGCGTCAATATGGGCAGCACTGTGTGCTGCCGTTTCCATAACAGCAAAACCTTACCGCCACTGCCTCCCGCAAGTCAAGTCAAACCGGTTAATTCATAAAGCATCTGTTCCGCACCCATCTCTATTCTGCTGCTTGAAGGCGCCCGATGGCATTTTCAAATATCAAAATACAGATGGACACAAAACCGATTTTGTCCGATGAAATTGGTATTTGACAACGCTAGAATAAGCGAGGATTAAGAATGATTTACTGAAAATATCTGTCGGAATTCCGACGGTAACCCGCTGCAAAAGGAGGTTGTTATGGCTGGAGCAGTAGAGAAAATGGCACATGTGGCAGAGCGTCAGGCAATGTCTGTTCTGATCGATACCCTGCTGAAATCGGTGAAGGGATCCAAGGATCGCACCGAGTCTTATCTGAAAATCGTTGATCTGGTGGCAAAATTCTACGGAAAGGGTGCCGCTGCCGAGAAGCTCGATGCAGTCCGCGCTGCCATCAAGGATCCCGACAATCGCTGGATCAATTACATCAACCGCATCATCGACGAAACCGATCCCCATTATGCAAAGATCGCCTTGCTGAACCTCGGTTATGAGGCCTTCCTGCGCGGCACGAAAACCATCCGTGCTAACCGCGAGAAGTACGGCTGCAACATTCCGTGGCTGATCCTCTTCGATCCCACCATGGCATGTAATATGCACTGCGTGGGCTGCTGGTCCGGCACCTACGGCCACAAGGCGAACCTCTCCTTTGAGGATATGGACAAGATCGTCACGCAGGGCAAGGAGCTCGGCTCCTATCTGTACATGATGACCGGCGGTGAGCCCACCGTCCGCATGAACGATATTTTCAAGCTGGCAGAGAAGCACAACGATTGCTTCTTCGGCCTGTATTCCAACTCCACGCTGATCACAGACGCCATGTGCGAGAGGATTCAGAAGCTGGGCAACATCACCTTCATGCTCTCCATCGAGGGAACCCCGGATACCAACGATGCCCGCCGCGGTGACGGACATTATGCCGCGGTCATGAAGGCCATGGATCTTCTGAAAAAGCACGGCATTATTTTCGGTACCTCGATCTGCTACACCAGAGCCAATGTGGAGGCGGTCACCAGCGACGCATTCTTCCAGCTTCTGGAGGAGAAGGGCGCCCGCTTCGGCTTCTATTTCCACCTGATGCCGGTAGGCAACAATGCGGCACCGGAGCTGATGCCCACGGTGGAACAGCGCCAGTACATGATCCGGCGCATTCGCGAGGTCCGCAGCAAGGAGAGCAAGATCTGCTTCTATCCCATGGATTTCCAGAACGACGGAGAATTCGTCGGCGGATGTATCGCCGGAGGCCGGAACTATTTCCACATCAATTCCAACGGAGATGCCGAGCCCTGCGTGTTCATCCATTTTTCCAACACCAATATCCACAACAACAGCATTCTGGAAATGCTCCGGAGTCCTTTGTTCATGGCATACCACGAGGGACAGCCCTTCAACCGCAACCATCTTCGTCCCTGCCCGATGCTGGAGAATCCCAAGCTTCTGCGTGAGATCGTGACAGCGACCGGTGCACACCAGACCAACCTGGAGTCGCCGGAATCGGTCGATCATCTTTGCGCAAAGTGCGACGATTATGCAAAGGAATGGGCTCCTGTTGCCGATAAGATCTGGGCAGAGGAGACGCACAAAAAGCCTTCCTACGAGAACTATACCCCTGAGAAGAGAGAGCATCCGGAACTGGCAGGCTTCGAGCATGCCGACGGGAGCGAGAGCATTCTGAGTGAGCCCGTCGAAGAAGAGGCACAGCGCATCGCCATGTAAGATTGCTGATGCAGGGTCGATCTGCCGGCTGCTTCTGATGTGGAGGCGGCCGGCAGTTGCACGGCATCTGCCGGAAGAAAATCGCCGGCAGGCCATAGAAAAGGACTCAAAAAAAGAGTCAGTCGGTTTCCGACTGACTCTTTTCTGTTCTCATACCGTTG
>CAVAUJ010000135.1:0-3724 GCA_963591995.1 Succinivibrio sp.
TGTTACGAAAACAGTATAACATGATATACTTTTGGGAAACCTTGTATCCGCTCTGTCCCGTCGATGTACCAGGCAAACGGCAGTGCGCGGGCGGATTCCTGCTTGAAATCCGCAGCATCGCGTTTCATCATAAAGGAGGCATCATGTCAGAGGTATTTTTCACGGATTTTCGAACACACATCGGCACACCGCTCCCGCAGAAGCTCCAGCGGCTCTGTCGCAGCGCGGGCATCGGACGCATCGACATGGACGGGCGCTTTGTCGCCATCAAAATGCATTTCGGTGAGCTTGGCAACATTGCCTATCTGCGTCCGCAGTATGCGAAGGCCGTGGTCGACCTTGTCAAGGAGCAGAAGGGCATCCCCTTCCTCACCGACTGCAATACGCTCTACCCCGGCAGCCGCCGGAATGCTCCGGAGCATCTGGACTGCGCCAATATCAACGGCTTTAATCCCATCACCACCGGATGTCAGGTGATCATCGGTGACGGTTTGAAGGGCACCGATGATGTAACGGTTCCTGTCCGGAACGGCGAATATTGCACCGAGGCCTACATCGGCCGTGCCGTCATGGATGCGGATGTTTTCATTTCCCTGACGCACTTCAAGGGGCACGAGGCCACCGGCTTCGGCGGTGCCCTCAAGAACATCGGCATGGGCTGCGGCTCCAGAGCCGGCAAGATGCACCAGCACAACAGCGGCAAGCCGACGGTCAACCAGGAGCGTTGCCGCGGCTGCCGCCGCTGCGCAAAGGAGTGCGGCTCCGATGCCATCCGCTACGACAACAACAAGGCCTTCATCGATCCCGACATCTGCAAGGGGTGCGGCCGCTGCATCGGCGCCTGTTCCTTCGACGCCATCGCCAACCGCAATTCCAACGCCAATGAAATCCTCGGCTGCAAGATTGCGGAATATTCCCAGGCCGTCTGCGACGGGCGTCCCTGCTTCCATATTTCGCTGATCACGGACGTCTCCCCGAACTGCGACTGCCACGGCGAGAACGATGCACCCATCCTGCCCAACATCGGCATGCTGGCCTCCTTTGACCCGGTTGCACTGGACCAGGCCTGTGTGGATCTGTGTCTTGCCGCAGCTCCCATCGCCAACTCGCAGCTGGGAGATCACCTCGCGGACCCGCACTTCCACGATCACGGGGATCACTTTATGAACAGCAACCCCAATGTCCGCTGGAAAGAAACGCTCGAGCACGCCGAGAAAATCGGCCTCGGCAGCCGCACCTATGAGCTGAAAACCATTCATTAAAACACGAAACCGTAGAATCATTGCATTACGGAACCGCAAAATCCCGAGAAAGGAGTCTTCGACATGGAACCCAATCGCACCAAGCGCAATGAACTGCTGGCACAGAAAATCATCCGGAATCTGGCTTCCCGGAACATAACGGGCTATTACGCCGCGAACAGGGAGGAGGCTCTCCGAAAGGCGCTGGAGCTGATCCCCCGGGGTGCCTCCGTTTCCTGGGGCGGCTCCGCATCCATCACGGAAATCGGCCTCAAGAATGCCGTGCAGTGCGGCGATTATACCGTCTATGACCGGGACAGCGCCGCTGACAAGGAAGAAAAGAGAAGGGTCGAGCTGCAGGCCTTCGGTGCCGACTGGTTTCTCGCCAGTGCCAATGCCGTCACAGAGGACGGCATTCTGGTCAACATCGACGGCAACGGCAACCGCGTCGCCTGTCTTGTCTATGGACCGGAGCATGTCCTGTTCATCGTCGGGATGAATAAGGTGGTCCGCGATCTGGATGCCGCCGTTTCCCGCGCAAGGAACGAGGCCGCGCCGGTCAATGCCACCCGGTTTCAGGGGAAGACTCCCTGCTGTGCGACCGGCTCCTGTGCCAACTGCCTTTCCCCGGACAGCATCTGCTGCCAGTTCCTCGTCACACGCTACGAGCGGCATCCGGGGCGCTATCACCTCATCCTTGTGAATGATTCGCTGGGCTTCTGAAATCCCGTGACAGAACCCCGGAAACGTCTTATAGTAGAGGACGCGAGGGAGGCTCCCGCAATTCAAGGGCGATTGTGCGGGGGAGGGGAATTCATGTCAGATTACCGGAAAACCACCATCAACAAAACCGCAGAGCAATCTGCGGTTTCTTCTATGTCTGCAAATCCTGTGCCGGCAGATCCTTCTGCCGATTCCCTGTCCGCTGCAGGCGGCTCCGCAGCTGCGGGCTCTGCCGCATCCATTGCGCATTGCGTGCACGCGGACAACCCCATGCTGACCGGCGTAATCTGGCAGCAGCTGCTGATCTTTTTCGTCCCGCTGCTCGCCGGCACCTTTTTCCAGATGCTGTACAACACCGTGGATGCCGTCATTGTAGGGCGTTTTGTCGGCACGCTCGCCCTCTCCGCCGTAGGCGGCGCCACGGCGACACTGATCAACCTATTCGTCGGCTTCTTCGTCGGCATCACCTCCGGCGTCACCGTCATTGTTTCGCAATACTACGGTTCCGGACAGGAGCGGGAGCTGCGCAAGGCAGTCCACACCGGCATCTCCCTTGCCGTTCTGCTGGGCATTGCACTCACGGTCATTGTCCTTGCCCTCGCAGGCCCCATGCTGCGCGCCATGGACACGCCCGCCGAGACGCTGGAATCCTCCGAGCTTTATCTTCGGATCTATGCCTGCGGCATGATCGGCAACCTTCTGTACAATACGGGAGCCTCCATCCTTCGGGCCGTCGGCGATTCCCGGCGCCCCTTCCTCTACCTTGTCATCGGCACGCTTTCCAACATTGTGCTGGATCTCTTCTTCATTGTGGTTCTGCACATGGGGGTGGCCGGTGCTGCTCTTGCCACCATTCTCTCGCAATATGCCAGTGCCGCCGGTGCCTTTCTCTTCCTCCTGCGAACGGACAGTGTGGTGCACGTTTCCCTGAAGGAAATCCGCCCGGATGCCTTTTTCGCCCAGAAGATTCTCCGCATCGGCATCCCGGCCGCCTTCCGCTCCTTCATGTATTCGTTCTCCAACGTGCTGATTCAGACCTCCATCAATGGCTTCGGCACCGACACGGTGGCCGCGTGGACCGTCTGGGGAAAGGTGGATGCCATCTTCTGGATGATCATCAACTCTCTCGGCATTGCCACCACCACCGTGGTGGGACAGAACTACGGCGCCGGAAGGAGGGACCGCGTGCGCAAATGTACGCGGCAGGCCCTTCTGATCACCGCCCTCTTCGATGTCGCCCTGTGCACCGTCATCCTGTTGGGCCGCAATTTCTTCGTCCGGATCTTCACCGCTGATCCGGAGGTCATCCGCCAGAGCGTCGCCATTGCGGAATTCATGACCCCGATCTTCATTACCTACATCGCCATCGAGATCTTTTCCGGTGTCCTGCAGGGAATGGGCGATGCGCTGATTCCCACCATCATCACGATTCTGGGCGTGTGCCTCATCCGCATTGCGTGGATTTATACCATGGTCCCTAGGCACCATTCCATGAACACGGTCATGGCCAGCTATCCCATCAGCTGGACCATCTCCAGCATCGCCTTCTTTCTCTACTACGAATGGTATGTGCGAAGGTACCGGATCTGTTAGAGAAACGCAGAGCAAAGCGTTTCCCACGCCGGATTTGCGCTGCGAAGCAGTACATCGATTTTTAAATAACCAGCCAAACTAACTGGCCCTTTTTCCTGATTGCACGTGTCAAAAATCCTCAGCGGTCCGGCTCCTGCATTCCCCTGCGAAGCTTGTCTTCACCGTAG
>CAVAUJ010000136.1:0-3439 GCA_963591995.1 Succinivibrio sp.
ACCAGCAGGGTGGAGCCCCTCAGCATAAGGTGCGTGGCTTCTTTTCTTGACATGAGCTTGCCGTCTGTCGTATCGATCAGCTCCATCGTCCCACGCCCTTCAGGTATCCGCCTTTTGCGTTTGCTTCCGTATCATCGGATTCATCGTAAGCGTCATACGGGGCAGATGGATCATGAGGCTTTTTCTTGAAAGGCGAGCAGAGTTTGTCTCTGTGTGCAAAGGCAAAGTCAAAATCTTCAGTCCAGCCGGAATGACCGGTGATGAAGATCGGACGTAGTCCGCGCTCCCTCAGCTTTTGCTCCAGTGCTGCCAGTGAGCGTATCGAAAGCCCGTTATCCTCTGCCAGCGCGTCAATGAAGCTGTAGCCTCCGTCTACGCCGAACCACAGCGTGTCACCGGTGAAGAGATACTTATCATCAATGAGATATGCCAAATGTCCCCAGGTATGACCCGGAACCAGAAAACACTCTATCCTGATGCCGTCAATGTCCAGCACCTGGCCGTCATGCAAAAGCTGCTTTTCATTGTTTATGGTGACCGGCGGCAGCTTGTACAGGCGATAAAGCACCCTGCGGCGCACTTCTCCGGTAAGATACCGATTTTCAACTTCTCCTATGTACAGCCTTGCATTTTTGAAAAGCCCCGGGCTGTCCGCCTCCACCGCACCGATGTGATCGGTGTCCTGATGCGTGATGAGAATGTGACGTATAGACGAAGGCTCAATGCCAAGCCAGCCCATCTTTTCCGCGAGCCGGTCGTAATTGTAGCCCGCATCGATCATGATGGTCGTATTGCCCTTGCGGTAAAAGAAAATATTAGCCACCCACTCGCGCACGCAGGCAACATTTTCATCAATCCATCCCGTGTTCAAAGGCTTGAATATCTCTTTGCCGCGGTAGACCATGCTCATTGCCCTTTTCTGAAATTCCGTAGCTTTTTTCGACATGACGATCAACCCCTTTTTTCGTGTCTGTGCATCGCCTGCACTTTATTAACCCGTCAATCGAAAGTTTAGCATTTTTAGTTAGAAGGTGCTAACCTCAAGTTCTTCAAAAAGCCGCATTTCTGCGGCCCTTTATCAGCGGTGGTGCCGTCATACATCTTTTTTATGTTCCAAAAAGCATCCCGGCTCATGAGAATAGATCACCCCTACCGCCTGCAAATAGGCGTAGATGACCGTGGTTCCTACGAACTTCATGCCGCGCTTTTTCAAATCCTTGGATATACCGTCTGATAACTCCGAGCTTGTCCGGCCGGTTTCATAAATCACTTTGCCGTCCGTCCGGTGCCGGAGATACTCTGAGAAGCTGCCGTATTCCTTCTGAATCTCACGGAATACCTGTGCATTGGTGACAGCAGCTTGTATCTTCAGGCGATTGCGAATAATTCCGGGATTATTCCGCAGGGCTTCCAGCTTGGCCTCATCGTAGGCCCGGATTTTCTCCGGATCGAAGCCGTCGAAAGCCTCGCAGAACGCATCCTTTTTATTAAGAATGCATTCCCAGGACAGCCCTGCCTGAAAGCACTCCAATATCAACATCTCAAAGAGCTTCCGGTCATCATGCACCGGAACGCCCCACTCTTCGTCGTGATAACGGATGTACCGCTCATTTTTCGGATTTGCCCAACGGCAGCGTGTTTTTCCGTCTGCCCATTCCATCCGTATCCCGCCTTTCTCCGAAAATCGGTTCATCCGTCACAGCACCTCACAATCGTTTCTCCGCATTTATCGCAATGACCTTCTGTTACGACACCGAATTTATCCTTATGCAAATTATAGTACAGCTTAAATGGAGAATATCTCTCCGACCTTTTCTTTCATGGCATCTACACCCCTTACACCTTAACATCAGGATTCTTTTCCCCGAACTTTTCTTTCAGTGCCGTGCAAATCTCACTGCGTTCTTTTCCCTGCTTCTCCATATTTTTGATCAGCTTATATGCCTGGAACAGTGTGGACGGACCGATTTCCGAACTGAAATATCCGATACCCTGATTCCATGCAAGCAGTTCAAACACATCATCCAGCGCCGCGCTGTCGAGACCATGGATATACGCTTTTACCAGTTCCCTTGTCGCTTGCCGCATACGACCGGCACCAACCGCATTGGCAAGTGAGAGCAACAGTCGCATCTCATACGGAAGAGTCCGTTTTTCATCATTCCATGTCAGATCCCAGAAATTCACTGCAATATTTCCAAGCTTTTCATCAATCAGCGGCATATTGGTCAGAGCCGCAGGTCGCATCGGAATGTCCTTTTCTTCCTGCTTTTCCTCTACCCGGTAGAAATAAGCATGGAACTCCGCTTCGCCTTTCTGCTCCGTATGATACTCAAATCCGAGGCCTTCCATTACCTCATAGAGCGGAATAGGATCGAAAGACTGAACAATCTCCAGCCCGTTTCCTGCGCGAATCTGCATGGCCTGTTTCTTGATGCCCTGAAAAAAATTGCCCTGTACTCCTCTTACATCGATCTGCTTGAAAGCAACCGCTTTTTCTTTCCATTCGCTGTAGCTCATTATGCTTCCTCCTTGCTTTTCCGGTTTAAGTATGCATCAAATAATCGCGGAATTTTGTATCTGCGGATACAGAAACGAGAAAATACATTGTATGATATAGAAGGAAGCATCTCGAAGGGAGAATCGTTATGGACTATTCCGTGCTTGAGAAAAGTGATTTGTTTACAGGTGTATCCACTGCCGATCTTCGCTGCATATTGGAAGAAATTCCGCATCACATCCAGTGTTACGATAAAGGAGAAACCATCTTTTGTCTTTTGGAAGAGGCTACCCGAATCGGTATTATTCTTGAAGGCAGGGTTGAGGCGCAGAAGTCATTTCCCAATGGAAGTCAGATTAATGTATCTGTCCGAAAGCCCGGGGAAATAATTGGCCCTGCCGCGGTCTTTTCAAAGAATCACAAATATCCGTGCGACATGGTGGCTTTGGAGCCCGTTACTGTGATGATGTTCCGAAAAGAGGATCTGCTCCGGATGATGCAGAAGAATGTCCGTATTCTGGAAAATCTTACAACAGAGATTGCAACAGCGACCTATATGCTGCAACAGAAGCTGGAGTTGCTGTCCTACAGCGGAATCTCCCAGAAGGCCGCATTCTGGATTTTGATGCAAGCTCGTCAAACCGGAAAAGATACCGTAAGCATTCCCGGTTCCGTGTCAAAGTGGGCAATGCTGATGAATGTATCACGGCCATCTCTTCACAGAGAGCTAAAAAAGCTGCAGGACCAGAAAATCATTTTATGCGATTCGTCCGTGATAAAAATTCTAAACGCGAACGCGCTGCATGATATTTTGGGATAAGGTTGATGACGGATCCTGATTTCTTTGGCGTGATGGCTTCGCATAAGAAAACCACCAGAGCCGTTTTTTACAGATACTCTGGTGGTAAGTTCGTTTTTGTGGAATGACTTCCTATATAG
>CAVAUJ010000137.1:0-3423 GCA_963591995.1 Succinivibrio sp.
CGGAACAGCACGATATTTCCGGCAGGAACGATGGTTTCGTTTTCCGGCTTATCGAAATGAAAATGCACCTGTCCCGCCGCCACATAGATGATCTGATAGTCAATGCGTCCCCTAGGGCGGTAAGTGGGCATTTTCGGATGATGCGAAAGCCGGTAGTTGCCGCAGCTCCCCACCACCAGCGGACAGCTTTTGTCGATAAAGTCCTGACGGGAGTTGTTAAGATAACCGGTGTTGATGTACATTTTGGTTCCTCTTTCTATTTATGAAACATTGCCCGGGGGCATTCCGGACTTGCAGCCGGCGATGAACGGAGCTTCCTTTGGGCAAACTTCTTTATTCTCATTTTGTGCATATTCTGTCTCATTTGCTTCATCGACAATCATACCGGAAAACACTATAATGCATCAAGAAAATATGGATAAAACATCTAATCTCCGGCCGGAGCGTCTTGTGCATCATTGTTATATTCCCATATTTCTCAATGCAACTTTATCTATTTTTGTGTCTATCGTTGATGGGACAAAATTTGGCCGCGCTTTGCTCGCGGTTCCTTTTGCAAAGCGCGGCGGGAGGGGATAAAAGATGGAAGAAAAAACCTATTTGAAATGGTACAACAAGGTGGGGTACGGCGCGGGGGACATCGCCGGAAACGTGGTTTATGCCTTTCTCACTGCCTTCGTCATGGTCTATCTCACGGATACCATCGGACTGGCCTCGGGCATCGTGGGCACCCTGATCGCGGCCTCCAAGCTGTTTGACGGATTCACCGACATTTTCTTCGGTGCCATGATTGACAAGACCGACAGCAAAATGGGAAAGGCCCGTCCCTGGATGCTCTACGGTTATATCGGCTGCGCCATCACCCTGGTTGGGGTGTTTGCGGTGCCGGTGAATATCGGAAAAACGGCGCAATATGTCTGGTTTTTCATTGCCTATACACTGCTGAACGGCGTGTTTTATACGGCCAATAACATCGCTTATTCGGCCCTGACATCACTGGTGACAAAGAACAGCAAGGAACGGGTGCAGATGGGCTCCTATCGCTTTATTTTTGCCTTTGCCACGAGCCTTTTGATTCAGTCGGTGACGGTGGGCTTTGTGGCTGCTCTCGGCGGTGATGCCGCGGCCTGGCGGCTGGTGGCGATCATTTATGCGCTGATCGGTCTGGCGGTGAACACGTTGTCTGCCATGTCGGTGAAGGAGCTTCCCGAGGAAGAGCTGCAGCAGGGCAATGCAGAGAGTACGGAAGAGAAGTACGGGCTTCTGGAGGCCTTCCGGCTTCTGGTGAAGAATAAGTTCTACATGATGATCTGCGGCACCTACATTCTGCAGCAGCTCTACAATGCCATGATCGGTGTAGGGATTTATTACATGACCTGGGTATTGAAAAACCGGAATCTCTACAGCATCTTCGCCTGGGCCGTGAACATTCCGCTGATCATCGCGCTGGTGTTTACACCGACACTGGTGGGGAAGTGGAAGGGCATGTATCACCTGAACCTGCGGGGCTATATCTTGGCCGTTTTCGGCCGCGCGCTGGTGGCGATTGCAGGATATTTCGGCAGCGTGCCCATGATGCTGCTGTTCACGGCAGTGACAGCTCTGGGCCAGGGACCCTGGCAGGGAGATATGAACGCCGTGATCGCGTCCTGCTCGGAATACACCTATCTCACCCAGGGAAAGCGGGTGGACGGCACCATGTATTCCTGCACCTCCTTCGGCGTGAAGGTGGGCGGCGGCATCGGCACGGCCATCACCGGCTGGCTTCTGGAGATCAGCGGCTATGTGGGTACCGCAGCCGTGCAGCCGGAATCGGCGCTGCACATGATGTGCCTCATGTATCTCTGGATCCCGGTCGTGCTGGAAATTCTGATCATGCTGGTGCTTTCCCGGATGAACGTGGAAGAAGCGAATGAAAAGCTGAGAAGCGCACGGTGATCAGACCCGGCGCATGATTCGACGTTTACCTCAATGGTTCGGATCTGCATAAGCGTCACCTCCCGGTAAAGTTCTTGTGGATTTGCGGATCGCCGAAGCGGCGTAGAGCGCAACCAGCAGCTCCGTGACCGGCATCGCAAACCAGACGGCATCGGCACTGACCAGCGCGGGAAGAATCAGGATCAAAATGCCGCTGATGACAAGTCCCCGCGCCACAGAAACAACGAACGCCGCCTTCGGCTTCATGATCGCCTGGAAATAATAGGTTGAGAAGATGTTGAACGGCAACAGCAGGAACGAGAGCGCATAGGTGCGGATAATGGCGGGAGCCATATCGAGTATCTCCGGCGTGGGTGCCATGAAAATACGGATATAGACATTCGGACACGACATACTGAGCGCTGTCCAGAACACCCCGAAGAATACCGTTGTCCAAAGCGCTAAGCGAAGCGTTTCCTTGATGCGCGCTCCTTTTCCTGCACCGAAGTTTATGGAAATAATCGGCTGAGACGCCTGGCCTACGCTGTACGCGCAGCATTGAACAAAGGTACTGACCTGGATAATGGGGCCGTAAATTGCCAGTGCGTCGGAACCGAGGTATTTCATAATCTGGCGGTTAAAGAGCACCGTCAGAATACCCATTGCCACGTCGATAAAGAAGGTGGAAAAGCCCGTGACAGTGATCTCCCGCAGCTTTCGCATAAGCTTTTCGGGCTTTACCATGCGAAGGGTATTCTTGCGGCTGAAAAAGTGCGTCAGCATGACAAGAAATGAAATGCCGGAACCGATAGCGGTTGCAAGCCCGGCACCGTAGATCCCCATATCGCAGGTGAATACAAAAAAGTAATCCCCAAAGACATTGAAAATACCGCCGGACAGCACACCGAGCGTCGCAAGACCGGGATTTTCGTCATTACGCAGAAATGCCGCCAGCAGCTGATTGAACAGGAAAAGCGGGAAAACATACTTAACGGGACGCATATATTGCTGCGCCAGTACCAGCAGCGATTCATCCGCACCGAAGAAGGTCAGAACCGGGCGCTCGAAGCAGAGAATCCCGATCCACGCCAGAATGGATAAAATCACCGCACCGATCACGGAGGATGTGAAATACTGATTTTCACTTCCGTCGTGTTCTTTACTGCCGCGCTTTGTGCTGAAAATCACGCTGCCGCCAATTCCCATAAGCAGTCCCAGGCTGTAGATGATGTTCCATACCGGTGCGACGACCGCCAGTGCCGCCGTCCCCTGCGGTCCGTGGTACTGCCCGACCATGGCCGTATCCACGATGGAATATACCGATGTGATCATGGCACTGCCAAAAGCCGCCGCCAGGTATTTCAGATACATCGGTTTGATTTTTCCGTTCAGAAAGTCCATGTTTCATTCCTCCTTCAAACAAAAAAGCCGGACAAGAAACAGACATTTCAGTCTGTCTCTTGTCCGGCTGTCGTTTCTCTGAACAACTCGCCCTCCGAGCGAACA
>CAVAUJ010000138.1:0-3163 GCA_963591995.1 Succinivibrio sp.
ATTGAGATAGACACAGTCCCCACAGGGGTCGGAAACATCAAAGCGGAAATAGAATCGTCAAAAGGAATCCGTAAGATCGTAGATTTTGCAGGCAACAATGCACACAAATCGGTAAAGTGGCTGAATACCTGGCAAGACAACATCATGTTTCTACAGATGGCTGGACGAGTTAGAATGAAAGGGGAGAGGCTTCTGAAATGAAGGCAATATACCATGGCGATAGCGATCCTATCGGACTGATGGATGGAAAAGAATACGAAATTGTTGGTGTAGATGAGGAGCACCATAGCTACTCTGTGATTGATGAGTCAGGTGAGGATTATATGTATGACATGGACTCGTTTGAAATGTTTGAATGAGGGTAATGGTTCCATCGAATAGACACAGTCCCCCAAGGGGTCGGAGTTTTGTGAAAGTGCACACTTTTCAGGGGGGATGGCATGAGCTATTTGTATGTTAACGAGCAGGGGTCGACCATTGGATTCAATGCCAACCGATTTCAGGTAAAATGCAAGGACGGCCTGGAACGGAGCATTCCGGCAGAAACGCTGGAAATGATTGAAATTTTCGGGAATGTGCAGCTGACAACGCAGTGCATGGTGGAGTGTCTGAAACGCGGAATCAACGTGGTGATTTTTTCGGGAAGCGGCTCCTATTACGGAAGACTCATTTCTACCGGACATGTCAATGTAGAGAGACAGCGCAGACAGGCAGCGGTTTCCGAGGAATTCTGCACCGCAATGTCCAAGAAAATGATCCGGGCCAAAATACACAATCAGATCGTGATTCTTCGCCGTTATGCCCGTACCGGCCACGTCGAGGTGGATTCCGCCATCAAGATGATGCAGATTCTGGCGCAAAAGCTGGATGCCTGCGTGGCAACGGATCAGATCATGGGGTGTGAGGGCGCAGCGGCACGTCAATATTTTGCTGCGTTAGGAAAGCTGATCATTCCGGAGTTTAAGTTTGAGGGGAGGAACCGACAGCCGCCGAAGGATCCGTTCAATTCCGTGCTGAGCCTTGGTTATTCCATTGTTCTGAGCGAGATGTATGGCAAACTGGAAGGAAAGGGACTGAATCCGTATTTTGGCATACTGCACAAGGACAGGGAGAAACATCCGACCCTGGGAAGTGATCTGATGGAGGAGTGGCGCGCGGTTATAGTGGATTCCCTTGCAATGAGTCTGCTGAACGGCCACGAACTCCGGCCGGAGCACTTCAATCGTGGGGACAATGGAGGAGTGCTGCTCACAAAGGAGGGCTTTAAGATCTTCATTGCCAAGCTGGAGCATAAATTCCACGTAGACAGCAAATATCTGACATACGTGGATTATACCGTGAGCTTCCGAAGAGCCATGGACCTGCAGGTGAATCAGTTCTGCAATGCGCTGGAGGCCAATGATCCGGAGCTTTACAAACCGGTATGGATACGCTGAGAAGATTTGCAAAAAAGCGGCAGAGCGGAGCGAATACTGTATTGGACAGAGAAGGGGAGCGGCAATGGAAGACTACTTTTGGAACACAAAGGAGTCAGAGACATCCAGAAAGCTGTTCGTTCTGGTGATTTATGATATCGTGAGCAATAAACGGCGCACAAAGTTTGCCAAGGAAATGAACGGTTATGGTTTTCGCGTTCAGAAGTCAGCGTTCGAGGCATTGATCGATGAGGCATTGTTTGTAAAGCTGCAAAGAGAAATCCCAAAGCTGATCAAGGAAGATGAAGACAGCGTGCGTCTGTACAGAATGACGGGCTATGGAGAAATCAAGCTCTTTGGAGTGAACGATAAGATAGAAGCGGAGGAGGTAATGATCATATGAGCAGGAGATATTTGTTTTCACCGATAGGAGGGACGGATCCGATTTCATCCACCAACATGTATGACGGTTCGCTGCTGCACATATGCCGTCATTACCGGCCCGACGTGGTGTATTTATATCTGTCCGGTGAAATTCTGGAAAATGAGCGGCAGGACAATCGATACATGTATTGTCTTGAGCGATTGGATGAGCAGCAGGAGAGAAAGACGGAATATGTCCGGATAGAGCGCCCTGCACTGTCGAACGTGCAGGAGTTTGACTTTTTTTATCAGGACTTTCGAACCATCATTGAGAAAATCCAGTCGGATATGGAGCCCGGAGATGAATTGCTGCTGAATGTATCCTCCGGGACGCCTGCTATGAAGAGCGGTCTGCTGGTGCTGAAAACGCTGGGAGAATTCCCCTGTACCGCGATTCAGGTGCTTACGCCGGAACGCAAAATGAACAACCATGATCACAGGTCCTACGACGTGGAAACCTTATGGGAACTGAACGGTTCGTTGGAGGAAAGCGGCGAGAACCGCTGCCGGGAGGTGAGCTGCCCGACGCTGTCTCTGATCAAGCAGGAAAATGCCATCAAGGAGCTGGTTCGTAAATATGACTATGCCGGCGCATTGACCATTGCAGAGCTTCTTCCGGAGAAGGAAACAGAAGGATACAGGAATCTCCTGAAAATGGCGGAACGCAGGACACTGCTGGATGCGCAAAGGGTGGAGGAGGTCCTTCGAAAGGATGCGCGTTATGTTCTGCCGGTGCGGGACGGGAGTGAACGCAAGTATTATGAATATGTGCTGGGGGTTCAGCTTCGCCTGAAGAAGGGGGAATATGCGGATTTTGTCCGGGCGCTGACCCCGATCCTGACCGTTATTTTCATAAAGATCATTTCGGCACAGACAGAGATCAAATTGGAACGGTATTGCAGGGAGAGCGAAGGAGGACTTCGCTGGAAGCTGCGGGAGCTTCAGGGAACGGATTTTGAGCAGGCCGTAGGTCTGAAAGTCTACTACGATGGAGCATATGTAAAGAATGTTGAGCTTTATAAGATCATTGATCTTTATTGCAGCAATCCGCACACCAGAAAAGTGACAGAGGTGCTTCGGGGAGTAGAAGAGAACATCCGCAATATGGCGGCACATGAAATTATGTGCATCAACGAGGAACGGATCAAAAAGACAACCGGATACAGCGGGGAGCAGATTATGGACTATATACGTCAGGGCCTTCTCTGCGCAGGGTTCCATTTTGCGGAAAAGTGGGATGTATATCAGGGTTCCTATGACGAAATGAATCGTGTTATCATTGCAGCCATAGAGCATACGCGAGAATAAACACGCACATTTTCATC
>CAVAUJ010000139.1:0-3094 GCA_963591995.1 Succinivibrio sp.
GCGAGCTTGGCATCTGGATGGCCATTCCCATCGGCTGGGTGCTGGCAGATGTCACCGGGCTTCTGTGCATGCGTCGCCGTGCATAGGGACAGAAAAAGCGGGCAGACACCATCCGTGCCTGCCCGTCTCCACATTACATATTATCGTGTAACTATTCAGCCCCCATCTCGATTTTCCTTCGGAAAACCTCGATGTAGCTGGCCGGAGGCGCGTTTCAAAGCGCATCCTTTGGACAGTTCCTCACGCATTCCATGCACAGAATGCACTCCGTTCCGTTGTGCCGCTTTCTGGAAGGATCCGTCACATCCACATCCATCGGACAGACCCGCTTGCATTTTCCGCAGGAAATGCACTTCTCCTCGTCGCATTTGATCCGAAGCAGGGAGAAGTAACTCATGGGTTTAAGGAACACCGTAACCGGACAGATGTATTTGCAGAAGGCCCGATTGTCCTGCAGGATAAGGGCCAATGCGATCCCCACACCGTAGTATGCGGCATTCCCGATGATGAAAGCGCGGAACATGATCCGCTCGATGTTGCCGACCCCCATGAGGAACAGAGCAGCAACAAAGAGCAGCGATGCGGCAAATACCGGATAACGGATCCACCCAATGCTCTTCCGTGGATGCCGCGGGGTTTTGTACGGCAGAAAGTCCAGCACCATGGCCGTCCAGCACGCATATCCGCACCATCCTCTTCCGAAGAGGAGCGGCCCGAAGATCTTGGCCACGGCATAATGAATCGTCGCCGCCTCGAACACGCCGGTGAACAGATAGTACCAGAAGCCTTCGATCTGCATATTCTCATGGCAGATCAGTCCGAGATATACCAGCATATATAGGCCGACCAGAAGCTGAACAACGCGTCTGGCGTATCGATATTTCCGGATGAACAGCAGCAGCCCCAGCGATATTGACAGACCGATATAGCTGAAATTGAAAAGATAGAACACATTCTCCTTGGTCAGCCACAGCGTCACCGCCACGGCCTCGAATACCGCCAGCATCAGCGCCGGCAGCAGATATTTTCTCACTTTTTGGCAACCTCCGTTCCGGCAACCAACATATCGATTTCTTTTTCTCTCTTCTATAGGGGCCTCACCTTCCTTGCACCCAATTTAATATTCCTGTCGCCTGTGAAATTTGAATTTGATTTTGCGGCGTTGTCCTTACCTGAACGTCCAGAATTTCTCTGGGAAGTATTGCGTTGTCAGCATGAGAAAAATCCAGTACTGCGAGCAGTTCCTTTCCCATGTTGTATCCTTCTTTCACTTTTGCAGGAAGAACGACTGCCATTCCGCCCTCATCCCTAACTTCCATCACAACTTCTTTTCCGATTTGATATCCTGTGGATGCAAGCATTCCTCCTGCCATGCTCCCCGCGAAATACGCAAAAGGAATCATGGGCAGCAATGCCTGAAGAGCAGCCCCGCTTGTCTCTGCGGCAATTGCAACAAACACCTCTTCCGCCATCAGGTCTGCATAATCATTTGCAGTGATTTCACCATTTGAAAACTGATACGCATATCGGGCTGCATCTACCATCAAGACGGCCGTCGTTCCAACCGTATCCGGAGATACGCCTTTCAGTTTGTCCCCAAATTTTCCTGCCCTGCAGGCGATAAGGATTGCCTGACTGATCGACCCTTCCGCAAATCCTCCGGCACCGGCTAAAGCGGCGTCCAGCCCTATCTCCTTTAGCTGACCCTCATCAACATTTCCATTTTTGAGTGACTCTGCAATGATTTTATAAATATCCGGTCCGATCGTAATGGCCGTCTGAAGAATGGCAGCCGACGCTCCGGCAGACAAAACCTGACCGGCAATCACAGAACGAGATACATAATCGGAAACGGTAATACCGTATTCTGAAAGATCGACATCTCCTTCTTTGGCGGCTTCCGTCAAAGCCTGCAGTTCCCCGCTGCTAAGCGGTTTTGACTTTGTTCCCTTCGGCGATTCCAAATGATCCTTCAGCGAGTCCATGGTCTCCTGATATATTTTTTTCTGTTGTGCTGTATATTCAGACGGGATATCCAGTTTATCGGCTCGCCCTTGCAAATAGGCTCTGGCATTATCCACATGGTCAGACGGAACGATTCTGGTCTGTCCTTCATATTTCGCTTTGATTATTTCCCATGCCTCCTCGTTTGAAGCATGATTGTTTACATAGTCCTGTAATGAATAGCTCTCCCCCTTTTCCTTTGCCTCTTGCGCATATTGGCGATAGCCTTCCGATAAAATCACCTCTGCCTGCGCTTTGGCACTCTCTTTTGAATTTTTCATTGCCTTCATACTGGCTTCTTCGCCATACGAAGTACGAACATCAACGGATCCCTCTCCATTTTCCTCCAACTGCTTTGCCCACTCTTTTGAGCGCTTTGCCGCTGCATCGATATTAAATGTATCGGCATGCCATTTTTCAAATATGAAGCCCTTCTCCTGAGCCACTCCCCTGCTGTTGTATGCGCTTTTGTTGAGATCCTTCCGCATCGTTTCAATCGCTTCAGATATCCCGTTAATATAGTTCGTATAGTCCTGCGTCCCAAGAGCAACCGACAAATTTGTAGCGGTAAGCTTGCCGGTAAACTCCAGTCCATCCGTAATTCTATCTGTATCCAAATTTGATGCAGCAGCGGCCAGCGCAGCACCGGCGAGCGCAATTCCGGCAGAAGCAGCATTTTTCGTTTCTTTTGCCTTTTCAGAAATAGAATTTCCCGCCTCCTGTGCTTCTTTTGAAAGACCGGAAAGGGACTTCTGCGCAAAAACAGCCGCATCCGATCCGTATTTCTTCATTTTCTCTGACGCATCATTGATCGTGTCCTCCGCCTTCTGTGCCGCCTTATCCTTGGCCTTTCCCGCAGCATCTGCCGCAGCAGAAGCTTTTTCCTTTACCTGATCTGCGAAGCTTCTCCAGGATCTTTCCCTCTCCGCAGCAACAACAGGAAAAGCCCCGACCTCGCTGAACACAATTGCCATGATCAGAAAAGCAGCTATGCACCGACAATTCTTTTTCATTGTTTCCTCCAAAGCCATGGGAGGTTCGCGGATCTACTCCGCCTCCCCCTCATTCGCTTCTTCCATCTGCAGTTTTT
>CAVAUJ010000140.1:0-3082 GCA_963591995.1 Succinivibrio sp.
TGGCGACCACCACGAATCCGCAGATCAACCTTAAGTGCGCTGCGGAGACAGAAGTCTCGCGGAGCAAGTGCCATGCGGTGACGATCAAGCTGGTGTCATCCACGATCACCGGGAGCTATCAGGTGCAGCTGAACGCAAAGATGTATGCGTACACCGCCAAGACGACGGATACCGCCGTATCAGTGCTTAAAGGGCTGAAAGAGCTTCTGGGCGACGTGACAGGGTATGAGACCACGGTGGACGAATCAAATGTCCTGTTGACGATCACAGACACGGAGTCGGAGACAAGGGAGAACGAGGTCACATTATCAAACAACCTGACCACAGAGACTGTTGTCGGATGCGTCCCGTACCTGACAGACGACTATGGCGAGATCGAGCTGCAGACAGGGTGTGTGACCAACATCGTGTCCAACGTGACCGGGCTGAAATCCGTGGTGAACGTGGTGGATCCGGATCTTGGACGGCTGCAGGAGTCGGATACGGAATTGAGGTTGTCATACATCGGGAAGCGGTACAATTCAGCGTCCGCACAGGCTGAGGCTATCGAGTCTTATCTTTTGTCCGAGGTGGATGATACCAAGGCCGTGAGGGTCTACGAGAACGCCACGGACGTGACCGATTCGGAGGGGAGACCTCCGCACAGCATTGAAGTTCTGGTGGACGGTGGGAACGACGGAGCGATAGCAAAGGCCATCCTGATGAAGAAGTCCGGCGGGATCTACACGTATGGAGACACCAGAACGGATGTCCTTGGGAAGTACGGCGATGTGATCAACATCGGCTTTAACCGACCGGAACAGGTCTATGCATGGGTCAAGGTTGAGATCACTCAGGGAAGCGTATCCATTGCCTCCGAGTATGAGGACATTATCAAAGACATCATCATCGACACCGAGGATATGACGATTGGCGACAGCTTCCTGAGCCAGAATTACATTGCGCCGATCTATGCGGCCTTGCCTGGCATCAAGTATTGCGACATCAAGGTTGCGACCGGGACGGACAGCACGAAGAGCACCACCTACACGGCAGGGAACATTGACGCAACGCAAAGACAGGTCATCAATCTGTCTCGCGCAAGGATTGAGGTGAACCTGAAATGAGTCTGGTAGAGGAATGGAAGAACGAGATCCCCTGCCAGTTCCAAGGTGGGTCCAACCTTAGTGCCGTGATAGACGCAGTAGGAGCGCAGCTGACCGAACTGGAAACGGTGTTCTCGGATCTGATCGAGAAGACGGATGTGAAATCCGCAACCGGCAAGAATCTTGACATGGTGGGAGACATTGTTGGGATCTCACGGAATGACGCATACAACCTTCTGGAGCTGACGCAGACGGACGAGCTGGACGATTCCTCCTATCGGAACGTGCTGTATTTTCAAATCTTGAAGAACAACGCAGACGGGACCTACGAGGACATCATGAAGGGGTTGCATCTTCTGTGGGGAGATGAGGCTGTCATTACCTACAAAGAGAATGTTGTGGTGGAGACCTACAACGGTTCGGCGTGGAACAAGCCGGATCCTGCGGCATTGTCCATTGACGTGGCGGACATTCCTTCGGATGTCCCGGATCCGACGATCATCAAGCCGATGGTCATTCGCCCGGGCGGCGTGAAGCTTCTGTTTACAACGAATTACCGGGACCAGATCGAGATCAGCGAGTGGGAACATTTCACAAATCTTCTGATCACCTACGACAGGTACAACCGGTACGACGGGACTTTCGCGTACAACGGCGCAATCCAGTATGACAAGATCGGTGGATCCGGAGCACAGGACAAGAACTACATCAGCCACAACGGAGAGATCCAGTTCAATGGCAAGTATATGTTCGATGCCCTTGGACGGCATTACAACAGTTATGACGGGAAGTATACCTTCGACGGGGCCATCCAATGGGGACCGATTGAAGGAGCGGAGGAGCCAGATACCGTGGATGCAGTATTGCTTAATCAGGCAAAGCAGAAGATGCTCAAAATGAGGGCTATCGGAAGCGATGCCTGGCAAATCAAATATTTTGCCTTCGGCACCGGCCTTGGGGATGACGGGAAGAAATACACGCCGACCGGCAAGGAGACGGAGCTGAAGAACGAGGTTGCGAGAATCGAAGTGATTTCCGCGACAAAGCTGGACGACCGGTCCTACCAGTATCTGGGAGAGATTCCGGAGGACACGGCAAACGGCGAGTACATTACGGAGATGGGCCTTGTAGATAGCGAAGGAGATCTGGTCTGCATCAAAACCTTCGATAAAAAGCTCAAACGCAACGGCGCATCAATGGTGTTCAAGATCGATGACATAGTAGACATCGTTTATTAAAGAGGAGGCATAGATGGCAGCATTTTCAATTCCGAGCAACCCCGACTTTAACGTGACGCACGTGGAACAGGTGAAGGAATCCGACTACGTGCTGAACACGTTTGTGAACGGCTACTTCCAGACGTTTTTGCAGAACGACAGGTATCTGCTCAATCAGTCGCAGACGCTGGAGACAACACTGACGGAGAAGATCACGAACAACAAGCCGGATGAGATGACAGAGACCGAGCTGGCGGTGGAAATCGCCAAGTTTAACTGAGCAGGAGGAGGGTGAGCAATGTCTACATTCGTAACAACCGAGAAGCTGAGCCGACTGATGGACGCGGTAAAGGCAAAGATTGCAACCAAGCTGGATGCGACCGGCATCAAGAATGATGCACTGACGACGGATGCGGGGTATGTTCTGGATGCAAGAATGGGCAAGACTTTGGGAGACCGGGCAACCACGCTTGAGACCAAGGTGAGCGACCTGTATTTCGCGACAGACAGCAACGGGAAATGGGGGTACAAGGCAACGAAGAACGGAGCGGTAACCCCTTTTAGGAATCCCACCGGCGACGCGACTGCTGCAGAGGTGCTGAGTGGGAAGACCTTTTCCTCTGCGACGCTCGAGAACGAAAAAGGCACGATGACGAACAACGGGGCATGGACCGGCTCCACGACCGGAGACGGGAACGTGACGATTCCTGCGGGCTACCACAACGGCAGCGGATATGTCAGCGGCAAGACTTCGTATAATGATGGTTATGCGAAGGGTTA
>CAVAUJ010000141.1:0-3036 GCA_963591995.1 Succinivibrio sp.
CGGAGATCCTCCCTGTTGAAGCGCCGCTTTTCATAGTACAATATGCATGCTGCGCAATACGCCGACAATGCCTGCGGCGCACCGCCGCAAGGAGGAAAATCATCTATGCTGAAGAACAAAACGATTGTGCTGGGGGTCACCGGCAGCATCGCCGCCTACAAGATTGCCTCCCTTGCCAGCATGCTGGTAAAGCAGGGGGCCGATGTCCGTGTCATCATGACGCGGAATGCCGTTCATTTCATCACGCCCATCACCTTTGAAACCCTCACCGGCCACAAATGCCTTGTGGACACCTTTGACCGGAATTTCGAATTTCAGGTCGAGCATGTCTCCCTGGCGCAGCAGGCCGATCTCGTTCTGATCGCACCGGCCAGCGCCGACGTCATCGGAAAGCTCGCCCACGGCATCGCCGATGACATGCTGACCACTACGCTCCTGGCCTGCCGGTGTCCGCGTCTCCTCTCTCCTGCCATGAACACCGCCATGTACGAGAATCCGGTGGTGCAGGGCAACCTCCGGACCCTTTCGGGCTTCGGCTACGAGATCATTGCACCGGCCGTCGGCCATCTGGCCTGCGGCGACACCGGTGCCGGGAAGATGCCGGAGCCGGAGGTGCTGCTGCAGTACATCGAACGCGAGCTCGCGCACACCAAGGATCTCCAAGGGAAGCGTGTCCTCGTGACGGCCGGTCCCACCCAGGAGAGCATTGATCCCGTGCGGTATCTGACCAATCACTCCTCCGGGAAAATGGGCTATGCCCTTGCGCGCGCAGCCATGCTCCGCGGGGCCAGCGTCACACTCGTCAGCGGACAGACCAACCTGACACCGCCCATGTTCGTGGATTATGTGCAGGTCACCACGGCAAGGGAAATGTATGAGGCCGTCGTCTCGCGCAGCGCCGATCAGGACATCATTCTAAAGGCCGCCGCTGTGGCGGATTACCGCCCTGCAGCGGTATCCGACAATAAGGTGAAAAAGAGCGACGGACCGATGCGCATCGAGCTGGAGCGAACCGATGACATTCTCGCCTATCTCGGCGCACACAAAAGGAGCGGACAGTTCCTGTGCGGATTCTCCATGGAAACCGAGCATCTGCTCGAGAATTCCCGCGCCAAGCTCCTCAAAAAGAATCTGGACATGATCGCCGCCAACAACGTAAAGGTTGAGGGAGCAGGTTTTCAGAAGGACACCAATGTCATCACCCTGATCACAAGGGAGCATGAAATCGCGCTTCCTCTGATGAGCAAGGCCGAGGCATCCGACCGGATTCTCGATGCCGTTCTGCAGGAGATGACTGCCTGAATCGTACCGCCGCAGACCGACTGCGGCATAAAGCAGAGAGGAAAGCTTACACGAAATGATTTTAATTGTAGACATCGGGAATACGAACATCGTGGTTGGCGGAATCGACAAGGAGAAGATTTACTTCATCGAGCGCCTTTCGACCAACCGGACCAAAACCGAGCTTGAATACGCCATCGATTTCAAATCCCTCATGGACATTCACCGGCTCTCGCCGGAGGACTTTCAGGGCGGCATCATTTCCTCCGTCGTCCCGCAGATTACGCGGATCATGAAGGTCGCCGCCGAGAAAATTCTGAAGAAGAAGGTACAGGTTCTCTCCCCCGGCTCCAAAACCGGCCTCAACATCAAGATTGACAATCCCGCACAGCTGGGCTCGGATCTCGTGGCCGATGCCGTGGCCGGCGTGAACCTCTACCCGGTGCCGCAGATCATCATCGACATCGGCACGGCAACCACCTTCTGTGTTCTGGATGAGAAAAAGAATTATGTCGGCGGCCTGATCCTGCCGGGTCCTCAGATCTCTCTGGATGCACTGACCGCCAGGGCCTCCCAGCTCAGCGGCATCAGCATGGAGGCCCCGGGGCACGTCATCGGCAGGAACACGCTCGACTGCATGAAGAGCGGCATCATCAACGGCAATGCCGCCACCATGGACGGTCTGGTGGATCGCATTGAAGAGGAGCTGGGTCAGAAGACCACGGTCATCGCCACCGGCGGACTTGCCAAGTGCATCATCCCGTATTGCAAGCGGGAGATCCTCCTCGATGACGAGCTGCTCCTCAAGGGGCTCTACATCATTTACCGCAAGAACCTTTGACGGCCGCCAGGATGGCGCGCTCCATCACCTGGGCAGCAAGGGTTCCCGCCGCATTGATGTCGGCCTCCGTCTCTCCGATGGAGGCCGCGTAAATCGTATCGCCGTCTGCCATGGTTCCCACCGGCGTAATGCAGCGGGCATAGGCATTGCGTGTCATGGAGGCGAGCTTGCTCATCTCCGCCTTTGAGAACCGCCCGTTGGTGACAATGGCACCGATGGTGGTGTTGCCGGTGAACATATCCGTCCGCCGGGTGATCTTGTAGAGCTCCCGGCGCGAATCCAGAAAGCCGTCTCCGTCCTCGGTTCGGAGCCCCGCGAGGCGCTCTCCGGTGTCCGGATCGGTCACATCACCCAGTGCATTGACCGCCACAACCGCCGCCATCTCCAGCTCCCCCAGCCGCACCGCGCAGATGCCAAGACCTGCGTCCGAGGATCGCTCCATTCCGCAGAGCTTGCCGACCGTTGCGCCGCACCCTGCGCCGATTTTTCCGCTGTGCGGATGAGGCTGCTCTGCATCGACGCACGCCTCATATCCCATCTGCCGGTCGGGACGAATGTCTGCCCGTCCGACACTCAGATCATAAATGCACGACTGACACACCAACGGCACCAGCGCATAACCGGTATCGTAGCCGATCCCGTGCTCCTCCAGATATTGCATCACGCCGTCAGCCGCCGCCAGACCGTACGCGGAACCCCCGGAGAGGACAATGGCATTCACCGGATTGTCCGCCGTGGTGGGATCCGCCAGATGCGTCTCGCGCGCCGCCGGTCCTCCGCCGCTGACGTCGATGCCGACCCTTGCTCCCTGCTCGAAGAGCAGCACCGTTACACCGGTCCTTGCCTCCTCGTTCTGCGCATTTCCGATGCGAAGTCCCTTGATCGTTTCAATGGGAATCTCCGTCCACTCCGGT
>CAVAUJ010000142.1:0-2951 GCA_963591995.1 Succinivibrio sp.
CAGCTCCAGGCTGTGCTCCTCGCACATGCGGTCGCACAAATCCAGGAACTCATCCAGCGGCACATTGTTCAGCTGCTTGTTGCCGCGGATGTTGACCGATACGGTGCGATTTGCTGCCTCGCTGTCTCCCAGAACCAGGATATAAGGATCCTTGAAGGTCTTGAAGCCCTTGATCTTGGTCTTCATGTTGTTGTCGCTGTAGTCTGCCTCCACGCGAAGGCCGTTTTTCCTGCAGATTGCGGCAACCTCTCCGGCGTATTCGTTGTGCTCCGGACGGATCGGCACGATGCCGATCTGCATCGGTGACAGCCAGAAGGGGAAGCAGCCCTTGAAGTTTTCGGTAATGATACCGATGAACCGCTCCATGGATCCGAAAATCGCGCGGTGAATCATAACCGGCTGCTTCTGGGATCCGTCTGCCGCCGTGTACTTCATGCCGAAATTCAACGGGAGCTGGAAATCCAGCTGAATCGTTCCCATCTGCCATTCTCTTCCCAGAGCGTCCTTCATCTTCAGGTCAATCTTCGGCCCGTAAAATGCCCCGTCTCCCTCGTTGATTTCAAAGCCGCCTTCTCCGTATTTATCCAGCAGAATTTTCTTGAGATCGGCCTCCGCCTGGTTCCAGGTGTCGATGTCTCCCATGTAATCATCCGGACGGGTGGACAGCTCCGCCCCGTAGGTCAGGCCGAACGTTCCGTAAATCTGCGTCGCGATGTCCATGATATCGTTGATTTCCGAGGCGATCTGCTCCTCTGTCACCAGAATATGCGCATCGTCCTGTCGGAACTGCTGCACACGGAATAGACCGTTGAGCTCTCCGCTCTTCTCCTTCCGATGGATTACATCCACCTGATTGATGCGGAAAGGAAGATCCTTATAGGAGCGGGGTCTGGTCTGGTAAACCTTGATGGCGTTGGGACAGTTCATGGGCTTGAGTGCGTAGGTTTCTTCCTCCGCGCACCCTTCTGCCGGCGGAATGATGAACATTCCATCCTGATAGTGTGCCCAATGGCCGGAGGTCTCCCACAGCTCCTTCTTGCTCAGCACCGGTCCGGAAATTTCCTGATACCCGTGCTCCTCGTGAATTCCTCTCCAGAAGTCCAGAAGAGCATTGAACAGCTTCCAGCCTCTCGGCAGCCAATACGGCATACCGGGTGCCGTCGGGTCAAAATAGAACAGCTCCTGCTGCCTGCCGATGATTTTGTGATCTCTCTCCTTTGCTTCACGGATAAGATCCTTATGCGCCTTCAATGCTGCTTTGTCCGGGAACGCATACGCATACACGCGCGTCATCTGGTCACGGTGCTCATCCCCTCTCCAATATGCGCCGGACACGCTTCGCAGCTCAAATGCCGCAGAGAGAAGGTCCTGTGAATTCTCCACGTGCGGTCCGCGGCACAAATCCACATAATCGTCACCGGTATAATAGACCGTGATCACCTCATCCTCGGGAAGATCCTGGATCAGCTCCGTCTTGAAGCGCTGTCCGGCGAACAGGTTCATCGCCTCCGCCTTTGAGACCTCTTTTCTGGTCCAGCTCTCCCTGCGCTTCATGATCTCGCGCATCTTGTCCTCAATCTTCTTGAAATCCGCCTCCTGAATGGCCGATCCCTCCGGCAGGACAAAGTCATAATAAAAGCCGTCTGCAATCTGCGGTCCGATGGCATACTGCGTCTCCGGGCCGTACAGCTCCAGCACCGCCTTTGCCAGAACATGTGCCAGAGAATGGCGATACACCTCCAGATATTGCTCTTTTTCCATATTGCTCTCCTTCCTTTCATGGGCAGCCGCAGCCGAACACAAAGCCCCTGACACTGCATCACAGTGCCAGGGGCGTAGAATACGCGGTTCCACCCTGTCTTATCACTCGTTGTGATGGTAACGGAATCACCGGGCCGGATTGGGGCCGCTCAGAGCTGGTCTTCAGACTGCGTCCCGCCGGATCTCTCTCAGCATCCCCCTGCCGTCATCCGCAGCCTCTCAGCTGTGCCTGTCCGGTACGGGGAGAAATCCTCTCTGTGGCCTTCGTACGGTCCTACTCGTCTCGTCATCGCTTTCGCGAAAGAAGCTGCCGGAGGATCCTCCGACTACGCTCTTCCTCAGCCACAAATGATACCTTTCCGGCTTTCAAAAGTAAAGAGGTCTGTGGAATCTTCGCACACGTTGTCCGATCAGATGAAATCCGGAGCGGTCCCGTACCGCTCCAGCTCGCCCTGCCTGCGGCGATATACATACAGGGAGTTGGACAGATAGTCTCCCGGCAGGACCACGGTCCGGTTCACGTCTGCAATGATGGGCAGCAGCCTCTCCGGTTTTTCCAGATTGTCCGCCTCCAGTACGATCAGTTCATGAACGGAGCTGGGAATGACATACAGGTCTCCCTTCAGCTCTTCTGCGATCTTTGCCAGAAGTCCGGGATAAAGCATCACCGAGGCGCCGTATCCTTCCGCCTCGCAGCTCAGAACATACAACGGTATCAGATTCTCCTCCGGCGTCGCCGGGATCTGGAGTATCTCCTGCATCGGCCGGAAAATCGCCGGATGCAGAATTCCGCTCTGCGTCGTCGCCTGCCGCATCAGCTCATACAAGTCCACTCCCCAGCGTTTCAGGTCCTTTTGGAAAACCGGGATCTGGCAATGCTCGCTCCCGTCCCCCAGATAGAAAAAAGTAATCGCCAGATCCTCCCAATGAATATATGCGAGAGACTCCAGATCCCGACGGTAATGCTCGTAATTCAATATTCTTATGCAGATGAAATCCTGAATTTCTTCGTAAGCGTGAGAATCCGACAGCAATGACGTGTATTCCATATCGATCTCCTTTCTTTTCTTCCGGATCCGATGTTACGAAAAAAGGCAGTGAAAACCTTTCGGTTTTCACTGCCTTTTGAATTCACGCAGACCCACGCAGGAGTAATATCCCAACGGTCTCCCGTTGGAACAGCCCCTTAG
>CAVAUJ010000143.1:0-2938 GCA_963591995.1 Succinivibrio sp.
CCGCAGCAGATTCTGGTGAGCAAAACGCGCAAGGGCAGCACCCTGCGGATGGTGCGGTGATCGGCTTCATAGTGCTTGACAGTTCGGGAGGCGCGATGCTATCCTAATCGGGAAGATCGCTGTGAGATCTTTTTTTTGTGCGCATAAGGAAAGAGCGCACGTCAACCGGGAGGCGGATCGATGGCTGCATTCGCCGATTACCGGAGTATAGTTTATCATTTGGAGGTTAACGACTATGCGTACCAGAATCACTCTTGCCTGCACCGAGTGCAAGCGCCGCAACTATAACACGACGAAGGATAAGAAAGCGCATCCGGATCGTATGGAAGTCAAGAAGTTCTGCAGATTCTGCAGACAGCATACTCTGCACAAAGAGACGAAGTAAGGACGGAAGCATTCGCCTGTTCGTTGGAGGAGCGTATGGCAAAGGACAAGACAAAGGCCAAAGAGTCCAAGGCAGTCAGATTCTTCAAGGGTGTGAAGGCTGAGTTCAGGAAGATCATCTGGCCCGATCGCGACACGCTGCTGAAGCAATTGGCTGCAGTTCTGATCGTCAGCATTATTGTGGGCGGACTGATTGCGTTAATCGACTTTGGATTCCAGAATCTGATCGACGTTCTGACCGGTATCTCCATTGGCGGCTGATCGGAGATCGGAAGAGGTAAATCAATGGCAGATAACAATGAAGTAAAGGTTCGCGTCAAGGCCGGCGTGCTTCCGGGGGTTCGGGAGATCAAGCGGCCGGATTTCACGAAAAAGGCTGCGGACATAGAGAAGGCAGAGGCAGAGCGTGTGCTCAATCAGGGCGATGCGGCTGTTGAGGATGCACAGGCTGCACTGGTGGCACAGTCACTGGAGGCACAGGAGGAAGGCACAGCAGACGGCGAGCAGCTGGATGAGAGTGCCATCAGCGATGTTGCGAAGTGGTATGTTGCACATACCTACTCCGGATATGAGAACAAGGTCCGCGAGGGACTGGTGAAAACCATTGAAAATCGTCATCTTGAGAACCAGATTTTCGAAGTGATGATTCCCCTGCAGGACGTGTACGAGCTGAAAAACGGTGCCAAGAAGCTGACGCAGAGGAAGCTGTTCCCGGGCTATGTCCTTGTCAATATGATCATGAACGATGAGACCTGGTATGTGGTCCGCAACACCAGAGGCGTAACGGGCTTTGTCGGACCGGGATCCAAGCCGGTTCCGCTGACGGAGGCGGAGATGAAGAATCTCGGCATCCATACGGCGGATACAAAGGTGGACTTCGAAGAAGGCGACAGCGTTGCCGTTATTGCAGGTGTCTGGAAGGATACGCTGGGCGTTGTCTCCAAGCTGGATTACAGCAAGCAGATCGCTACGATCAGCGTCGAGCTGTTCGGAAGAGAGACGCCGGTTGAGATCAGCTTCGCGGAGCTGCGCAAAACGAACTAAGGAATCTGTTTGGCAGTCGCATCCCGGTTTTTCCTGCAGGAAAACGCGATGTGGCCGGACAGATGGACAGAGCAGCAGATATTCAGGACAAATCAGGCGCAGATGCATCTGACGTGGATGCGTGGGATGCGGACGCATCTGTTAGTCGCCGCACGGCGGCCGATGTTTTCGTTGGCAGAGTGCGGCATATGACCGGAATCATCCGGTACGGAACATGCGGGAGCAGGAGCCACCTGCGGTGACCGCAAAGGAGGAATTCATATGGCTAAGAAGGTACAAGGTTACATCAAATTACAGATTCAGGCCGGCAAAGCAACCCCTGCACCGCCGGTAGGACCTGCACTGGGACAGCATGGCGTCAATATCGTTGAGTTCACCAAGCAGTTCAATGCAAGAACGGCGGACAAGGGCGACACCATCATCCCGGTTATTATTACGGTTTATGCTGACAGATCTTTCAGCTTCATCACCAAGACCCCTCCGGCAGCCGTTCTTCTCAAGAAGGCGGCAGGAATCCAGAAGGCATCCGGCGAACCCAACAAGACGAAGGTTGCATCCGTGACCAAGGCGCAGGTTGAGGAGATTGCCAAGACAAAGATGCCCGATCTGAATGCGGCCTCCCTTGAGGCGGCGGCCAGCATGATCGCCGGAACTGCCCGCAGCATGGGTATCACTGTTACAGACTAAGGGTCAGAATTGGAGGTTTAATCATGAAGCACGGAAAGAAATATGTTGAGGCCGCTAAGCTGATCGACAGGTCGAAGGTTTATGAGGCTGACGAGGCAATTGCACTGGTAAAGAAGACGGCATCCGCAAAGTTTGACGAGACCATTGAAATGCACATCCGCACAGGCTGTGATTCCCGTCATGCGGACCAGCAGATCCGCGGCGCAGTTGTCCTTCCTGCAGGAACCGGCAAGTCGGTTCGCGTTCTCGTATTTGCAAAGGGAACCAAGGCAGACGAGGCACAGGCGGCAGGAGCTGATTTCGTCGGCGGCGAGGAGCTGATTCCGAAGATCCAGAAGGAAGGCTGGCTGGATTTTGATGTTGTCGTTGCAACACCGGACATGATGAGCGTTGTGGGTCGTCTCGGTAAGGTTCTCGGACCGAAGGGCCTCATGCCGAACCCGAAGGCCGGAACGGTGACCATGGATGTTACAAAGGCCATCGCAGACATCAAAGCCGGTAAGGTTGAGTACCGTCTGGACAAGGCCAACATCATTCATGTCATTCTGGGAAAGGCTTCGTTCACAGAAGAGCAGCTGATGCAGAACTACAATGCATTGATGGGCGCTATTGTTAAGGCAAAGCCCTCATCCGTAAAGGGTCAGTTCCTGAAGAGCATTTCGGTTGCTACGACGATGGGCCCCGGCGTGAAGATTGTCTCGAACCGTTATTAATTTTTACAGAAAGAACACCGCGCGTTGCCGGTGGACAGAGCCGGAGAAGCTGCCGAAGGATCGAATTTCAGGCATCTGACGGTTGACAGCTTTTTCTTGCTCTGTTATAG
>CAVAUJ010000144.1:0-2920 GCA_963591995.1 Succinivibrio sp.
TTTAAAAAAGTACTTGCAAAACCAAAACAACGATACTATACTATCACTTGTTCGCGAGCGAATGATTAAAAATTCATAAAGATATGCGCTTCTAGCTCAGCTGGTAGAGCACCTGACTCTTAATCAGGGTGTCCAGGGTTCGAGTCCCTGGAGGCGCACGTGGAGCACTGTTTTTGTGGGTTCGGCCCATGGGGACGGTGTTTCTTTTTGTATATCCGGTCAGCATGAATTTCCGGACGGAAGAATTTCTTCAAATCAATTTCGGAGCACCACAAATGATTTTTGACACCCACGCACATTATGATGATGACGCCTTTGCCGCCGACCGAAGAGAGCTGCTGGCGCAGTTCGCACGGCAGGGCATCGGCGCAGTGACGGATCCGGGCTCCACCCATGAAAGCCTCGGTCGGATCGCGGAGCTCACGGCGGAATATTCGTGGTTTTACGGAGCCATGGGAATCCATCCTTCCGAGTGCGGAGCGATGACAGAGGAATGGATGGACGAAATCCGGGAGAGAATGCAGCAGCCGCGCATGGTGGCCGTCGGTGAGATCGGACTCGACTATCACTGGGAGGAACCGGAACGGGAACGGCAGCAGTATTGGTTCCGGCGCCAGCTCCGGCTGGCGAGGGAATTGCAGAAGCCGGTGATCATCCATTCGCGCGATGCGGCTGCCGATACGCTGAGGATTCTGAGAGAAGAAAAGGCGGAAGAGACAGGGGGCGTGATCCATTGCTATTCCTACAGTCCGGAGCTTGCGGGCGAGTTTCTGGACATGGGCTTTTTCATCGGCGTAGGGGGCGTGATCACCTTTAAGAACGGGCGCAGGCTCAAGGAAACCGTGCAGGAGATTCCGCTGGACCGTATTGTTCTCGAGACGGACAGCCCGTATCTGGCGCCGGAGCCGCACAGAGGACATCGGAATTGTTCCTTGTATCTTCGTTATGTTGTCGCTATGATTGCAGAACGGAAGGGCATTACGGCAGAGCGGGTTGTGGAGCAGACTTGGGAAAATGCGCTGCGGCTGTACCGGCTCCCTGCGGATACAGAGAAGGAAAGGTGAAAATGAGTGAATTACTGGCAACGCCCGGTGGTACCGCGGCCGTTCTGGATCAATTCGGAATTCGTGCCAAGAAAAAATACGGTCAGAACTTTCTGATCAACCGCAATGTTGTGGATCAGATTGTGGAGGCGGCGGAAATCACCAAGGAGGATTGCGTCCTTGAGATCGGTCCGGGGATCGGCACCATGACCCAGATCCTGTCGGAGGCGGCCGGACATGTGGTTGCGGTGGAAATCGACGAAAGTCTGGAAAAGGTCCTGGCACTCACCCTGGAGGATCGGGACAACGTCACGGTTTTATTTCAGGACATTCTGAAGACGGATCTGGCGGCGATTTCGGCAGAATACAATCAGGGGCGTCCGCTTAAATGCGTGGCGAATCTCCCCTATTACATTACAACACCGATCCTGCTGCAGCTCCTGCAGGAGGCGGAGAGCTTTGAGAGCATCACCGTCATGGTGCAAAAGGAGGTGGCGGACCGGATTCAGGCTACGGAGAAGGATAAGGAGTACGGCGCGTTGTCCCTTGCCGTCCGTTATTATTCGGAGCCGGAACGGGTCTGCGTTGTGCCGCCGGGATGCTTTGTTCCAAGGCCCGGCGTGGATTCGGCGGTTCTGCGGCTGCAGGTGCGAAGGGAGCCGCCGGTGGAAGCGGATGAGGAATTCCTGTTCGCACTGATCCGGGCATCCTTCAACCAGAGACGCAAGACCCTGGCAAATGCGCTGTCGCACGGATTGCAGAACGGAACCTATGCCGTGAATCGGGAGATGGTGCAGGAGGCACTGCGGGAGATGGGACTGTCGGAGTCCGTTCGAGGGGAGAAGCTCTCGCTGGAGCAGTTCGCCAAGCTTGCAAGAAAGTTAGGCAATATGCTAGAATTTTGATTGCATTTATGTTGGAAAACTGTGTGTATTCGAGACACTGCAGCCAACAGCACATCGTCTGCCAGAAGGCCATTCGGATCGAAAACGGTACGCGGAATTGTTCGGAATAAGAGCAGCAAAAAGAGCTGCAGCCAGAGCCCTGTTTCGGACGCATGGAATACGAGGAAAACGAAGTGGATAAGTACGAATTTAAGCTCAGCCTGAATGAGATCAATACGCTGATCGGCGAGAGACGCTTTGAAGAGGCTGCGCAGATCGCAGACGGCATTGACTGGAATCACGTAAAAAGCCCGGAGACGCTGTGCAGGATCAGCGAGGTCTATAAGGCCATCGGGGAGTATCATAAGAGCCGTGACATCATGGCCATTGCGCACGAGCGGGACGGAGAAAACCCCACCATCACCTACGCGCTTTGCGAATTGTCGATTTTCCTGTACGGAAAGGATGGCCTGCAGGAGGACCTGACACGTTCCCTGCAGCTGATGCAGGAATTCCAATCCGCCAATCCATCCAATCCCAAGAGACTGGTATTGCAATATAAGATGTACGGTGTTTCGCCCGTCTCCCTGCAGGAGAAGATTGCCGTGCTGGAGCAGTTAAGGCGTGAGAAATTCTTCCCGCGCTGGGCATATGAGCTGGCAGGCCTTTACCGCGCGTCCGGGAACGAAGAGAAGGCGGCTGCCGTCTGCCGCGAGATTGTGCAGAAGGCGGCGCCGGAGAGCGGCTATGCGGCGCGTGCACAGGAGATGCTCAAGGAGGTGTCTTCTGCGGTGAAGGCAGAAGCTGTGCCGGAACCCGTTGCGGCAGAAGATAATACCGGAGCGGTCGCAGAAGACACGAGGGAGACTGCGGAAGAGAGCGCACAGCCGCAGGAGCAGGCTGCGTCCTTTGATGCAGCCGCAGCGCAGGAGGAAGAAGCTCCCGGGGCCGGAGAGAGCAGCGTGAATTCCGGCGCGGCTCCCGTGGAGAGCA
>CAVAUJ010000145.1:0-2905 GCA_963591995.1 Succinivibrio sp.
ACGATTCTTGCACATCATCCATGGGTTACGGACGTTGACGAGGAGCTGGAGCGCCTCAAGAAGCAGAAGGAGGAGAATCTGGAGCAATACGGCTTCGGCGCGGGTAATCCCTTCGAACAGAGGAGGGCGACGGCGTAGAGGATGAAGAGCAATGATTACTGGAAGGCCAGAATGCTGGCGGTGGAGGCCCGCGGCTACAAGATCGGGTATGAAGCCTACAAGGAATCAGAGCAGGCGTTCAAGCTTGCCGAGCGCGAGCTGCTCCGCCAGATCGAAAAGTGGATATGGCGCATAGCGGACGAGAACGGGATCAGCTATGCGGAGGCTAAAAAGCTTTTAACCGCCGGAGAGCTAGAAGAGTTCAGATGGGATGTAAACGAATACATCGAGAAGGGCAAGGAAAACGCCGCTGATGCGGCGTGGCTGCACGAGCTGGAGAATGCGTCCGCAAGGGCGCACATCAGTAGGCTGGAGGCCATGAAGCTGCAGCTGCGCGAATACCTCGAAGAAGCCTTCAACGTGGAAAACACAGCCACAGAGATAGCCCTCGCGAAGATCTACGAGTCCGAGTATTACCACACGGCCTACGAGGTGCAAAAGGGCATAAACGTCGGCTATGAGATCGGCGGCATCAACGAGAAGGCGATCAGCCGGGCAGTGAAAAAGCCGTGGGCCGCAGACGGGAAGGACTTCTCCTCCCGGATCTGGGACAACAAGGCTAAGATGGTCGGCGAGCTGGAGCAGGAGCTCACCCGCCAGATCATAACGGGCGATTCTCCGGACGCGGCGATTGAGGCGCTGTCAAAATACGTAAAAGACGGCGTGGGCAATGCCAAGCAGAAGGCTGGGACGCTGATCATGACCGAATCGGCAGCGATCGGCAATCAGGCGCAGCACGACAGTTACGCAGCGCTTGGCGTGAAGGAATACGAGGTTATAGAAACGCTGGACACGCACACCTGCGCGCAGTGCGGCGAGATGGACAGCAAGCACTTTCCCATGGATCAGTTCATGATCGGGGTGACCGCCCCGCCATTCCATCCAAACTGCAGAGGATGCACAGCGCCGTATTTCGACGATGAATTCCAGCCGCAACAGCGCGCGGCGCGCGACCCCGAGACCGGGAAGACGGTTATGGTCGACAAAATGACCTATAGCGAATGGAAAGAGGAATATATCACGCAGCCCTACAAAGCATGGTATGATACATTCAAGAGCGAGGTCACAAAAGAACTTAAAACCTATTCGACTTCGATGAACTCCGGCAATCAGTCCAAACATGTTAGAGGTAGTCACAACTTCGACCCTGCTAGAAGCGAACTTACAGCGGACCCGCAAATGCTCTACAACAGCTATTCTGGCAACGGTGAATTTCTCCATACAGCAACCGGAGAGTGGAACCACAAAGAGCGATTCACCCATACCGGGAATATTGGCATTTACAAACGAGGGCGTGCCGGCAAGGGAATTCCTACGAATACCGGCATTATTCATTATTCCAAACGTAAGGGTTGGCACATTGTTCCGGCGAGACCACGGAAAGAGGAAACAAGATGATGGATATAATCGACGAAAACATCCGGTTACTTGATAAAGAGGTTCTTGTTATATGCACTGACGGCAATATTGTGCGCGGCGAGTGGATAGATATCTTGGAGGCGGAAGATGCTGGAGATGATGAGCGCCAAGAGGATTCTATACTGATCCAAGGCAGAGATGGGCTCACCGAGATATATAGGACCGAGATTAAAGAGATCCGCGAGATTCGTCAATAAGTCTGACCAGACCGCGAGGCAGTGAAAAAGCTGTCGGCCTATTAAATTTAGAATAGCAACACTCAAAGAACCACCACGGGAAACCGTGGTGGTTTTCTTATGCCGTGAATCTGGTGATTCCATGGGATGGTTCGATTCCATTCCGCGGCAATAGCCTGCCGGGCGTAAAGCGGCAAAAACCAACCAACACATGTGAGCGAACACGTAAAAAGCGTAGAGAGGATGGAACAATGAACAGGAAGACACTGGAAGAGATGGGACTGAGTAAGGAGCAGATCGATCAGATCATGAAGGAGAACGGGGAGAGCATCGAGAGTGCGAAGGCGTCGATGCAAGCCCAAATCGACGAGATAACGAAAGACCGCGACGGACTCAAGGCCCAGATCACCGAAAGCACAAAGCAGCTGCAGGGGCTTTCCAAGAGCGCCAAGGACAACGAGGAGCTGACAGCAAAGATTGCGGAACTGCAGGAGGCCGCAAAGACCGCTGCAGAGACGCACAAAGCAGAGATGAAGGAGCTGCGAATTAACACCGCGGTCGACAAGGCATTGACGGAAGCCGGGGCCAAGAACGGCAAGGCGGTACGCGCGCTGCTGGATCTAACAAAGGCGGAGCTTGCCGAGGACGGAACCGTAAAGGGCCTGTCCGATCAGATCAAGGCGCTGCAGAAGGCCGAGGATTCCAAGTTCCTGTTCAACACCAACAAGATCACGATAAAGGGGGCGCAGCCCGGACAATCACAGGACGGCGTACCGGGCGGGGCAAAGGGGCTTACACCGACCGCAATAGCAAAGATGAGCTACAAGGAGCTTGTTGCTATGCAGGAGGCAGACCCGGAAGGCTTCGCCGCAGCAACCTCCGGGAAGACCGGAGAGTAACCACAGAAAGGAAAGATTATGGCAACCACAAAGCTTGCTAACCTGTTTAACCCCGAAGTAGTAGCCGCGATGATCAGCGCAAAGCTGCCGAAGGCTATTCGCTTCTCTCCGTTTGCAACCATCGACAATACGCTGGCGGGTCAGCCGGGCGACACCATTACGGTTCCGAAGTTCGCCTACATCGGCGATGCCGAGGACGTCGAGGAGGGCGCAGACATCCCGCTGGCCGCTCTTACGCACACCACGCAGAAG
>CAVAUJ010000146.1:0-2849 GCA_963591995.1 Succinivibrio sp.
CGTTCGAATCGGTTCAATCCTTTCAATTATCCTGATCATTCCATTGGGGGAGGATCTTTCCTGCACGTCGGAGCGGTCCGATGTGCGGGGAGATCCTCTGACTGCAGCAGGATCCGAAAAGGACCGGCGGGATGAGTGGACAGCAGAAATGGACAGCAGGGACGGGATCGGCCGTCCCATCTGTATCTGCTGAGGACGCCTTGGATACCGCGAGCCGGCACGGCAGGCGAACCGGAAGGCGGGAGCTGACGCGGATCGCCGGGCGGCAGGGCAAAGCGCGCTCAGCAGATACAAAAGAAAGACATGTTCACCGTTTTCTCAAAAGACACAAAGGGGAGGAGAGAAAGCACATGAGGAAGAGGAGCATTGCATTGGTGCTGGCGGTGTTCGCCCTGATGCTCGGCAGCGTCTTCGGCACATTGGCGTGGCTGACAGCCGAGAGTGAGACCGTGACGAATACCTTCACGACCAGCGATATCACGGTTACCTTACAGGAAAAAACCGGAACGGAATACAAGATGGTTCCCGGCTGCGAGATTGGGAAGGATCCCAAGGTCACGGTGGCAACAGGCAGCGAGCCCTGCTATCTGTTCGTTCAGCTGGAAAAGTTCTCGAATTTCGATACCTATCTGACGTATGAGAGGGCAGACGGGTGGAAGCAGCTGGAGGATGAAAAGGGAGCTTCGGTTCCAGGCGTTTACTACCGGGAAATAACAACAGCAGATATGGGAAACGAATTTTCCGTGCTGAAGGATGACAAGGTCATGGTGAAGGAAGACGTCACGAAGGAGCAGATGAATGCGCTGACAAAGGAAAACTATCCCACCTTAAAGGTCACGGCCTTTGCGTCGCAGCTGATGAAGGACAACGATTCGGAATTCACCGAAATCGAAGCGTGGAGGAATGTCAGCAACTCATAGAGGCGCGGAAGAGCTTTCGCACCTCCGGCACGTGAGTGAGGTGCCGGACAAAGGTCGTTTGGCATTCGTTTCCGAGCGTCACGGATCCCCCGGATTCAGAATTCGAGGAGGGCCGAAGGACGATCCGCAGGAGAGAGGAGTAGATGGAATGAAGCGTAAACTGTTGTTCCTGGCATCGGCAGTGATCTGCCTGTCCATTGCCGCAACCGGCACATTGGCATATTTCACCGGAGAATACCGGCAGACGAACGTGATCACCACCGGTAGCGTAGACATTGCGCTGCAGGAGTGGGGCGATGAAGAGGAAACGGAGCCGTTCGTGGATCCGTCCGGTGTTATGCCCGGGACGGACGTCACGAAGATTCCCGAGGTTGTGAACACCGGCAGCTCGGCTGCCTGGATCCGCGTGAAGGTGGAGAAGAAGATTCTGACCGGCGGAAAAGAAGAGGCTCCGGCGGAAGAGGTTGAAAAGCTGATCGGCCTGGACATCAATACCGAAGACTGGACCTATCAGGACGGCTATTACTACTACAAGAGTGAGCTGGAGCCCAAGGCTTCCACCACCCCGGTCTTCACGAAGGTGAGCATCAGCAAGGACATGGACAATGCGTTCAAAAATGCTCAGATCAAGGTGGACGTTGCGGCCGAGGCGGTGCAGGTGGCCAACAACGGGGAATCTGCGGTAACGGCCGCCGGCTGGCCGACATCGGCGCAGTCCGGTGCGGGTACCGCAGCGGAGAGTTCCGATTGACGGATGAGGAGGGAATGCAATGCGTAAGAGAAAAGTATTGGCTATGGTTGCAGGCCTCGTTTTATCGATGAGCGTCGCCGTACCGGGGACCCTCGCGGTGGAAGCGGACAGCGCAGGCACGGAGAGCTCCTCGATCAGCGTGACATCGGAAGACGGGACGGGAGCCGGTACGGAAACCGGCGAAGGCGCATCGACCGCGGCCGTGACGGACTTTGCTGCGGCCGCCGTGGCGGCGGTGCAGACGACGGCCTCCGGTTCACCGGAAAGCACCTCTTCCGAGGACGGGAGCGGGGAGAGCACAGCGCCCGATGCCAACGAAAAGACAGGCACCGATGCTGCGGAAAAGACCGGCACAGAAGCTTCCTCCGAAGCTTCGGAGGAAAACGAAACGGACGCAGCCGATAAGACCGCTGCATCCGCCGGCACAGAAACAGGAACAGAAACAGGAGCAGGAACAGCAACCGGAACCGAAACCGGAGCCGGAACCGGAACGGCGGACGGCGCCTCCAAGGCCGCGGCGAACGCATCGGGAGCATCGAAGGATCAGAATGCGGCGAACGCGTCGGAGACCTTCACCCACAAGGACGGCTGCGGGGACGATTGCAAGGATGAAAGCTGCACCTGCGGCTGCCACCTCTATCGGCGGATCATGGCCTGCGGGACCATCGATGAGATCTGGGAGATCCTTGATAACGCGGACGAGGCGAGCTTCACACTTCTGAGTGAGGAGCAGAACGCGAAGATCGATGCGAGAATCGAGGAGCTGGAGCCGGAGCCGGCCCCGGCGATTGTTATTGAAGAAAGCAATGAAGATACAGTTCCGAGTGAGGTCGTTTACCGGACTGTGAATTACACGTTTGTTGCGCCGTTTGGCGATCCTGTCACGGGCGGGCACAGATAAGTAGAAGGAGGCAGAGCATGAAAAGAAGAAAAGCATTGTCCTTGCTTTTGAGCCTGACGCTCCTGCTTTCACTGGCGCTGCCTGCCACGACGGCCTATGCCGAAGAAGGCAGCAGCAACAAGGGCATGGAGATCAGCAAAACAGCAACGGCTAATAAGGACGGCAGCTATACCATCACGCTGGAAGCCTATGCAACTGGCACAAAGGTCATTTCCGAAGTCACCAAGGATGTTCCGACGGATATTATCCTTGTCCTCGATCAGTCGGGCTCTATGGC
>CAVAUJ010000147.1:0-2833 GCA_963591995.1 Succinivibrio sp.
CTTCGAATTGCCTCCGGATTATCTCCAAATCACCCTCGTATCGCCTTCGATGAATTCCCTCCGGAATGCTCACGGCGCTCCTGCCGGCCACAGCTCCGGGTGCCCGTCGCGAAAGGCATTCAGATAGTCCACAACCTCTGCCAGCCCCTCCTCCGTGACCGGGAAATCCTTCACCGTCGTTTTGTCCGGAGGGGCCGTCCGATAGTTATCCGGCTCCGGCCAGATGGTCACCCGAAGCGATGCCTCGCCCCTTTTGTCGGGCGGTGTGAAATGCACGTTCGCCAGAGGCTCTCTTGCCACACGAAACCGCATGCCGCGATCGCTCCCGTAGTAGGCCTCACCGTATTCATAATGCGTGAGGGAGAACAGATCCTCCCGTGCAACCGCCATACTCCGCCTCTCTTTCTGCCGGCATCTCCCGCGGACGAATGCGCGCCTGTCTTCACGGACACCGCTCCCGGGGAAATTCTCCTCTTTTCTCAGCTGCGGATCCGCCGGAGCTTCGGATCGTATCCGGCGTCCTTGAGCGCCGCAAGGATCTGCTTTTTATGCTCGGTTCCGAAGGCCTCCATGGTGATCGTCAGCTCTACGGCCGCATTGCGGTTGATGGAGATGAACTGGTTGTGCTCAAGCTTGACCACATTGCCGTTGGCCTTTGCGACCACGCCGGCAACCTTCATGAGCTCTCCCGGCTTATCCGGCAGCTGCACGGACACGGAGAAAATCCGGTCTCGCATCAGCAGCCCCTGCTGCACCACGGAGCTCATGGTGATCACGTCCATGTTGCCGCCGGAGAGAAGGCAGACCACCTTCTTGCCCTTGCAGTCCACATGCCGCAGCGCGGCCACGGTGAGCAGTCCCGAGTTCTCCACCACCATCTTGTGATTCTCGACCATATCCAGAAACGCTTCCACAAGCTCGGCGTCCGGAACGGTCACAACACCGTCCAGATTCTGCTGCAGATACGGGAACACCGTCGCTCCCGGTGTTTTGACGGCGGTGCCGTCCGCGATGGTGTTCACTGCCGGAAGCGTCGTCACCTCTCCCTTCTCCAGAGATGCGCTCAGGCAGGCCGCTCCCTCCGGCTCTACGCCGATGACCTGAATTCTGGGGTTCAGAAGCTTCGCCAGCGTCGAAATTCCGGTGGCAACGCCGCCCCCTCCCACGGGCACCAGAATCATGTCCACCAGCGGGAGCTCCTTGTAGATTTCCATCGCGATGGTTCCCTGACCGGTGGCCACCGCGGGATCGTCAAAGGGATGAATGAAGGTATAGCCCTTTTCCTTTGCCAGCGCCAGTGCATGCTCACACGCCTCGTCATAGACATCGCCGTGCAGCACCACCTCGGCTCCCAGAGCCTTGGTGCGGTTGATCTTGATCAGCGGCGTCGCCGTTGGCATCACGATGACCGCCTTGCAGCCATAGGCCTTTGCCGCATATGCAACGCCCTGTGCATGATTGCCCGCCGAAGCAGTGATCAGCCCCTTGGCCCTCTCCTCCTTCGTCAGCGTACTGATCTTATAATAGGCGCCGCGAACCTTGTAGGCTCCGGTTCTCTGCATGTTCTCCGGCTTGAGATATACCTTTGCATCGGTCATCTCACTGTAATAATCCGAGAAAATCAGATCGGTATTCAATGTCACCTTCTGTACGATCTCACAGGCCTTTTCAAACGCCTCGATTGTCAGCTGCTCCTTCTGTGCCATAGTCCTCTCTTTCCTGCCGCATTGCTCCCTTCGCTCCGCCGCGCTCTTCAATGTATCCCATTATAAATGTATCCGTTACCGCATCCGTCAAAATGCATCTCTGTAATGCATCCTTATAATGGATCCTTATAACGTATCCGTTATGATACCACCAAAATTCCGATCGTATGCCGCTCCCGCCGTGAATTGTTCCGCATTCCCGTCAAAATCCTCTGCGCAGAGCAGCTTCATATCCCGGTCCATGTCTGTGATCAGCCGTATCGCCAGCGGCAGTGCCTCCCGGTAGAGCGCATCGAGCCTCTCCTCCGCCTCCCGGCAGGCAGGGTCCGGCTCCTTGTTCATGATGTGCGGGTGGAGAGATTCATATTTGCCCAGAAGGCGCAGACCCGCATAGAGGAAATTCCGCTTTCCATCCCCCGGGCAGCGCAGCAGGTGCTGGAACAGCGCACAGGATTTCATAGCCTTTTCAATGATCCGCGCATTCATTTCCGGATAGAACACAGCGATCACCTCCGCGCCTTTCCCGGTCGGCCGGAACTCCCGCGCCACATCCTCCTTCACCGGATCTCTTCCCTCCCGCGCAATCAGCCGCCGGTCATAATCTCCCTCCAGCGCTGCGTGGGTGGTTACGCCCGAGGCATCCACCTCTTCAATGAATTTGTGGCAGGTGCTGTCCAATGCATAATGACACAGAACCCCCAGCAGGTAAGCCTTCGCCGCCTCCTTGAATGCCGTCTCCTCCGGGCTGCGCTCCGGAAGCTCCCGGTAGCATTCCAATGCTCTTCCGAAGAAGGCATGTCCCGACAGATCGTGCATCCGGTTCCCGTATCTCGGCACCTCCCCCCAGAACAGAGGATGGTAGAAAAAGAAAATATCCGGTCCCTGAAAGCCGATGCTGAACAGGTCTCTGTGCCGGTCTGTTACCTCTCGTATCTCTTTCGGCAGAGCCCGTTCCACCTCGTTGCCGAACGCCTGATGTGTGTACATGGATGGCATCGCATCTCCTCCGCGCATTGCTGCTGATCTGATCTGTGCTGTTCCGTTCCGTACTATACTACACCATTCTGTACTGTCGGACACCCTGCAACGCCGCAGCAAATACGGCCTCCGACGACGGTTCCGTTGAA
>CAVAUJ010000148.1:0-2755 GCA_963591995.1 Succinivibrio sp.
TACTTTCTCCGTTCCGGGGTGCAACCATTTACCATCGAAGCCGGCGATGGATCCGGCAGTTATCCGGATCCATTTTCAGGTCGCTGTACAGACACTAGCTGGCGACGGGTCCTGGCGGAGTTGTCCGATCAGGGGACACTCTCGTTCCGTGCTCGGACCTAGCGGTGCTAAGCTCGCAGAATACGCTCGCAAGCACCGAGGCCTCACAAGGCCCCTGATCCGGACATTCTCCGCCACCCTGTCGCTGTCGGACCGAGTGAACAGTAATATTTTCAGAAAGTGTCCGTTAGGGAGGAGAGTATGGCCGGATCCGGTAATTGTGGTATAATTCTAGAACACAGCAGCAGATATCAGACGACTTTTGCAATTGCCTCACGTTTCGGCGGATATTTTCAACAGAGATTTGCGAGGGGGAAAGAAGGAAACGGAGGCGGAACAAAAGTCGGGCACGCAGGGAAAGGAGGACCGCAATGGGATTTTTGAAGGGAAAGACTGCCATCATTACGGGAGGAGGACGGGCCCTGCTGCGGGACGGGCGCTGCGGATCCATTGGCTACGGAATTGCAACCGCCTATGCCAAGGAGGGAGCGAATCTGGTGATCACAGGACGCAATGTGCAAAAGCTCGAGGAAGCGAAGGCAGAGCTGGAGGCCAATTACGGCATTGAGGTGCTGCCGGTTCCGGCGGATGTGAAGGCGGGAGCGGATAATGAGGCAACGGTGTCCGGCGTTGTGCAAAAGGCCGTGGACAGATTCGGCGGCATTCAGGTGCTGATCAATAACGCGCAGGCCTCGGCCTCCGGCATTACGCTGGCGGAGCATACGACGGAGCAGTTCGATCTTGCCGTCTATTCCGGTCTGTACGCGACCTTCCATTACATGAAGGCCTGCCATCCGTATCTGTCGGAATCCAAAGGGAGCGTGATCAATTTTGCCTCCGGTGCGGGGCTCTTCGGAAACTATGGCCAGAGCGCCTATGCCGCAGCCAAGGAGGGAATTCGCGGTCTCTCCCGTGTTGCCGCGAGCGAGTGGGGGAAGGACGGCATCAACGTGAACGTGATCTGCCCGCTTGCCTGGACCGCACAGCTGGAGCAGTTTGAACAGGCCTATCCGGAGGCCTTCAAGGCCAACGTCAAGATGCCGCCCATGGGATATTTTGCGGATCCGGAGCTGGAAATCGGCCGTGTCTGCGTACAGCTGGCCCAGCCGGATTTCAAGTACATGTCCGGTGAGACCCTCACGCTGGAAGGCGGGATGGGTCTTCGTCCCTGACCGCCATCGGGGACACCAGCTTCCGGTACACGCGGCAGAAGAAGAACAAAGAGAGCGCCATGGAGACGGTTTCGGCGACGAGGAAGCACCACCACACAAGGTTGACATTTCCGCTCAGAGACAGCAGCCACGCGACCGGGATCAGCACCACCAGCTGCCGCGCGAGGGAAATGACAAGGGAATAGAAGCTCTGACCGAGAGACTGGAAAATGGATCCCATGACAATGCCGCAGGCGGCCAGAGGGAAATGTACGGCGATGGTGCGCAGGGCGTGGATGCCCATCTCCCGCATTTCCGGGGACGCCTGGAACAGATCCAGGAGAACACCGGGGATCGTTTCCATGACAAGAGTGCCGCAGACCATGACGCCGATGGCAAGGCATAAGGCGAAGCGAAGGGCCTCGTCGATGCGGTGCTTGCTGCGTGCTCCGTAATTGAAGGCCAGAACCGGGATCAGCCCGTTGTTGAGGCCGAATACGGGCATGAAGAAGAAGCTCTGCAGCTTGTAATACACACCGAATACGGCAGCAGCTGTGGTCGAAAAGCCGACCAGAATCAGGTTCATGAAATAGGTCATGACCGAGCCGATGGAGATCATCAGGATCGAAGGAATCCCTACGTAGTAGATCCTGCCGATGATCGACCGGTCGGGGTGCAGGATTTCGGATACGGAAAGATGCAGCTCCTTGTTGAAACGAAGATTCAGGAAGAGTCCGACAAGGGCGGCGATGATCTGTCCCATCACGGTTGCATAGGCGGCACCGGCAACGCCGAGGGCCGGGAATCCCAGGAGCCCGAAGATCAAAATGGGATCGAAGATGATATTGATTACGGCACCCAGCATCTGCGAGATCATGGACAGCAGGGTGCGTCCGGTGGACTGCAGGAGCCGTTCAAAGGTAATCTGGAAGAACTGTCCGAAGGAGAACAGGCAGACAATGCGCAAATAGGTGTCGCCCGCTGCAATGATCTGCGGATCGGTGGTCTGACTGCAGATGAAGGCATTGGTGAAGAACAATCCGATCAGAAGGAAGAGAATATAGTTGAACAGCGTAAGGAGCAGGCCGTTGTTGGCGGCGGCATTGGACTGCCGGTAATTCTTCTCTCCGAGAGACTTCGAGAGAAGGGCATTGATGCCGACACCGGTTCCGGAGGCGAAGGCAATCATCAGATTCTGGAGCGGAAAGGCAAAGGTAACGGCAGCCAGTGCATTCTCGCTGATCTGTGCGACGAAGATGGAATCCACCACGTTGTACAGGGCCTGCACCAGCATGGAGAGCATCATCGGTACGGACATATTGATGATCAGCGACTTAATCGGCATGACGCCCATCTTGTTCTCTTTTGGCATTGGTTTGGAATTCATAATTCTCCTTATCTGTTCAGCACCGGCCATACAGGCAGCCGGGTTGCATGGAAACGCATTGGAAAATGATAGCAAATGACAGGATAAGATACCAGACCGGAATACGCGGTACAGACGC
>CAVAUJ010000149.1:0-2706 GCA_963591995.1 Succinivibrio sp.
CCTGATGGCTTCGTACTCTTCCTCGCTGATCCGGTAAATCATGCTCATCCCTCCCAGAACTATTATAGCACATGATGGCATGAATTGACAGGTTGATTTGAGAATGGTATAAAGCACAGGAATCATGAAAGCCGCCTCCTTCCGGGCATAAAAATACCACCTGGGATTTCTCCCTGGTGGCTAAGTATCATATCTTAGTATCTTTCAAAAGATAAATGCCGATTTTCTTCCCTCTCCGCAGTGTCATTCTAAATTTTCGCATCTACACGCCGCTTGGCAACGCAGGCAATCACGAAGGTGATGACCTGCGCGATCGGCACGGCAAGCCAAACGCCTGTCAGCTTCAGCATTGGCGGTAGAATCAGGAGCATCAGCAGCGTACAAACCGGCTCGGCATACACAAGAAGATAGGACAGAGCGTTCTTTTCCGTTGCGTAGAAGTAGGAAGTCGTAATGCGGACAAACGCCAGAAACAGCAGCGTTGCGAGGAAAAACGGCAGATATTGAATGACTCCGGCATTTGCCTCCGGCGAAGCGCCGAACAGGACACCGACTTTTGCTCTCGCAAGATAGACGCCAACCATGCAGACTACCGTGATCACAGCAGCGGTCAGATATGCCAGCTTTCGGGCAGCCTGAACGGAAGAGTGGTCTTTCTCTCCGTAATACTGACTGATCAGCGGTTGGCTGCCGTCGCCCACCCCTTGCAGCAGCAGATAGAGAATCGAGGTAATATAGCCGATGCAGCCGTAAACCGCGACCGCCTGTTCGCTCCCGTACAGAAGCAGAAAACGATTCATAAGAAGCAGCGTGATCGTGGGAGAAAAGGTCAGTCCGAAGGGCGAAAACGAAACCTTGAGAACCTCTTTCCAAAGGCTGCACAGTTCCCGAAATCCCGGCAGTCTGAGGCTGCTTTTTTTCACGAGAAAGAAAATGACTGCCACGACCATAGTTACAGCCTGTCCGATAATGGTTGCCCATGCAGCGCCGGCCATTCCCTGATTCAGAACCCATACAAAGGTATAGTCCAAGACAATGTTTGTCACAAATCCGAGAATCATAGCAATCATGGCAACGGTTGCGCCGCCCATATTGCGGATAAACGGGACGAAGCCGGTTGCCAAAAGCTGAAAGACAGCGCCCTGTGCAATGACACGGGCATATTCAGCGCAGAGATTAAGCGTATCGCCTCTTGCGCCCAGCAGATGAAGAATCGGCTCAGTAAAGCCAAACAGGAGCGCCGTCAATAACCCGGCAACAATCAGCATCAGCAGTGTTGTACCCGAAAAGCACTCCTGCCGCTTTTTGTTTTCCCCCTGTGCGTTCAGGATTGTAAAACGAATCGCTCCCGACAAGCCAAGTCCCGTACCGATTGCACCGACCAGTGCGGAAACCGGATAAGCCAAGGTGATGGCAGCCAGACCAACATCGCCGAGGCTTTGCCCGATAAAGAAACCATCGACAATGGTGTAAACCCCCGACAATGCGAATGCGAGGACAGAAGGAATGACATAAGGAAAGAATTTCTTATTCAGTGTGGTGTTCATTTGCCTGTTTCTCCATTTCTTTTTCAAAAACAAGATTGAATAGGGTGATGGCGTCCGTCATCTGCTTCATACGCTCTGCTCCCATGATGTCGAACACCCGTTGTTCCAGATCATGCAGCGGGGAAAGGACTTTCGTTGCATAGAGCATGCCTTTTTGTGTCAGGCACACTTTTTTCTCACGGCGATCCGATTCCCCAGCTTGAAGGGAAACAATCCCTTCCGCTTTCAGCGCCCGCATGACGGTACTGACCGTTTGTTTCGACAGCCCGGTGTAATCTGCTATGTCCTTCTGCGTGATCGGCGCATGCGCTTCTATGGCATATAAAACGATCCCACGATATTGATTCTGTCCCGCAGCGGTACACCATGCCGTGTATAGTGCGTTTGTTCGTCCCCACGCTTCCCACATCTTATCTTCGTTGAGTTTCATTTCGAATCCCCCTATAACGGTATTTGCAAATACTATTATAGCGTTCTTAGTAGAAAAGTCAAGTATCTTTTTCGGAATAAAAGAACGCACCGCATCCCTTCGCCGTTTCAGACTCCGGAATCCGGTGCGATTAAGGCAGTCTTGTTATTTTTCTTCCACAGTCCTTGGCACGGTGCGCAGCTCCTGTCGGATTTTCCGAAAACGTTCTGGGACTTCGGCAAGCTCCATCTTCTGCGGCGCATCTACCGTACACGCGGTCTTTGTAGTTTCGTAATACCAGCATTTGTAGTCCACCATTTCTATCGTATGCTGCAATTCTGTCATCTGCTGCTTTAAAACTTCCTGCTGATGCCGGAACATGGAAAGCCGAAAATCAATGATACCATCGCCTTGCAGTGCCATTTTGATATACTGCCGGATGTCCTTAATGGACATTCCGGCTTTTTTCATGCAGCCGATTACTTGCAGCCATTCAATATCCGATTCCTGAAACATACGGATCCCGCCGGAGGAACGCTCCACAAAAGGCAGAAGCCCTTCCTTATCATAGTAGCGCAGGGTAGATGCCGTGACACCCAGCAGCTTTGCCATTTCTCCAACTGTATAATACTAATTTCAATTTAAAACAGCCTCAAAATCCACTCCAGCCCTGTGATACTGCGAATGATTTCGGGTGTAATAGACCTGATCGTGCAGCACAATCGATCGATCACTTTTTCGAGTGTCTGG
>CAVAUJ010000150.1:0-2636 GCA_963591995.1 Succinivibrio sp.
CACGAAAAAAGCGGCCGCAGCTATCTTCCCCCGAGGGGTATTTTCGCCGCCAGGCGCTTAACTTCCGAGTTCGGAATGGGATCGGGTGTGTCCGCCTGGCCTCGCGGCCGCCGATGGAGAGGGTTATCGGAATCCCTGAAAACCGAATGCCATAGTCCTGTGCCAAGACAGAAGGATGAAGCGAATGCTGAAAACGACTCGGGACCGTTCCCGTTGAAGGGAAGGAGCCCTCGGGCTATTGGTGCGTCCTGCCTCTGCATGTCGCCATGCCTGCAGCGGACGTCCATCGAACCGGTGACCTACCGGTGCCCTTACCAGCAATTGCTGTGGGAGGCCTAGTCTTGGGAGCGGCTTCGCGCTTAGATGCTCTCAGCGTTTATCCGTGCCGCGGGCGGCTTTCCGGCGATGCCCCTGGCGGGACAACCGGACCACCGTAGCCGCGTTCCCCCTGGTCCTTGCGTACTAAGGGGGAGTTCCCTCAGGCCTCCTGCACCCACGACAGATAGGGACCAAACTGTCTCACGACGTTTTGAACCCAGCTCGCGTACCGCTTTAATAGGCGAACAGCCTAACCCTTGGAAGGGACTGCCCCTCCAGGATGCGATGAGCCGACATCGAGGTGCCAAACCGGCTCGTCGAAGTGAACTCTTGGAACCGATCAGCCTGTTATCCCCAGGGTAGCTTTTATCCGTTAAGCGACGGCCGTTCCGCAACGTGCCGCCGGGTCACTAACTCCCGCTTTCGCGCCTGCTCGAAATGTACTTCTCGCAGTCGGGCGCCCTTATGCGTTTGCGCGTACAGACCGGTTTCCAACCGGCCCAAGGGCACCTTCGAGCGCCTCCGTTACTCTTTGGGAGGCGACCGCCCCAGTCAAACTGCCCGTCAGGCACTGTCCCGGGTCCCGTCCAGGGATCCGGTTAGGACGGACGCACACCGGGGGTGGTATCCAAACGGCGGCTCCGGCGGAACCGAGGTCCCGCCATCATAGCCTCCCACCTATCCTGTGCGCGGCGCGCGGCCGCCCAATGCCAAACTGCAGTGAAGCTCCATGGGGTCTTTCCGTCTAGTCGCGGGCACCCTGCATCTTCACAGGGATTAAGATTTCGCCGAGTCTGCTGTCGAGACAGCGCCCAGATTATTATACCATTCATGCGCGTCAGAACTTGCCTGACAAGGAATTTCGCTACCTTAGGACCGTTATAGTTACGGCCGCCGTTCACCGGGGCTTCGGCTCGGAGCTTCAGCTTGCGCCTAACTCCTCCCCTTGACCTTCCGGCACCGGGCAGGCTTCACCCCATATACATCGGCTTGCGCCTTCGCATAGAGCTGTGTTTTTGGTAAACAGTTACCTGGGCCTCTTCACTGCGGCTCCCCCGGAGGGGAGCGCTCCTTCTCGCTAACTTGCGGAGCAATTTTGCAGAGTTCCTTAACAACAGTTATCTCGCTCGCCTCGGTCTACTCGACCTGACCACGTGTGTCCGTTCTCGGTACGGGCCCGGCATGCGGCGCTGAGCAGCTTTTCCCGGGACCATTCCGGCGGCCTTCGTACTCCCATCCCTGGTTTCCTCCCTCCGTGCCAGACATGGTGCGCAGGTGTTGCCTGCGCCAATCCGGCACGTCGCCCGGCATCCGACAGCCGGGGTCCGCCTTCCTGATCCGTCACTGCCCAGCCAAGACATGCCGGGGCATGGGAGTCTTGACCCATTGTGCATCGGATGCGCCTTTCGGCCTCTCCTTAGCTCCCGGCTGACCCCGGGTGGACGAACCTTGCCCGGGAGACCTTAGTCATTCGGCGGAGGGGATTCCCACCCCTCATCGCTACTTACGCCTGCATTCTCACTCGACGTCGGTCCAGGTGTCCTCACGGTCACCCTTCTGCCTGACGTCGACGCTCCCCTACCACTCGCCACTAACGTGACGAATCCGCGGATTCGGCACCACGCTTAGCCCCGGTAAATTTTCGGCGCGGAAACGCTTGACCAGTGAGCTGTTACGCATTCTTTGAATGATGGCTGCCTCTGAGCCAACATCCTGGCTGTCTTAGCGTTCCCACATCCTTACACACTTAGCGTGGATTTAGGGGCCTTATCCGGCGGTCTGGGCTGTTGCCCTCTCGTCGACGGAACTTGTCTCCCGCCGACTGGCTCCCGTGCTCTTGGGCTTCCGGCATTCGGAGTTTGGTCGGGAGGGAACCCGATCGCTCGGGCCTCTCCCATCCAGTAGCTCTACCTCCGGAAGCGAACGCACGAGGCCATCCCTAAAGATGTTTCGGGGAGAACCAGCTATTACCCGGCTCGATTGGAATTTCACCACGAGCCACATCTCATCCGCGGGCGTTTCAACGAACGTCGGTGCGGACCTCCACAGGGTTTCACCCCTGCTTCATCCTGGACATGGCTAGATCGCCGGGTTTCGGGTGCAGACACACGCACTGTGCGCCCTGTTCGGGCTCGCTTTCGCTACGGCTCCGGGTCTTCCCCTTAACCTCGCGCGTGTGCACTGACTCGCAGGCTCATTCTTCAATAGGCACGGCGTCAGGCTTTAACGCCCTCCGCCATCTCGTCAGCGCGCGGTTTCAGGATCTCTTTCACTCCCCTCCCGGGGTGCTTTTCACCTTTCCCTCACGGTACTTGTTC
>CAVAUJ010000151.1:0-2594 GCA_963591995.1 Succinivibrio sp.
CTAACAGTACTCCAGTGTCCGGAATCTGTGCAAGTGGGTTGCACTTCATCGTACAGAAACCTATGATGGAGGAGATAAAATTTAAGAAGAGAGGCGAAGGGATGAAAATATTCTTCTACACATTGCGGCCGTACGATGAGGTACCTTTTGCGGAGCAGTTCAGCCGGGAAACCGGCATCGAGTTTGATTACACGACGGAATATCCGGATGAGAACAATTATGTTCTTGCCAAAGGGGCGGATGCCGTCAGCACAACGCCCTGTGATATGTCGGCGGCGATGCTGGAGAGGTTTGCGTCCATCGGTGTTCGTTTCGTTGTCTGCCGCTCCATCGGCTACGATCACGTGGATTTGGAAAAGGCGAAGGAGCTGGGAATGCGGGTGTCCAATGCGAGCTATCCGCCCTCCGGTGTGGCGCATTATGCGCTCCTTTTGATGTTGATGCTCCAGCGCAGAATAGTCCCGATCCTCCAGCGGGCGCAGTTGCAGGATTATTCCTTAAAAGGCAAGATCGGCGATGATATCGCCTATCAGACGGTCGGTGTCATCGGTACGGGACGGATCGGCAGAACACTGATCCGGTCGCTCTCCGGCATGGGGTGTCGGATTCTGTGCTACGACCCGTATGAAAATGAGGAAGTGAAGGCCATGGCGGAATATGTGCCGCTGGAGCGGCTGTATCGGGAAGCCGATGTCATTTCACTTCACACCAATGCGACAGAGGACAATTATCACCTGCTGGATGCGGGGGCCTTTGCCCGGATGAAGGACGGCGTGCTCATCGTCAATACGGCCAGGGGCAAGCTCATCGATACCGAGGCGCTGATCCGGGCACTGGAAAGCGGCAAGGTGGGCGGAGCGGCACTGGACGTTCTGGAGAAGGAGGACGGGCTGTATTATTACAACCGCCTCGGAGATGTGATCGACAATCCGGAAATGGCATTGCTGCGTTCCTTCCCCAACGTGATCCTGAGTCCGCACACCGCTTTTTATACCAGACAGGCCGTCGGCCATATGGTACAGAGCTGCTTTGAGGCGGCCGAGGCCTTTGAAAAGGGCGGAGAGACGGAACATGAGGTGAAGCTCCCGTAAGAAAACGAGAAGAGGGATCAGGCTGACGGATTTGATGCGAACAAGCAAAATGCACCCAAACATGCCGGTGAAAGTCATGTGCGAAAGAGGCAAGGAATTTCCGGACGAGTACGCAGGTTCAAAATATACCAGGTCTTTGAAAGGTGCCAGGGCAAAAGCAAAGGCGAATGCCGTACAGGGCATCAAGGAGATGGTGGAGATCGCCACCGAAAAGCGGTTCAAGGAAAATTACAAGGCGAAGCATAAATCTGATGCGGCTAAGGGATGGTATTACTTCACTACGAGATTTGCCATGCCTATATTTGATAATGAAACGAAATCGGAGAACTATAACATTTTTACGGCATGCCTGGTCGTGAATCACGCCTCCAATGGGAAGCTGTATTTATACGATATTGTGGACATAAAAAAAGAAGCGAGTAACCCACTCAAGACCAATGAAAGCCAAGTGGTATAAAACCGCTCCTCTTTTAAACATGGTAACACTGCCGCATATGACTGTCAACAAAGGAGGCTTTCCTCCGGCAGCATTCGAGGGCAGAAAGACAAGGACCAAACAGAACACGCGGGGGACGTGAAATGAACGGAAAAGACAAGAAACGCAAGCAGCCTCTGTACCGGAGCTTTCGATTCGCCTTTGAGGGATTGGTGCGCACCATCCGCGAGGAACGCAACATGCAGATCCATTGCTGCGCCGCGGTGCTGGTGCTGATTTTCGGCCGGGTTCTGCACATTTCAAGGGAGGAATGGTTTGTCTGCCTGATACTCTTCGGCCTTGTGATGGGACTGGAATGTGTGAACACGGCCGTGGAGGCCGTGGTGGATCTGGTGACGCTGGAGAGAAGACCGCTGGCCAAAAAGGCCAAGGACGCGGCGGCCGGCGCCGTTCTGGCGGCGGCCATTTTCGCGGCGGTGATCGGGCTGTGGATTTTCCTGCCGAAGCTTTTTATGCTATAATGTGCTTATCTGATCGGCACCTTCCGGATGTTCGCGCGAGAACGGGGGACGGGCCGGGCAGAGGTGAATTTGCGGTTCGCGGGATCCTATCCGAGGAAGACGGGAGTCTGCGGAAGGGACCTGCCGGAAGGCAGGGCAGGGAGCTCCCGGGGGAGCTCATCAAATCTGGAGGTATGGCAAATGGAATTGGGTGACGGAATCAAGAAATTCTTTCTGATCGGAATCGGAGCGGCGGCTACATCGGTTGAGAAATCGGGGGAGATTCTCAGCGATCTTGTCAAAAAGGGTGAGCTGACGGTAGAGCAGGGAAAAGCGCTGAACCAGGAGCTGCGCCATAACGCGGAAGAGAAGAAGAAAAAGGCCGATGAGGAGAAAAAGAACAGGAATCTCTCGGATCTGGTATCCGGCCTTTCGGCAGAGGATCTGGCGAAGCTCAAGGAGCTGATTGCAGGCGCAGAGACTTCCTGCACAGAAGAGAAGGAAGAGGAATCCGCAGAGACAGCGGAATAAAAGCGGTAAAGCGGGCGGCTTTTGCACCGCCGGAAC
>CAVAUJ010000152.1:0-2562 GCA_963591995.1 Succinivibrio sp.
AGTCCGCCAGGATCTTCTCTGTTATATCCTTTTCTGCCATTCTGTAATCCCCCCGATTCCCTCGCATTCCCCATATTCATTGTATCAAAGCAGGATCGCTTGACCAAAGAAAATCCTTTATACGGTCTGGAATTATGACATGGTAAATTACTCTTCTGCCGCAGGTCTCTCACCTTCCCTTTGCTTTTCCCTCCGATGCTCTGACCATGATCGTTTATGTGTCTGGATTCCGGAATGTGGATGGAGTACTTGTCACCTGCCGTCTCTTGTGAATTTAACGCCCGACAATGCCTTCCGGGACGCCTGCATGATATCAAGGCCGGTCGCATACGGCGGATGTCACCCGCTGCGTTCCGCCGTCTCTATGGCTCTTCGCAGCGCATTTATCACGCGTTTTTTATCCGTAACCCACATCGGCGAAATCAGCAGGTTTTTAGGTCCGTCACCGGTTATGCGGTGAATAACAACCTCTTTCGGGAGGAGCTTCAGACATTTCACAACCAGTTCGCAATACTCCTCCATCGTCATCTGCGGGAATGGATTCCGGTCGTATTCTCCTCCTAACTGCGACCCCTTCAGAATGTTCAACATCTGAAGCTTGATTCCATCCAACCGCGGCGCAAGCTCCCCAAGATACCGGACGGTCTCGAGCATATCCTCTTCACTCTCTCCGGGAAGTCCGAGAATGATGTGCACAATAACCGTCAGTCCCGCCTCCTTCAGGCGCCGAAAGCATTCCTCAAACACCTGTGTCGGATACCCCCGGTGAATTCTCGCTGCCGTCTCATCGTGAATGGTCTGCAGTCCCAATTCCACCCAAACCGGTTTGATCGCATTCAGCTCCCGCAGCAGCTGCAGCTTCTCTTCGTCGATGCAGTCCGGTCGCGTTCCTACGGACAAAACAGCGATGTCATCCCTTTGCAGCACGCTTTGATACAGTTCCCGCAGCCGCCCGGTCTCTCCATAAGTATTGGTAAACGATTGAAAATAGGCAATGAATTTCTGCTGTTCCGGTGCTGCGTTTCGGGGAAGCTTGGCAAGAACCCGCTGCCGCGCCTTTTCCAACTCCGCATCTATATTCTCCGGCTTGCTGATCCCCTGTGCGAATTCTCCGGAGCCGCCTTCCGAGCAGAAGGTACAGCCGCCGTAACCGATGGTGCCGTCGCGGTTTGGACAGGTACAGCCGGATGAAAGCGAAAGCTTGTATACCTTCTGCCCGTATTGATTTTTCAGATAATCCGATACTGTCAGGATTTCCATTATTTTCGCCTCTCCTCTCCTGCGTCTATTCTATCGTAACTCTTCAGCGCCCATCTCGGAGGTTGTATAATTCTGTATATCGGTTTAGCCGCATCGCGGTTTTCTGAATGGAGGGTGTTGTTCGATGAAAGAAGTAGGCGCTCAAAAGAACCCAAACCGCAGGGTGCACATTTTCCTGACAGTGGCAATAATTGCCGTCGTTGCGTTCTGTGCCTATAGCTATTACTGGGCGCAGGAGGAGCGGAAAACCTTCCACCGGACAAAGGATCTATCGTATGCAATGATCGAAACGGAGTTCTATTCGCTGAAGGTTCCCGCAGAATGGCTCCGCTACGTAACCGTTGAGATCGCTCCGGTGAATGAGGTTTACGGCGGGTGGAAAGATAATGGTCAGGAACAAATTCAGGAAGAAAATTATCAGGCGCAGCTGAGCTATAAGTCCGGCAGTGAAACGTATCCGATCGCCGACATTGCCATGTATAAGTATCTGAACGATTGTCTGGAGCAGCTGGACAATTGGAAATATTGGGGAGAACTGACCGCCGGAAGGTCTAAAATTGCCAAAATATACAGCCACACCTATGAAACCATGGATTTTAACTGGGTTTCCCTTATCGTTAATTACGCCGCGGAGCCCACGGGTCTTCCCGCAGAGGAGCTCACTGTGTGGCGCACCGTACAGGACACGCTGTCCGCAGATATGCTACAGTGCAAATCCGATGGAGACCAACGGTACGCCAAATTTTCAGAGAATTCAACCGGCAATCCCCACGGAACGGCAAGGACCTGGGATGAAGCATTGCAGGACGACCGGGAATTGGATAGAAAACTTGCGGAATTGGAAAAGGAGAAAAAAGAAAAAGAGGCGCAGTCGTCCGACTCCAAAAAGACAGCTTCTGCAACACAAAGCTCTTCTTCGAAAACCTGCATCTATCCGGGCTGCAGGAACCGGAGTGTCAGTAACAAAAAAGGATATTGCAACAAGCATTATCGGCAGCTGTATGAGACACGGGATGACTTCTATGATGAAGATCCCGAAAGTTATTATCAGGACAACAAATCCATGTACCAGTCAAGGAGCGAAGCCTATGACGACTGGGAGGACGAATACGAGGAAGATTGATGTTCCTGCGGGAGTGTAAAACCGCACAACCATAAGAAAAACAGGCGAGAAGAAACATCCCGCCTGTTTTTGATGTGCCAAGTTTCCGGGGATTCAATCACCACAAAATCACTTCTTTATAATTGGGGGTATGAAACTTTTTCTGTAAAAACGGAATGATGGGTTTCTGATAGGGTCTC
>CAVAUJ010000153.1:0-2531 GCA_963591995.1 Succinivibrio sp.
CTCCTTTGCACCGCCGGTGCCAAGATCATCATCTAAGATATGATAGTTCTGTGCAGGCGGCGTATGCTCTGGTTCTGTACGAAGGCGCTCCACCACGATGTCATAGGGAAGTCCGGTATGCTCACCGGGATACACTGCTTCCTGCTCGGCAGTGTACTGTGGCTCATCTGGCAGGGCATCCAGCATATCCTGCACAGCCTGATAGTGCTCTGAGGAAAAGCTGATGGTGCGACTGTTGTAGTCAGAGGAAACGACAAGATAGTCGATACCCGCTTCATCCAGCTGCGGGCGCAGGATATCCAGCTGAGCCGTTGTTACTGTTGCTTCCAGATTGACCGATGGCACAATCGTCTTCTCCGGATAGAGAATGCCGCGAACACGGTCTATCGGCTCATTGCGGAAGATAGGAAAACCAGTGCCGTTCTGGAATGTGATATCCCGGAGAGACACAGTGTTGTCATGAATCTCATCAATAACAAAGCGTCTGCCATCCATGGTCAACTCTGCACCGATCAGGTCATCGTTACTTTGAGTCTGTGATGTAAGCTCCAGTTCTGGAACAGCTTCCGGCTCTACTGATGCAGTACCAACATCATCTGTTTCGATGCCTATTTCCTCGCTCTTTGTCGCAGTCTGCGGTGCCTGTGCCAGCATCCGGTCAGCCTCGGTTAAGAAGCGCCCCTCATTTACAAGAATCCAGAGATTGCGCTGTACCCGTGACCAGGGCAGTTCTAAAGTGCCATGGTCAGTGACCACGGAGAATGTATCCCCGCCACCATAAGCTTCCTTCAGCCACTGGGCTGTGCCACGCTCACGACCGTGAACAGTCATATAGTCCTGCACGGCAGACTTACTCTCGAAGCTTCCATTCCAGCGAATTAAGGCTTGCTGAATCTCTTCGGAAGTAACAGGTTTACCTGCTGTCGTGGTTGTAGGCTCTGGCACAGCGGTATGCTCAACTTCCTGCACCGTAGTTTCTTCCGCTTGGTCATGGAAAACAGGTATGTCCTGTGTTGCAGAAATGCTCAATTCCGCAGTCCTTGCAACTTCCTGAATCTGCTCACGGATGGCATCCGGCAGGTTATCGGCATAGAAGGTCACACTGCGATCAGCACCAATATGTGCAATCGTCTTATAATCGCCATTTTCCTCTTCCTTGCGATTCCAAACAGTAAGGCCGTTACCCATAGTGCCATAACCCAGGTCGTAACGGGAAAGCTCTGCTTCCGCTTTACGCTTTGCCAGCTGTTCCCTCTGCTCCGGTGTCAGGTAGCGATCTTTTCGTATGAGCGCTGTAATACGCTCGGCAACGCGCATCCAGTTCAGTTCCACATCTGCGCAGCCAGCCTTTTGTAGCTTCATGCCCTTGGCACTGTGATCTTCACCGCTGTGATCGGAGCCGGATACCGCATGAGAATGACCGCCGATACCGTACTCGTTTTTGAGAAACTCCGCTTTCTCCTTGGTACTGTGATTTTCAGTAAAATAGCTGTAAATGCGCCCTTTGCCACCCTCGATAGAGCTTCCTCCTGCAAGTGCCGCATCAATCTCATCATCCGTGATAAAAGCCACATGCTCCGGCATTTCGAAAAGCGAGCTTGTATACTCTCTGCGCTCCATATCCACCTCGGAAAGCTTCTTCCAAAGCTCATCCGGCTTGTGGTAGTGGAATCGGAGAAGGCTCCTGTCCTTGGCATACGCACCGTAGAACATGGCATATTCGCCACGCAGTTCAGACAGGAAATCTTTATCCGTAAGCTGCTCGGCAAGTGCCGCCTGCGCATCCGGATAACCGGCAGGAAGGTTTTCAAGGCAGGACAGATACCCCTGCTTTCTCGCTTCCTCACTCAGATCATGGTAGAGATAGAGAAGGGAAAGTGCTGTTTCGGAACGAACCAGGCCACCTGCTTCTGCAAGTTCCACATTAGTGGCAAAGCGTCCTTCCTCCAGCAACTCTCCGATACGCTCCGCAGCAGACTCCCATGAAATGACCTGCGAATTGTTCTCATACCTTGCAGAGCGTCCTTTATGCAGATGAATGCCGTCCTCTGCATACCATGCGGCGTAATCGCCGGTAAGTCCTTTGATGCCATAGCCGCCGTGATACTCATGCTGTAAAAGTTCTGAGATCTCAGCCATCGTTTTCTGCTTCTGGAACGCATCCACGATATGCTCTCTTGCATGGGTCGTATTACTGCCCACAAGAAGCACATCATCAATCTCCGCCTGGGTAAAAGAAAAAGCGGAAGGCACCGATTTCATGCTTTCCGCTTCATCAATATGACTGATTTGTTCTGTTTCTGTACTGAACAGATCCATGAGGGATAACTGCTCAAACTGTCCTGTCTGTTCATCTACGAACGGTGTGCTGTCATTGCTTCCAAGAGGAAGCCAGCCGTCATCAATAGCCGCAATAGTCGACTCAAATTGTTCAACCTCAGCAACCGATTCCTGCACCGGCTCATTCTTCTCATCGGTTAATTGAACACCAGCTCGTTCAGAATGATCTCCTCCGCCTGTGCTTTCAGGCT
>CAVAUJ010000154.1:0-2502 GCA_963591995.1 Succinivibrio sp.
TCTCTTTCACTCCCCTCCCGGGGTGCTTTTCACCTTTCCCTCACGGTACTTGTTCGCTATCGGTAGCCGGACCGTATTTAGCCTTGCGGGGCGGTCCCCGCGTCTTCGGTCAGGATTTCACGTGTCCCGACTTACTCTTTCCTGCGGCGTCTGCTTCCGTTCCGGGTACGGGTCTATCACCCTCTTCGGAGCGCCTTTCCAGGCGCTTCCCCTCCGGTCGCATCCGCTTGTCGCAGATTTGGGCTCCTCCGCTTTCGCTCGCCACTACTCACGGAATCGATCTCTCTTTCTTCTCCTCCAGGTACTTCGATGTTTCGGTTCCCTGGGTTGCCTCCCATGGCTTATGTGTTGGGCCATGGGTAGCAAGCATGTAGCTTGCTGGGTTCCCCCATTCGGAAATCCCGGGATCTAGGCTCACGTCCAGCTCCCCCGGGCTTATCGCAGGTTGTCGCGTCCTTCGTCGCCATCCGGCTCCAAGGCATCCGCCGCGCGCCTTATAAGCTTCCGTCCCTTCGGGGACGGTCCCTTGTAATAGTCTGTTTTTTGGCTCTCGCTTCAAAATTGATTTTTCAATTGCTTCTGCATTGGCTGATAAGAAATATGTGACAGGCAGAACTTGTTTCTGCCCGCTTCTATCTCAGAAAGAACTATGGCATTCAGTTTTCAAGGATCCCCGCGTGCCTCTTGCGCGCGTCCGGGGATTGCCCCCAGGAAACCGGACGGGATGGCCATCGGCTGCTTCCGGCCTGATTTTTCTTTTCAGGTCTGCCCAGGGCGCTGCGCCTGGGACTTCTTCCTTCTCCGTAGAAAGGAGGTGATCCATCCCCTCGTTCTCGAAGGGATACCTTGTTTCGACTTAACCCCAATCACCGGCCCTGCCTTAGGCGCCGCCCTCCCTTGCGGGTTAGGCAGACGTTTTCGGGCCTTGCCGGCTCTCATGGTGTGACGGGCAGTGTGTACAAGGCCCGGGAACGTATTCACCGCGGCAGTGCTGATCCGCGATTACTAGCAATTCCGGCTTCACGGAGTCGAATTGCAGACTCCGATCCGAACTGAGACCGGCTTTGAGCGATCCGCTTCCACTCGCGTGGTTGCATCGCGCTGTACCGGCCATTGTAGCACGTGTGTCGCCCTGGGCATAGGGGGCGTGATGACTTGACGTCATCCCCATCTTCCTCCGGCTTGCGCCGGCGGTCCCTTCAGAGTGCCCAACTCAATGATGGCAACTGAAGGCGGGGGTTGCGCTCGTTGCGGGACTTAACCCAACATCTCACGACACGAGCTGACGACAGCCATGCACCACCGTTCACCTGTATAGCTATCTACCTGTCTCCAGGTCCTTTACAGGGATGTCAAACCCAGGTAAGGTTTTCCGCGTAGCCACGAATTAAACCACATGCTCCACTGCTTGTGCGGGCCCCCGTCAATTCCTTTAAGTTTTATTCTTGCGAACGTAGTACCCAGGCGGAGGACTCAATGCGTTAGCTCGGACACCGGGGTTTGCCCCCGGCACCTGGTCCTCAACGTTTACGGCGTGGACTACTAGGGTATCTAAGCCTATTTGCTCCCCACGCTTTCGTGACTGAGCGTCAGTGACTGTCTAGCAAGCCGCCTTCGCCACCGGTGTTCTTCCACATATCTGCGCATTTCACCGCTACATGTGGAGTTCCGCTTGCCTCTCCAGCACTCCAGCCTTGCAGTTCCGGGGACGGACGGTGGTTGAGCCACCGCATTTAACCCCCGGCTTGCAAGGCCGCCTGCTCACTCTTTACGCCCAATAATTCCGGATAACGCTTGCAACCTACGTATTACCGCTGCTGCTGGCACGTAGTTAGCAGTTGCTTTCTAACGGGCCGGTCAGACGGGGCGCATTTCCTCGCCCCGCGTTTCCCAGCCCGTCACAGTGCTTTACGACCCGAAGGCCTTCATCGCACACGCGGCGTTGCTCGGTCAGGGTTTCCCCCATTGCCAAATACTCCCTACTGCTGCCTCCCGTAGGAGTCTGGGCCGTGTCTCAGTCCCAATGTGGCCGTTTAGCCTCTCAGCTCGGCTACGCATCCTCGCCTTGGTGGGCCTTTATCCCGCCAACTAGCTAATGCGACGCAGGTCCATCCCCCGGCGCGGCTTTAGAGGCCGCCTTTCATCGCCCGGGCTTGCGCCTGGGCGGCTTCATCCGGCATTAGCAGGCGTTTCCGCCTGGTATTCCGGTCCGGGGGGCAGGTTACCAACGTGTTACTCACCCGTACGCCACTCGGGGATTGCTCCCCTCGTTCGACTTGCATGTATTAGGCACGCCGCCGGCGTTTATCCTGAGCCAGGATCGAACTCTCAATGTTAGTTATTATTGAGGCCGGCCTGGCAGCCGACTTATGTGTATGATTCTTTCTTGTTTAAGACGAATCCGGTATCACTGTCCTATGTCTCTTCCTATAAGGAAATTGACGTATTACTTGTGTATGTACTGGTCATCCCGTTCAGTTTTCAAAGAGCAATCGTAAGTGC
>CAVAUJ010000155.1:0-2486 GCA_963591995.1 Succinivibrio sp.
GTGACATCTGCCAGCACCCAGCCGATGGGAATGGCCATCCAGATGCCAAGCTCGCCGAGGGCTGTGGCGGAGAGAAGGAAGGCCAGGAGGACACGGGTGCCCAGAGATATTACGGTGAGGATCACGGACATCCAGGCCCTTTTGACGGCACGGTAATATCCGTACAGCAGGAAAAGGCAGCCGATGCCGCAGTAGAAGGAGCCTTCAATGCGCAGGTACCGGACGCCGGATGCAATCACCTCTGTCTCGGCGGAATCTATGAAAATCTGCATGAGAGGGGAGGCAAAAATGCATACGGCAGCAGAGATGACAAGGCCGAAGACGGTGCTGACGGCAAGGGCCCGGCGGGTACCGCTGCGGATTCTGTCGGAATTCCCCGCTCCGTAGTTCTGTGCGGTGAACGTGGAGTAGGCATTGCCGAAATCCTGTACGGGGAGGTAGGCGAAGGTGTCAATTTTGACGGCAGCGGCAAAGGCAGCCATGGTGGTTGCACCGAAGCTGTTCACGAGTCCCTGTACCATGAGAATCCCGAAGTTCATTACAGACTGCTGCAGGCAGGTCAGGGAAGAGAGCGACGCAATATCCTTCAGAATGGCGGCATCGAACCGAAGATCCTCTGCGGAGGGAAGAAGGTCGCGGCACACGCGCAGGACATACAGCAGGATGCCGACGCCGGAAACATATTGAGCAATCACCGTGGCCCAGGCGGCACCGGGAATTCCCCATCGGAATACCGCGACGAAAATAAGATCCAGCAGGATGTTCAGACCGGCGGCCGCTGCCAGAAACGCCAGCGGCACGGTGGAGTTGCCGAGGGATCGCAGCAGGCAGGAGAAGAAGTTGTAGAGAGAGGAGGCCAGGAGTCCTGCAAAGATGATCAGCAGGTATTCCCGCATCCCGGGGAGAACCTCCTGCGGAACCTTGAGAAAACAAAGGATCTCATCGATCCACAGGTATACGGCGGCATTCAAAAGGAGGGTGGCGGTCAGAATCAGACCAAAGGCATGGACAATGGAGGACCGCAGAGCGGTCTCACAGCCTTTTCCGCGGTAGATGGAAAACAATGCGCCGGAGCCCATGCTCAGCCCCAGGAAAACAGAGGTCAGAAAGGTCATCAGCGTGTAGGAGGAGCCTACCGCTGCCAGCGCATTTTTGCCCAGCACACGGCCGACAATCAGAGTGTCAGCGATGTTATAGAACTGCTGCAGAAGGTTTCCTGCCATCATGGGAAGCGCAAAGAGCAGAAGAGAACGCGTGATGTTGCCTTTGGTAAGATCATTGTACATAAGCGGTGCAAACCTCAAGTCGGAAGATTTTCCCCGGAGGGGGCAGTGTGACACGCAGCCGCACAAGTATTATCTTAAACAAGGCAGTCCCGGAAGACAACACAGACAGCGCGGCATCACCCCAGCGCCGTATCCAGCACCATCATGAGACTGAAGCCGGCGGCGAAGAAAAGCGTGCCCACATTGGAGTGCCGCCCCTGGGACATTTCCGGGATCAGCTCCTCCACCACCACATAGAGCATGGCGCCGGCGGCAAAGCTGAGAAGGCAGGGAAGGGCAGACGCAATGTGCTGCGCGGCAAGAAGCGTAAGGACGGCACCGACCGGCTCCACGGCACCGGAGAGCACCCCGCCGAGGAAGGCCTTGCTGCTGCGCTCCCCCTCCGCCCGAAGGGGCATGGAGATGATGGCACCCTCCGGAAAATTCTGGATGGCAATGCCGAGGGAGAGGGAGAGTGCACCGGCTGCCGTGATCCGGGAGCTGTCGGAGAGAAAGCCGGCATACATCACGCCGACCGCCATTCCCTCCGGAATGTTATGCAGCGTGACGGCAAGGAGCATCATCGCGGTGCGGCTCAGATTGCTGCGCGGCCCCTCGGCCTGGTCGCTTCCGATGTGAAGGTGCGGGATGAGGTGATCGAGGGCGAGAAGGAAGAGAATGCCCAGCCAGAAGCCGACAAATGCCGGGAGAAAGGACAGCCTCCCCAGATGTGCCGATTGTTCCATGGCGGGGAGCAGCAGACTCCAGATCGAGGCGGCCGTCATCACGCCGGCGGCGAACCCGGCAAGCGAGCGCTGCACCAGGTCGCCGGGGGAATTCTTCAGGAAGAATACACAGGCTGCACCGGCCATCGTTCCGAGAAAAGGGATCAGAATTCCCCAAAAGACATTCATGCGTCAGCACCTCCGTCAAGCGTTTGCGATGTCCGCAGTATAGCATAAGCATTGGTTAGCGTAAACTAACTGGCTGACGAACGCTTAAGCCTCCATTGTGCCGAAAAAAATTTACCCATCCTTGTGACCGCATCCCCCTGTGTTCCGTCTGTATAGATGAAGCGATGAAAACCTGCACAGCATTTTGTGATCAGGAGACAGGGATGTTTTCCGGAAAGGATGAGGTTATGATGAAGAAAAGAGTGATTCTGGCGGCAATCGGAATGGCAATGGTGATGGGACTCGGAGGCTGCGGGAATTCCCGGGC
>CAVAUJ010000156.1:0-2444 GCA_963591995.1 Succinivibrio sp.
ATAACCGCCCCGTAACTTAAGACAAGACCTTGCTGTTTTTCAAAAATTGCGGCATTCTGACATAGAAGTTCGGACGGTTCCGTCCTAAGTTCGAGGTTTGTGACACCGGTCCGGCAGACTGAACCCGCTCACAGCAGCTGCTCGATCTGCTGCCGAACCAGATTCCGGTCTGCCGGGAGCCAGTCGACATCGTACAGGTGCTCCTTGTCCAGCCACCTCGCCGCCTCATGCTCCACCAGCCGAAGATGTCCCTCTTTCACCCTGCAGAGAAAGCATTGCATGGAAAGGTGAAACCTCGGGTAGTCCTCGTCGATGGTATCCAGCAGGCGAAGGGGTTCCACCGTGGTCTCCAGCTCCTCCCGGATCTCACGGACGATTGCCTGCTCGGCCGTTTCTCCCGGCTCCACCTTTCCCCCGGGGAATTCCCAACGGTCCTTGAATTCTCCGTACCCCCGCTGGGTTGCAAAAATCCTGCCCTCATGCAGGATGACGGCACAGACAACGTGCTTGGTTTCCATCTATTCCTGTTCCTCCGTGATATATTCGTACAGATCCTCGCGAACCGGCCGGTCCAGTCTCCACCACATCCGCACCGCGGTCTTTTCCGTTCCCGGGAGTGTGAACTGCTCCGGTTTCCTGCTCTCCTCCGGGAACATCCTGCCCAGATAATAGAATTCCTTGGAGACCTTGTCGTCCTTGTTCCTGCGGACGAACAGATGCACCGCAATGCCGCGCTCCTCACAATGCAGGAAGTTCTGCACATCCTCCGAGAGCAGCGTTCTCCCGGATTTGGAAATCGCCGTCAGCTGCTCCGGCGAGGTGAAGCGATCCTCGTATTGCTGCGTTGCCGCCACCGTTTCGTCCTTGATGTAATTTACGAAGACGGGAAAGGTCTTCGTCCTCTCGTCGTATTTGTAGCCGCCGATGTTCAGCGGCACCTCGTTGTGATTCCAGCCCAGCAGCCGGCAGACGTCCTCATAGGTATATTTCCGGTACAGCACCAGATCGGTATCACGGTAATGCCGGCTGTAATCCCGCTCGTTTCGGTACAGTCCGAAATCAATCACCTCTTCCAGCAGCTTCCGGAAGCTCTCCTCTTCCAGCATTCGCAGAAGGACATCGCTCAGATCGTAATCGCCCGAGGCATTTTGCTGCAGCAGGACACATTGCGCGTATTTATCCTTCGTTGCACCGCTCGGAAATTGATTCGTCAGGACACGCACCACGCTCTCACATACCGTCCGCCGCTCTGCAGCGGTTGTCCGGCGCAATCCCTCCGTGCCGGACAGCACATTCCGCGGATTGCGCAAGGCTGCCTTCAATACCTGCAGCTCCCCCGCCCGCTTCCCGTTTGCCAGCTGGCAGGAGACGAACTCCAGAATTTTCGCCTCTTCCGCCGAAATTCTCGTCGGATAATCCTTGTCGTACTTCACCAGGAACTGATAATAGGATCCGCACTTTTCGAAGATATGCAGGACATCCATTTCGCCGTACCGGTCAAAATCCATGAGTGCCGGAATCCGGCCGAGCTTCGCCTTCAGATTCTGATAGTTTTCCCGGATCAGACGCAGATCATTGACCTTCGCGGTATCAATGGCCGCGTAAATACGTCTGCGGGAGATCGCGTCAAAATGAATCGTCGAACACCCCGGTATCACGCGGGCGCCGTCCGACACAAAACGGCGCATGTTGTCCTTGTTGTAGGAGCGGTCCCCCGACAGAGCAATCGGAATCATATAGTTGGTGAGATACGCCCCGATGAAATCCAGCACCACAAGGTATTCCTTATGCTGTGCCTTCCGCAATCCTCTGCCCAGCTGCTGCACGAAAATAATCGGGCTCTGCGTCGGCCGCAGCAGGATCACCTGATTGACCTCGGGAATGTCCAGTCCTTCGTTGAAGATGTCGACCGTCAGGATATAATCCAGCTGCTCATGCTCCGGATCATCCGTGGAGAGGCATTCGATATCATATTCCCGTTTTTCCTGTGAATCGCTGCCGGAGAGAAACCGGGTCCGAAGCCCCTTCTCATTGAATTTGCGGGAGAGCTCCTCGCCGATCTCCCGGCGGCTGACGAACATCAACCCCTTCACGCGGCTCCCGCTGTGTCCGTAATATGCGGCCTGCTCCAGAATGTATTGCACGCGCACATCGGAGGTCAGCGCATTGAACTGCCGCAGGCGGCTCGCATCGCTTTCGGCAGCCCCGTCCGTGATGCCGTCGATTTCCAGATCCGTGATGCCGAAATAATGGAACGGACACAGAAGATTCTCCTCCAGTGCCTGCTGCAGGCGGATCTCGTAGGCAATGTTATGATCGAACAATTGATAGATGTCGTAGCCGTCCGTGCGCTCCGGCGTCGCCGTCATGCCCAGCCAGAGCTGCGGCCGGAAATATTGCATGATCTTCCGGTAGCTGGCGGCTCCCGCCTTGTGAACCTCATC
>CAVAUJ010000157.1:0-2431 GCA_963591995.1 Succinivibrio sp.
TCGAGGCGGAGTACCGGTGGAAACCGGCGCAGCTGGTCAAGGCGTGCCGGGAAGAGGTTGGAATTAACATTGTGGAGGAGACGGAGAGATGACGCAGAAGGAATGGATCACCTGTGCGGAATGCCCGCATTGCAAGCCGCAGGGTGTCATGAAAAAGGGATTCTACGGAGCTGGCGTGCGGTACGGCATCTGCGGACATGGAGGCAATCTGGTATTTCTGGAGCCGTGGGAGGAGAAGAGAATATACGGCGGCGGGTACATCCATCACGAGGTGAGCAGCTGCAGAATGTACGAGAAGGAGAAAAAGGATGAGTGATGACCTTATAAAATTGTTGATGGCGGCTGGTCTTAGCAAGCAACAGGCAGGCAGCGTTACCGCGGAAACCTGCGCCGAGGTTTTCATGCGTGACGACGGGAAGGCGCTTATCGCGGAGGCGAAGCGGCAAGTGTCCGAAATGCGGTCGATGGTGATTGAGCTGCAGAGGAAGCATTTCGAAGAGATGACGCAGCTGAGGAATATATCTAGCACACTCAGTGGGCTGGCGGAAGCCAAAGAGAATTACGGCGACGTTGCCGACGAGAAGGCCCGGAATGTGGTAGCCCTTTACGCGGCGTTGCTTTCAATGAATGAGAAAACCGGCGCGAGCGCAGAAGAGGCAGTAAAGAGCGCGAGCTATGTGGTCTACGCCTACCTCGGAGGACAGGCTAAGAGGGAGATAACATACAACGGTGATTTCGAACAATAGGAGGCTGCAATGACGGTAAAGCCGGGAGACACGATCAGGTGCACGGATAAAGAGGAGGCCGCCGATGTCATGATGGCCGTGATGTATGACGGGTGGGACGCTGACATCATGTATGAAAAGGACGGCGAGAAGGGCCTGTGGATAGAGGTCATGGGCAGAATGGAGGACGAGGATGACGGTAAAAGAATTGATTAAGCAGCTGAAGAAGCTGCCGCAGGACAACGAGATAATGGCGGACGTGCTCGGGGACGAGAGGGTGGCAGAGGTTATCTGCGCCCGCAATCACGTGTGCATCGAGGGCAAGAGCTTCATCGCGGTGGACCGGTCGCGGTGGTTGCAGGACCTGGCCGAGGACATCAAGGCGATGCGGGAAGAGGAGCTGGAGGTGGCGAAGGAGGGTTGACATGGGCGAGTGGATACCAGTTACAAAGGACAGGCCGTATCCGGAGACTAAAGGCAATTATCTCGTTACGGTCACAAATCGACGCTATAAAGACCGTACTATACTGCTCGCTTGGTGCGACCAGTATGGGAACTGGGAGTCAGACGATTTTTCGCGGTGGGATGTCGTAGAGGCTTGGATGGAGCTACCGGAGCCGTACATGGAGGATAAGAGATGACGACAAAGATCGTATACGTTGCGCTGATGAGCGGCTCACTCGTCCCGATGGATAAGGTGGCGAGAGTCGAGGAGCGTAAAGATGGCTGCGTTGTGTCCATCTACGACGGCTGGTGGCTGAAGTGCGCCGGGAGGACGTTCGCGGAGAGTCTGAGGATACTGGAAATCTATGATGACCGCATCGGCCGGATGGGAGAGGAGGCTGAGCAATGAGTGAATGGATACCGGTTACAAGGGAGCTGCCGGATGATGATCGAGATGTCCTTGTGTCTGTCAGAGACATTAACAGGCCGGTGGTGGCCTACTACGGAGAGTTTATCAACCCAATGACGGGGCACGCAGAATTCAGCGGGTGGCTTGACGCGGAAGATCCGGAGCACGTCGCATATGCGGACGGAGAGGTAACGGCTTGGATGGAGCTGCCGGAGCCGTACAAGCCGCGCTGCTGGGACTGCGTACACTGCGCATTGGGCGGCGACATGTTGGTCTGCACCAACCTCGACAGCGACAAGGTCGGCGAGACGTGGGCGGACAATTGTTGCGAGAGGTGGAATGACCATGGAAAAGGATAAGAGACAGACGGTATACGAGATCCACAGGCTGGCCAAGGCAATCTGCGCAAAGGTCGATCATCCCATTGTGCTGGTCTGCAATGGCGAGGTGCAGCACAGGGAGCCGAGAGGGACGGAAGCATTTGATAATGCGTTGTAAGGAGGAGCGATGAAATACACGCGGAAAGATGAAGCATTCGAGATTAAACGGGCACACTTTGATGACGCTGGTATCGACATGCGGATACCGGAGAGGTTGGTCCTCCGGGCCGGTGAACAGGCCGTAGTGGATCTGGGAGTGAGTGTGGAGATTCCGATCGGGTACTACGGCAAGATGGAGAGTAAGTCCGGATTGATGGTAAATCATGGAATCATCTGCATGGGAGGCGTAATAGACAGCGGTTTCCGTAGCACTGTTAAGGTACGGATGTGGAATACGTCACACGAAGATTACGTGTTCAAAAAGGGCGACAAGCTGGTGCAGATGGTACTGATTCCGACGCTCTTGGCGGTTC
>CAVAUJ010000158.1:0-2398 GCA_963591995.1 Succinivibrio sp.
GTGACAGCGTACACAGGGCAGGAATAAGGGGAGGATGAGAGCATGAAGAAGATAATGAAAGCCATTCTCTCGCTGGCACTGCTGCTGGTGATGGCGGCAGGCCAGAGCACCTATGCCCGTGCGGGAGCGGTTACGGATACCGGGGCGGACAAGGCAAATGCCGGGAAGACGGTTGCCTCCGCATCCTTCACCTATAAGGGACAGGAGAGCGGGATGGAGTTCAGGCCGGGCAGCGATTATTCGCCCAATGACATGTTCAATTTCAAGAGTGTCATGCCGGGAGATGAGCTGACGGAGGAGATCACCTTCACCAATGCCGCGACGGACTGCGGCTTCATCAACCTTTACATGCGGGCGGAGCTTCCGGAAGAAAACGAGAATGCAAAGATCGATTCCGCGCAGGCAGAGGCTTCGGTGCTGCAGAAGGAATTTCTGGAGCAGCTGGCCATGACCGTCACGAACAAGGAAACCGGGGAAAGGATTTTCGAGGGACAGGCCAGTCAGTTTGCAGACGGTGACCGGCTGGGGACCGAAAAGCTCCTTGGCACCTTCCGCCACGGTGACACGGCAACCCTGGTGGTGACGCTGAAGGTTCCGCCTGAAATGGACAATACCTTCGCGAGCTGCCTCGGCAAGGTCGACTGGATTTTCCACGTGGAGGCTTATCAGGAAAGCCAGCTTTGCGTGCGGAAGGTCTGGTCCGACGGAAACAACAGCCACGCGAACGAGAAGGTGACGGTCAACCTTTTGAAAAACGGCGCGGTGGAGAGGAGTGCGGAGCTGAGCGCTGCCAACGGCTGGGCCTATACCTTTGATCGTCTGGTGGAGGGCAATACCTGGACCGTGGAGGAGGCTTCGGTTCCGTCCGGCTATACCGTGAGCTATCGGACGACCGGCAATGAGGTGGTCATCACCAATACCAAAAAGGAAGAGCCGCACAATCCGGGCGGCACGCCGGAGGAGCCTGCGACACCCACAACGACAACGACGGCCAGGAAGACCGTGGAGGTCACGGCAAAGAAGGTCTGGGGGAGCGAGCTGCTGACCACCCATCCCGGCGCGGTGGTTGCCTCTCTTTATAATGGCGAGGTGTTGTACGCACAGGTCTATCTGAATGCGGACAACAACTGGACCTACACATGGAAGAATCTGGATGCCACAGGCAACTGGCTCGTGATGGAGGCCTGCATTCCCTACGGCTATGTACCCTCCTATGCGTGGGACGGCAAGGTGATGACGATCACGAACACGCGGGTGCAGACCGCACCGACCCCGGAAAACGTTGTGAAGCTGATCCAGACTGGACAGCTGAACTGGCCGGTCTGGTTGCTGGGCGGAGCCGGCATTGTCCTGCTCGCCGCGGGCGTGGTGCTGGTGCGGCGCAGATCGGATCGCGGAACGGGTCGCTGAAAGAGATAAAACATACACAACATACAGAACAGACGAAACAGACAGCATGGGCAGGAAACTGGGATTGATCATCATCGCGGCGGGGACAGCTTTGATCCTGGCCGCGATGATTCTTTTATGGCACAACCGGCAGGAGGACGAAAGGGCAGGAGCAGCCTCGGAGGATCTCGTGGAGAGAATCGAGGCATCCATGGAAGCTGCGGAGCCTGCCGGAGAGCAGGAGACGGACGAAGAGGATGGCATGACGGTCGTCATGCTGGACGGCTATGCGTACATTGGCTGCGTGGAGATCCCCGCCATCGACCGGAAGCTTCCGGTGATGGCGGACTGGAGCTACCAGCAGCTGCAGCTCGCACCCTGCCGGCAGTTCGGCTCTGTGGACGGCGACGATCTGGTGATCGCGGCGCACAACTATGACAGCCATTTCGGGCGGCTGAAGGAGCTCACCGAAGGCGCGGCGGTTCTTTTCACCGACATGGACGGCGGCGTGACGCGGTATACCGTCGCAAAGGTGACCATCCTGCAGCCGGACGAGGTGGATGCCGTGCGGGAGAGCGGGCACGACCTGGTCCTCTACACCTGTACCAAAGGCGGCAAGACGAGGGTGGCCGTGTTCTGCGACCGGACGGAAGAAAAGTGAAGCCGCAACGGACGGCGGATGAGCCTCTTGCATGCAAAAGGAGGAGAGATGCGGACGGGAGTGAAGAAAAAGGACAAGGTCACGGACATCACCTTCAACGAGGCGGACGACACGATTCTGGTGCGCACCTACAACAGCGACCTGAAAAATCGCCTGAAGGCCTATGCCGCACAGTACGTTGAGGAATGCCGGCAGCTTGATGCGGACCCGGAGACGGGCTGCATGGAGTTCGAGATCCGAAAGGGTCGACTCTCCTTTCGCCTCACGGCACCCTACAGTGAGGAGCGCCGGCAGAAATCCAGCGAGGTGGCCCGGGCCAGCGAGCTGGTACATCGATTTATAAATAAC
>CAVAUJ010000159.1:0-2376 GCA_963591995.1 Succinivibrio sp.
AACACCAATTATTCCCAGATGTTCGCGGCCATTGTTCTGGCCATCATTCCGACGGTCGTGGTATATTGTTGTTTCAGTAACCAGATCGTAGACGGTCTGACAGCGGGCGCGGTGAAGGGATGAAAAACGCGGATGGATTCCGCACTTCCCCGAGACGGAAACCGCTGCGGAGAACGGTGAAGAACGGACTGGAAGGATTGGGATAAGGAGGCATTCGATGAAGATTTATCAGGTGACGGATCCGGAGTTTGCGGAATACGGAAGAGTTGTGGAGAGCGAACTGGCGGCACCCATTGCAGAGGCATTGCAGGAGCGTACGCCTCTGCCGGAGGGAACCGACTACGTGGCGGAGGAGCCTGCACTGCAGGAGATGGAAGCCAGCGGGAAGCTGGCGCCGACCCTGTTCGGCGGACTGCCGGTGCAGTTCGGCTGGTGCAACGGACACAATACCAGGCTCAACTGTCTGGAGTATCATCGCAGCAGCGAATTCAACCTTGGAACGGAGGATTTCATTCTGCTCCTTGGCAGAGAGTGCGACATCACAGCGGACCGGAAGCTGGACACCGCTACGGTGAAGGCCTTCCGTGTGCCGGCCGGCGTTCTGGTGGAGGTATACGCTACGTCGCTGCATTATGCCCCCTGTCATACGGATCCGGCCAAGGGCTTCAAGGTCCTGGTGGCGCTCCCGAAGGGAACCAATGTGGGGACCTGCGAGACGGCGGACACCTGCGGCGAGGACCGGCTGCTGCGCATGACCAACAAGTGGCTGATTGCGCATCCCGAGGCAGCCGAGGCGGCAGACGGCGCCTGGGTCGGACTGGTCGGTGAGAACATCGACATTGCAGACAGCCTCTGAGGTACATCGATTTTTGCATAACCGGCCAACGATGTACGAAAACGATGTACTAAAACGATGTACTAAGAAGCAATAAAACGGCAGAGAGACAAACGGGCATCCATGACAGGGCATTCCCTGCCATGGATGTCTTTGCATGCGGAGCCTTGCGTATGTGTCAGGAACGAATCATCTTTCATGTGGATGTGAACAGCGCCTTTCTCTCGTGGTCTGCGGTGAAGCGGCTGCGGGAGGATCCCTCCTGCGTGGATCTGCGGACGATCCCCTCTGCGGTGGGAGGTGATGTGGAGACCCGGCACGGCATCATTACGGCCAAATCCATTCCCGCGAAGCGATACGGGATTGTCACAGGAGAGCCGGTGGTGAAGGCGCTGCAGAAGTGCCCGGGACTGGTGGTGGTTTCATCGGATTGGGAGACGTACCGCGCATATTCCGGTGCGTTTCTGGAGATCCTTCACACATATGCCGAGCTTGTCCGGCAGGCCTCGGTGGATGAAGCCTATCTGGATGTGACAAGGGAGCTGCGGGAGCGTGCCGCGGCCGCAGGAGCTGTGGGGCAGCGTAGGTCCGGGGAAGAGGAGAGGACAGCACTTCGCAGGGAAGCGATTCGTATGGCCGATGCCCTCCGCGAGGAGATTCGCCGCCGTCTCCTCTTCACGGTGAACGTAGGAATCTCAACGAACAAGCTGCTCGCCAAGATGGCCAGTGATTTTGCAAAGCCAGACCGGACCCATACCCTCTGGCCGGAGGAGGTGCCGGAGAAAATGTGGCCGCTTCCGATCGGAGAGCTTTACGGGTGCGGCAGGAAAACGGCGGCGCGTCTGACCGGCGTCGGGATCGTAACCATAGGGGATGCCGCGGCGGCGGATCCGGATTATCTGCAGGCCCTGCTGGGGGAAAAGGGCGGAGCATACATCTGCCGCGCCGGCCGTGGACTCGGAAGCGATGTCATAGAGGCACAGCGTGAAGAGGCCAGGAGCTATTCCAACGAGGTGACAACGGCAGAGGACGTGACAATGCAAAACTATCAGAGGCTGGCGCTGCCCTTGCTGAAGGAGCTCTCGGAGAAGGTGGCGGGCCGGCTGCAGCGGGACGGGGTATACGGCAGCACGATTACGGTCAGCGTGAAAACCAACGATTTTCACAGACATTCCAGGCAGCGGCGGCTTTCTGCTTCGACCAACGACGGGGCACTGATCTGCAGGACGGCCCGGGAGCTGCTGCAGGGGCTTCTTTATGAGCGGGACGGGATTTTCGACCGCGGGGCCGGCGTGCGGCTGATCGGCGTTGGCGTGAGCACGCTGGATCGCGGGGAATACCGGCAGATGGATATGGAGAGCTTCCTTGCGGAGAAAGAGCAGGAGGACCGGGAAGCGCGCAGGAAGGAAGAGGAGCAGGCAAGAAGCCGGCGGGAGGCGCAGAAGAGGGCCCGGCTGGATCAGATGCTGCAGCAGGTCCGGAGCCGCTACGGTGAAGACAAGCTTCGCAGGGGAATGCAGGAGCCGGACCGCTGAGGATTT
>CAVAUJ010000160.1:0-2318 GCA_963591995.1 Succinivibrio sp.
CACTGTTTTCTTTTTGCAAGTAGTTTTTTCAAAAAAGTGAAAATTTGAATTTTTCGAATCTTCACTACTATTCAAAACCGATTGCAAAACGGAGAAAGCGGGATTTGAACCCGCGCGCCGGTGTTAACCGACCTACACCCTTAGCAGGGGCGCCTCTTCAGCCTCTTGAGTATTTCTCCAAAGCCTGATCTCTTACTTCATAATCAGATTGTCCAACCGAATTCCCGCCGTGCAGGACTTCGGTCTTCTCTCACAGAAAGTTGCTCCTTTTGAGAGAACGTTCTAAATTATACCGTTCTGTCCACCGGAAGTCAATCGCAAGATATAGTGGCCGTCTTCCCCCGTATCTCAACATATGCAGACATATACAGCATATACCGTCGAAACCACACCGGGATTGCCGCACCTGTGCAGCCTCACTTCTCCCTTTCCGCAGCATTCGCCGCAAGCGTCTCCTCGTACAGGTTTCTTCCTGTGGAATCAATGACAACAATCGCAGGAAAATCCTTCACGGTCAGCTTTCGGATTGCTTCTGTTCCGAGATCTTCGTATGCAATGACCTCGGACGCCACAATACATTTCGACAAAAGTGCCCCAGCTCCGCCGATGGCCGCCAGATAAACCGCGCCGTTCCGCACGATTGCTTTCTGCACCGCATCCGACCGCTTTCCTTTTCCGATCATTCCGAGAAGGCCCAGATCCAGAAGCCGCGGCGTGTATTTATCCATGCGGCTCGCTGTCGTAGGACCCGCCGAGCCGATAGCGCGCCCTTCCCTTGCCGGAGAAGGACCCATGTAGTAGATTACATTTCCCTCCACGGCAATCGGCAGCGCTTCTCCTCTTTCCAGCGATTCATCCATCCGTTTGTGCGCCGCATCCCGCGCCGTATACACGGTGCCCGTCAGATAAACCATGTCCCCCGCCTTCAGCAAGGCAGCTTCTTCTTTATTGAACGGAACGGTCATGTGTCTTTCCATATCATACGTCTCCTACAGCGTCCTTGTTACATGCCGATTGACATGACAACATATATTGACACCGACCGGCAGTCCCGCAATGTGTGTCGGATACGACAGTATGCGGACGCTCAATGCCGTCTTCGAGCCCCCAAGTCCTGCCGGACCGAGGCCGGACGCATTGATTTCCCGGAGAATTCTTTCCTCCAATGCACGAAGGTGTTCCTTCTCCGAATGCTCTGTTGTGTTCAGCGTCAATGCGCGCTTGGCCATCAATGCGCACTCTTCAAAATCACCGCCGATCCCCACGCCGACCACCATTGGCGGACAGGCATTCGGTCCTGCCCCGCGAACGGCCTGCACAACAGCATTCACAACCCCCTCTTCACCGTCCGCCGGCTTGAGCATGAACACGCGGCTCATGTTCTCGCTTCCAAAACCCTTTGGCGCCACGGTTATGCGGATCTTATCGCCCGGTACGATGTCGGTATGCAGGATTGCCGGTGTATTGTCCCCGGTATTCACGCGCAGCAACGGGTCGCTCACCACCGATTTCCGCAGATATCCATCGATATATCCTCTGCGCACGCCTTCGTTGACCGCCTCGGAAAGGTTCTCACCCTCCACATGAACATCCTGTCCCAGCTCAAGGAACACAACCGCCATTCCGGTGTCCTGGCAGATCGGAATCTGCTCTTCTTCCGCAATCACCAGATTTTCCTCCAGCTGCCGCAGGATTCGCGTCCCGAGCTCGGATTGCTCTTCACGGCACGCTCTGTGCAGATTCTCCTGCATGTCCGATGAGAGACTGTAATTGGCGGCAATGCACATCTCCCTGATTGCCTCTGTAATCTGTGCTGCATCGATCCGGCGAATATTTGACATGGTTCTCCCCATTTCTGCTGTTGTTCCGTCATCCTTCATGTTATGGGCAATCACCCCACATCACCCGACGATTTCCCGCAGCGTCTCATCCAGCTCTGCCTCGCTCGGCTCTCCCGGTTGCCATCCGATCGTCTGTCCGTCTCCCTCATATCTCGGAATCAGATGGATGTGAAAATGCCGCACCGTCTGTCCTGCTGCCGCGCCGTTGTTCTGTACCAGATTCAGACCATCCGCATGCAGCTTCTCCTTCTGGACCCCCGCCAGCCTTTTGGCCAGCTTCACAGCCTCCGCCGCAAGCTCCTCCGGCATCGCGAACAAATCCTCGTAATGATCCTTCGGCAGGATCAGTGCGTGTCCCTTCGTGGCAGGTCCAAGATCCAGAATTGCCCGGAATTTCTCATCTTCGTAAATTGTTCTGGACGGGATCTCACCATTTGCAATTTTGCAGAAAATACAGTTATCCTCTCTCATAATATA
>CAVAUJ010000161.1:0-2309 GCA_963591995.1 Succinivibrio sp.
GGAATTTCGCTACCTTAGGACCGTTATAGTTACGGCCGCCGTTTACCGGGGCTTCGATTCAGGGCTTCCCTTGCGGTGACCCCCCCTCTTAACCTTCCGGCACCGGGCAGGTGTCAGGCCATATTCGTCATCTTAACGATTTCGCATAGCCATGTGTTTTTGGTAAACAGTCGCCTGGACCATTTCTCTGCGCCCCTCTCGACGAGGGGTCCCCTTATCCCGAAGTTACGGGGTCAATTTGCCTAGTTCCTTAGCTGTGATTCACTCGAGCGCCTTAGGATTCTCTCCTCACCCACCTGTGTCGGTTTACGGTACGGGCTGCAGTACGCTTGACTTGAAGCCGCTTTTCTTGCTGGCCTGATTCTCCGGTGCTATCGGATCGTCCGAGGACTCTCCGTACTGTCGCGGCTCGGCTTACGCCTACCCCGCTTCAACCGTCTATTCCGTCAGACGGCGACCGGACCACTTCCAGGTCACGACTTCAACTGCACTGCAGGCAGCGGAATCTTTACCGCTTGTGCATCACGTGCGCCTCTCGGCTTTCGCTTAGCTCCCGGCTTACCCTGATACGTTTAACGTTGTTCAGGAACCCTTGGGTTGTCGGCGGGGGAATTTCCATTCCCCTTATCGTTACTCATGCCTACATTTTCTTTTCAGTGCGCTCCAGATAACCTCGCCGGTTATCCTTCTCCGCTGCACTCAATGCTCCCCTACCACACGTATCTCTACGTGTCCTCGGCTTCGGCGGCAGTCTTGATGCCCGTTCATCATCCACGCGTCACCGCTCGACTAGTGAGCTGTTACGCACTCTTTGAATGAATAGCTGCTTCCAAGCTAACATCCTAGCTGTCTCTGCGGTGTCACCTTGTTCTGTCTCAACTTAAACTGCGCTTGGGGGCCTTAGCCGGAGGTCTGGGCTCTTACCCTTTCGCCGACGGATATTAGCACCCGACGACTCACTCCCGGTCTGGCGACCGCGCGCATTCGGAGTTTGTCAGGAATCGATAGGCGATGAAGCCCTCTCTTCCTATCAGTAGCTCTACCTCGCGCGGACATCAACCGAGGCTGTCCCTAAAGACATTTCGGGGAGTACGAGCTATCTCCCAGTTTGATTGGCCTTTCACTCCTACCCTCATCTCATCCAAGCCCTTTTCAACGGAAACTGGTTCGGGCCTCCAGTGCCTGTTACGGCACCTTCACCCTGGACAAGGGTAGATCACTAGGTTTCGCGTCTGCTCACACTGACTCTGCGCCCTCTTCAGACTCGCTCTCGCTCCGGCTCCGGACCTCAAGTCCTTAGCCTCGCCAGTGTGAAGCAACTCGTAGGCTCATTATGCAAAAGGCACGCCGTCGCCATCGCTGGCTCCGACCGCTTGTAGACGAATGGTTTCAGGTTCTATTTCACTCCCCTGTTCGGGGTGCTTCCCACCTTTCCCTCACGGTACTGGTTCACTATCGGTCTTCCGGATGTATTTAGCCTTGCGGGATGGTCCCCGCAGATTCGGACAGGATTCCTCGTGCCCCGCCCTACTCAGGTGAATCCCCTGTATCAACCCCGTTGCCTGTACGTGCGTGTCACACTCTTCGCGGCGCCTTTCCATGCGCTTCCAGTTCCTGGTCGATCCCCTTTGGGATTTCCTACAACCCCGCACACCCCGTAAGGTGCACGGTTTAGGCTCTGACCCTTTCGATCGCCTCTACTCAGGTCATCGATGTTTCTTTCTTCTCCTGGGGGTACTGAGATGTTTCAGTTCCCCCCGTTCGCTCCATCGTTCGATGGTGCCGGGCCTTCAGCCCGGCGGGTTGCCCCATTCGGACACCTGCGGATCAATTCGTGTTTGCCGATCCCCGCAGATTTTCGCAGCTTACCGCGTCCTTCGTCGCCTCCGGATAGCCTAGGCATCCTCCATTCGCCCTTCTCCTCTTTCTCTCGTGAATCATCATCTTAATCAAAATTACTCATCTTGACTAGACGACTCTTCGTGTCTCGTTTTTGCCTATTATGAAATTGCAGTCCCTAATTTCGCAACTCGAAAAAACTCTCGAATTTCTACAATTACAAACTGATTTTCTTTTCTATCTTTACCTCTTATTCTCTCTCAATGTTGTCAATGAACTCTCACGCCTTTACGGCCGCGTGCGCCGTATAAAACTAAAAGACTGGCAGATTAAATATGGATCCTTTTCCAAAATCCTTGTACTTGAACCGCGAGCTCGTGTCGAATCTCACTCCAAAAAGGAGGTGTTCCAGCCACACCTTCCGGTACGGCTACCTTGTTACGACTTAGCCCCAATTACCAGTTTCGCCC
>CAVAUJ010000162.1:0-2212 GCA_963591995.1 Succinivibrio sp.
GGTGCGGTGCAATCTCCACCGGAAGCGGCTCCAACCGCAAAAAGGCGGAGGGTGACGCATATATCCGCGTCAACTCTCCGCCTCACAAAAGGTCTGTGTGCCGTTTTCTTCTCTCTAGCTCTGCGAATAGAGTCGTTTCAGGACAAGCGCTATGCCCATAGTAATCACATCCGCAGCCGCCTGCGCTGCCAGTATGCCGGCGTATCCAAATATCGCCCGCAGACCATACAGACAGATCATCAGCACGACTCCCTGACGGCTGATCGACAGAATCAACGCCGGCAGTGCCTTCCCTTCTGCCTGGAACAGCGTCGTCATCGCCAGCACGATTCCAACCGCAGGCGCCGAGATCATCAGGCAGCGCAGGATCGATGTGCCGGCCGTAATGACTGCGGGATCCTGCATAAAGACACCCAATATTTGTTTGGTAAGCAGGAACGATACCCCGACGAATAACAAAGCCAGCGTCACCAGAACCTGTATGTCGAACCGCAGAAATTCCTGCAGGCGTTTCCGGTTCCCCGCGCCGTAGCAATATCCCAGTGCCGCCTGTGCACCGAAGGCAAAGCCTACCAGAATCAGCACACTCACCATATTCACCTTCATGGCAATGCCAAGTGCCGCCACCTTATCCGTTCCGTAATCCACAAGGCACCGATTGGTCAGAAGAACCGCCAGTGACTGCATCATGTTGGTGGTGGAGGCCGGGATGCCGATGAACAGAATGCTCTGTAGCATCGACTTATTTATTCTGCAATCTGTCGGTCGAATGGAGAGATTGACCGCATACTTTTTCATGGCACGAAGAAGCAGGATATCCGACACCAGATTACTGAGCACCGTTGCCATCGCTGCTCCGGCTGCTCCCAGTCCGAATGTAAAAATAAAAATCGGATCCAGCACAATGTTCAGCACAGCCCCGATAACGGTACAGACCATTGCCTGTGAGGAGAGTCCCTCCGTTCGCAGCAGATTTCCCGGAACCACATTCAAAATAATGATCGGCGCCCCCAGTACCAACCACGTGTAGTAGGCTGACGCATAGGGAAGCGTACTCGGACTCGCCCCCAGAAGTCCCAGAATGGGGCTCTTCAGAATCAGCATCACAGCAGCGGTAACCAGGCCGAACACAATCGCTCCGTAGATACTGAAGGCACTGACACGCGCGGCATTTTCTTTCTCCCCGCCGCCGAGCATGCGGGAAATGAGGTTCGCTCCGCCCAGTCCGAAAATATCACTGAATGCGATCATCAGTGTGAACACCGGCGCACAAAGGGATACTCCGGCCACCAACTCGGTGCTGCCCGTTCCGGCAATGAACCATGTATCTGCCAGATTGTAAATCAGACTGACTACCATGCCGATCACCACCGGCAATGCAACCTTGAAATACGCCTTGGGTACCGGCATCTTTTCAAAAATTTCGTTTTCCATTTTTGATGTCTCCTATCCAATGAGAATGATACCACACCCACATTCGACATTCTCCGGTATGGGGACTTTCACCCGTTAGAAACGTACGCCGCCAGGCACACCACAACAAAAGGAGCAAAGCTTTCACCCTGCTCCTCCGCGCTCTAATCGTTGTGTTTTGTTCTGAAATAGCAGAATACGGTCACGATGGTCAGAACAGATACTACCATTCTAAGCAGACCACACACAATACTCCATTTCTTTTCACCCATAGGTTCATGCCCTTTCTACTTTCTGCATATTTGCAAGAATTGCGTCCTATCGCCATAGATCTTCGCATATTTTTTCAAATCACCCCCTACCAGATTCACAAAAGCATTCTTTTCATCCTTTGTAACATCCTTGAGGGGCGTGGGCAACGGAAGTTTTTCACCATCTTTGAGAGACGTGAACAGATACTGTCCGCAAGCCTCCTGGGCCATTGCAAGCGCATCAGCCAAATTGTCCCCATACGTTGCCAGATCGTTCAGATCCGGAAAGATAACACTATATCTCCCATCCTCTTCCGGATAGAAGACTGCAGGATAAGCATAGTACATAACGACCTCCTTACTCAATAAGTTTATTTCATAATTTACGTAATGCCAATGGTTCTACGTCTATTTCCGGTAATAAAAGGTCGTTATCTCTCTTTTCAATCCGCTTCAGACAAAAAGAAAGGTCAGAAAACCTTCCAAACAAAGGCTTTCTGACCTGATGGAGACGACGGGGATCGAACCCGCGACCTCCAGATTGCGAA
>CAVAUJ010000163.1:0-2161 GCA_963591995.1 Succinivibrio sp.
CTGTCGGGCGGATTCGGGACTTTCACCCGTTAGAAACGTGCGCCGCCAGGCGCACAAAAAGCCCGCACCGCCTGCTGTGTACAGGTGGTGCGGGTTTCCCATGGAATACCGGTGAAGAATTCTCCGCCGGTCTCTATCGGATTCGGCGATGCTGTCAGTTGTTGCCGAAGATGTCATCGAAGAAGCGGTAATAAGGGCTTTCGTTCCCATCGCTGCTCTTCTCGCTGTCCCCTTCGCTCTTCCGGTCGTTGCTCTGACTGCTGTCCTTATTCTTGTCTGTGTCCGCAGAGCCGTTGTCTGCCGAATCCTCCTTGTTATTGTCCTTGCTGCTTTGTCCGTTGCTGTATCCGTAGCTGCGGCCGCTCTCCTGCGACTGCTGACCATTTTCATAGCTGTTGATGGCGGACTTGTCACCCAGCGTCACAGTAACATTCTCCTCACTGTACTCGCCGGAGCCGTTCTGCCGCTGTACGGTGAGCTTCACACTCTCACCGGCTGAATAGTAGGTCAGCTGCTTCTGCAGGGCCTCCATATCGGCAACGGTGCTGCCTTCGATTGCCGTGATGACATCGCCCTTCTGCAGATCCGAATCTGCTGCTGCACCGCCGTCAATGATCTGTGCCACGTAGACGCCCTGCGGCATGCCGTAGGCGCTGGCCACCTGACTGGTGACGCTCACGCCGCTGATGCCAAGGTATCCGCGATCCGCCTCGTCCACGGTTGTCTTCGTCTTCTGGTTCATCAGGTCCTGAATGACAGGCACCGCGTTGGAGATCGGAATGGCAAAGCCCATGCCGTCCACCGTATTGCCGCCGATCTTACTGGAATTGATGCCGATGACATTGCCGTTGAGGTCCACCAGAGGGCCGCCGGAGTTTCCGGGATTGATGGCCGCGTCCGTCTGGATGAAGGTGCCGGAAATCGAGGAGAGACTGATCTCGCGATTCAAGGCACTGACAACGCCCGTCGTCACCGACTGACCGTAGCCCAGCGCGTTGCCGATGGCGACCACCGGCTCGCCGATCTTGAGCTCATCGGAATCTCCCAGCGTTGCCACCTTGATCTGATCCCGTGTATCCTCACTGATGTCGTCCAGGTTGACGGCGATCACCGCCAGGTCATTGCTGGCATCCGTCCCCTTGATGTTCGCTTCCGCCGTGGACTCATCGATGAAGAGAATCTCCAGACTGTCCGCGTTCTCCACCACGTGGTTGTTGGTTGCGATCAGCAATTCGTTGTTGTCGGTATCCTCTGCAATGATGAAGCCGGTTCCCGTGGCCGTTGCCTCCGATGCGTAGGTCTGACCGAAGAAATCCTGTGAGGTCTCTGTGTAATTGTTGTAAACCGACACGACCGAAGGCATCACATTCTCCACTACCTCCGTGACATCGGTCACCACGGCAGAGGTCTTTGTTGTCTGAAGAGAATCTCCTGCCTTGGTCTCCTTGTCCGACTGCTCCGCTGCCGCATCCTCCGACGTCTGCCCGGTCGTCCGGCTTTCCTCCTCCGAGGCCTTTGCCGTCTGCTCTTCCCCGCCTGCGCCGTTTGATGCTGTACCGACTGCGCGGCTCACACCGAACCCGCCGGCCACGCCGACCGCTGCCGCCAGAACAACGGCCAGCACGACCTTGCCGCCGCCGTTCTTCTTTCCGCCGTTTCCGTTTCCACTGTTTCCGCTGCTGTCCGTATGCTGCCAGCCGCCGTTTCCGCTGCCGCTTGTCTGATAGCCGGACGGATCGTTGTACTGATAATTACTTCCGTTGCTGCCGTTGTTATATTCTTCTGCCATGATCTGTACCTCCTCATTTGAGAATGTATTCACTGCCTGACCGCACCGGGATTGTCCATAACCCCGGGATAGTTGCCGGGCAGATATTGTCTCTGTTGTACCTACATCGGTCGTCGCGGCGACCTCCGTACAATAACTTCGCCTTTCATTGAAAGAAAGTATAGTTGTCAATTGTGTTTAATGTGTGTCTAAATTCATATAGAATTATGATATCTGTTTAGCACCGGTCACTTTCGAGTATCAAAACCGAGATGTGGCTGCTAAACAGATACGATTTATGTCGATTTCAGCATGAATCGGCCGCTTGCGGACGAATTGGTTAGTTGAAAATCTAAATGCACGTTTGAAATTGTAAGTGCACGGCTGAAAATA
>CAVAUJ010000164.1:0-2146 GCA_963591995.1 Succinivibrio sp.
CCACCCTTGAACCGCCAAAGAGGAACCGTGCGCGGTTCCCCTCGTATAATGAAGTCACGGTGTTGCGGACAAAAGTCCGCGAACCTACTTGTTGTTTCATCAGCCAGATGAGATAATAGGGCCAGTAGGCAGAGGGCGCAGACGGTTCCCCTGAAGATAAGCTTCGTATCAAAGAGTAGCGCCTCTGTCTTTGCAGGTTGATGCGAATGAGCTGGATAGCAGGTAAGTGCTGTATGTCTAACGAGGTTGTGTCCTGCAAAGAAGTGTGAGGAAGCTCTGCCTGAAAAATGAAAGGAGCCGCACCATGTACTATTGTGGGATAGACATAGCAAAGTACAAGCACGAAAGCACTGTCATAGACGAAAGCGGAAACGCTTTGCAGAACAGTATCTCCTTTGAAAATTCCAAGGAGGGCTGCGAGAAGCTGCTTGCTCTGTTTGAGAAATTCGGCATAGTTTCCACAGATGTTGTCATCGGAATGGAAGCAACCGGCCATTACTGGCTGAGTGTGTACGGCTTTCTCACCGAACAGGGCTACGACGTCAATGTCATAAACCCGATCCAGTCCGAGGCGTTTCGGAAAATGTACATACGTCAGACCAAGAATGACCGAAAGGACAGCTTCATAATCGCTCAGATAATGCGCTTTGGCCAGTTCTCCGCAACGAGGCTTTCCGACGAAGTGATCGTCGCCATGAGGCAGCTCTCACGTTACCGGCTTGCGCTCGTCGATGTCTGCGGGGACTGTAAGCGACGGGTCATTGCTCTGTTGGATCAGGTGTTTCCGGAGTATGACAAGCTTTTCTCGGATATCTTCGGAGCAACATCAAAAGAACTCCTGCTGAAGTACCCCACTCCGGATGATCTGCTGTCTGTACCTACTGGCAGACTCACGAAGCTCCTTGAAAAAGCCAGTCGCGGAAGATTCGGGAGAGAGAAAGCGGAGCAGCTTAAATCTGCGGCTTCGACCACCTTCGGAGTAAGCTTTGCAAAGGACGCATTTGCTTTCCAGATCAGGCAGCTCATAGAGCAGCTTGAGTTTCTTGAAGGCCAGATATCCGAGTTGGAAGAACAGCTTTCACAGATGCTGAAGCAGACTGGCAGCTACATTACTACCATTCCCGGAATAGGGGACACGCTTGGCGCAGCGATCCTCAGCGAGATCGGAGATATTGAACGCTTTGATGCGCCGAATAAGCTCGTAGCCTTTGCCGGACTTGATGTAAGAGTTGCCCAGTCCGGTGAGTTCATAGGTACACGGCAGAAAATATCCAAGCGAGGCTCTCCGTATCTTCGCAGAGCGATATGGCTGGCTGCCACACGGGCAGCATTCTGCGACCCGATGCTTTCGGAATACTACCAGTCTCTGCGTGCCAGAGGGAAGCATCATCTGGTCGCTTTAGGTGCGGTCTCACGCAAGCTCTGCAACATCATATATGCCATTCTGAAAGAGGATCGTCCATGGCAGCCAACGCCGCCTGAAAGGACTCTTTGACCGCCTCTATACAGTCTGGTAACGTCACAAGATATCTCCTATGGTTTTGCCGAGGTGGTATTTTGTGTCTATCCATGAAGATATTGGCAAAGCTATAGTTGACATCCGGACACACAGAGGCTGTTCACAGGAATATCTCACGCTTGAGTGCGACATGAGCGTTGCATATCTGCGCCGGATCGAGCACGGAACTGCGAACCCAACTATTGATGAACTCTATCATATAGCGAACGTGCTGGGAGTAGATTTCAGAAATCCCTTCTGCGTTCCGGAAACGGCAGGTGTTACTACTGTATGAGCCGTACATCTGCCAAAGCATACAGGCGGGCCATGCCGGTCAGCGAGACATATCTCTTTCGCCAACTGGACTGCTATCCTGTATGCCCTCGCTGCAAACAGACCTTCGACAGAGAATACCAGCGTTTCTGTGACCGCTGCGGACAGAAGCTGGACTGGTCCTGCTACGACAGAGCTGTTGTGATCCTCAAGCCCTGACTTTTATAATCCCGATTCACCCTTGGCTTTCGCCAGGGGCTTTTGTGCTGCCCTTTTGAGTCGAAGCTCTTGCCAAATATTTTTCCTGCTTTTTTCGATTCTCCCTATTGACTTTTTATAGCTGGTCTTTGATTCCCTCCAAGGAGGGCAAAGCTT
>CAVAUJ010000165.1:0-2085 GCA_963591995.1 Succinivibrio sp.
ACGGTATTACACAGACACGCCGGTCAACGAATGCCCGGAATGCGGAACACCAATCGAGCAGAGCGGCGAAGTCGGGCGCTGGCGGCGGTTTTGTGGAAAACACTGCCGGCAGCTGTACCATTATAAGAAATGGAAGGAAAAGCAGCAGGCGAATTATCAACCGCCCATTCAGATCTGCCCGAATTGCGGAAAAGACTTTCAGCCGGAATGGGGTCCCGGCACACAGCGCCGCTTCTGCGGCGACGCTTGCCGTATCCAGTGGTGGACAGATTACCGGAAAGCAAATCCATCCCTGGAGGAAAAGCCCCTGTGGTGCGAATGCTGCGGGCAGGCGCTGCGCGCGGATCAGAAAAAGTATTGCAGCCGTGCCTGCTATCTCAGAGCCATGGAAGAAACACACCGTCAGCAGATATGCGCGTGGTGCGGGGAAGAATTTTCAATCTATGCAGGGGAAGAACGCCAGTATTGCTGCCGGAACTGTGCCAGTGCCGCACAGACCGCGCCAAAGAATTTTCGCAGAGGCATCCGAAGGATTCAGCATACAGAACCGGAAAGCTGGACAGAGCATATCAGGCAGGCAGCGCGAGAAGCAGAGCTGGATCGTGACAGCAAGCGCGTCAGGCTTGTATGCGGAGAGACCAGCATGTACGCAGGGATTGACAGCCTGACCGCGATCATTCGGTATCGGCTCCGCTTCAATCCATACGACGGGAGCATCTATGTATTTCGGGATCAAAGCGGAACGATGCTCAAATATCTGCACTGGGATGGTCAGAGCTTCTGCCAGGGAAAGCGGCGTGCGCAGAGCGGAACCTATCCGTGGCCGGATGCGCCGGAGGGCGAGATCGTTGAGATTACGGAACGGGAATTTCAGTATCTTCTAAGCAGATCCATCGTCCCAATAAAAGATAGAAAATAGGTGCAAAACCGCAGAAAACATTGCGTTTTCTGCGGTTTTATGGTATAATTTAAACATGAAAAGAGATATGAATGAGGCCGCGCAATGGCGGAATTTACTGCATAAAAAGGATCGGGAGATCGAAGCGCTGCACCGGCAGATCGACTGGCTGACGCAGCAGCTTCGGCGGCTGAACGGCCGCGTCTACGGACGCTCCAGCGAGAGAACCGTGGAGCTGCAGGAGCAGCTTTGTCTGTTTGAAGCTTCTTCACACGAAACGGTGCGGGAAACTCCTTCAGAAGCATCCGTTCTCTGCCGGAGGAAAAAGCGCTGCGGAAAGCGGGAAGCGGATTTTTCCGGTCTTCCGGTGGAACAGATCCTGCACGAACTGCCGCAGGAGCAGCGCCGCTGCCCGCAATGCGGCGGAGAGCTGCACGCCTGCGGACACAGCGTTCTGCGGCGGGAATTGACATATATCCCCGCACAGTACAAGCTCACAGAGCATATCCAGACAGCGTACAGCTGCCGTCAGTGCGAAAGAGCGGAAACCAGTGTTCCCATGAAGAAAAGCACCGTTCCGCCGGCGCTTCTGCCGGGCAGCGGGATCGTATCGGCCAGCCTGCTGGCGCAGATCATGAACAGCAAATATGTGCTTGCGCTCCCGCTTTACAGGCAGGAGCAGGAGCTGCACAGGCTTGGTCTGCCCGTTTCCCGGCAGACCATGTCCAACTGGGTTCTTACCGCCGGAGAACGCTGGCTCCTGCCGGTATATCACGCGCTGCACAAGGAGCTTCTTGCAAACGAGATCCTGCATGCGGATGAGACGACGCTCATGGTGCTGCGGGAGCCGGAGCGGCAGGCACGGCAGCGCAGCTATGTATGGCTCTATCGGACATCCGGCAATGCTCTGCGGCCTGTTGTACTTTATGATTACCAGCCGAGCAGAGCTGGCGTCTGCGCAAGCCGGTTCCTGGAGGGCTTTTCGGGATATTTGCATACGGATGGGTATGAGGCATATCATTGCAGTCTGCCCGAAACGGTATGCAGCGTTGGCTGCTGGGCGCATATGCGGCGAAAATTTACGGATACGCTGAAAAGCTTTCCCAAAGAGCTGCGCAGCCGCTCTCCGGCGCAAGTCGGACTCGATTTCTGCAACAGACTGTTTGCACTGGAGACAGAGTTTTCGC
>CAVAUJ010000166.1:0-2080 GCA_963591995.1 Succinivibrio sp.
GAACCGATACAAATGCATAGGGTTTATTCTGGTGTCCATTCTGATCACGCGGGCGGTGTTCTATGTAATCTGCAGCGTGAAATTCGGCAGCTGGTCCTTTCAGAGCTTCCTTTCCCATGCGGACCTTTGGGATGCCGAGTGGTACCGCCGCATTGCGACAGAGGGCTATCCTTCCTCTGCAACGGCAACCGCGAGCTGGCCGTTCTTCCCGCTGTATCCGCTGACGGCAAAGGCAGTCGCTGCCCTGACGGGCGGGAATCTGGATCTGGCCGGTTTCCTGGTGAGCAATGTCTGCTACGGAATTGCGTGCCTTTATTCCTATCGGTACATCATGCTGACGAGGGAGGATGAAGAGGAGGCTTATTTTTACATCGCGCTCATGACCTACGGCGCCTGCGGCTTCTATGACTCGATTCTGTACACCGAGGCCATGTACCTCATGTTCCTGACAATGTGCTGGTGTTATCTGAAGGAGGGGAGATACCTTCGGATGGGTATCTGCGGCGCATTGATGAGCGCAACGAGGAACACGGGCGTCTTTTTCGTCTTCGTCGTGATCCTGCACGAGCTGCATGTCTGGAGAAGGCAGCGGCGGGAGAACGGGGAACGGCTTGATGTCATCGGATTCCTCCGCACTTCCTTTTCGAATGAACGGCTGGTGCTGGGCACGATGCTGGTGCCGTCCGGGCTGTTCGCCTATATGTACTATCTGTACCGCCGGACGGGAGACGGGCTCGCCTTTGTGCACATCCAGAAGGCCTTCATGCTGGATACCAGGCCCGGCATGATCCAGGTGTGGCTGCGGGTGTTCCGCCTGTATGCGGGGCAGCTGTGGGTGTATGCCTATCTGATCGGACTCCTTCTGGTGCTGGCCCTGATCCTCGCCAACCGGCGCGGTGATGAAACGATCTGGGGATTGCTCAACTGGGTGATCCCGCAGCAGCGGGGACTCGGCTCATTGCAGCGGTATTTCCACACCTGCGTGGTGGTCGAGCTGACCTTTTCGGATTATTGCATGCGGCTCGGGCGCAGGGCGCGGACGGCGATTCTGATCGTGATGTTCCTCCTAGAGTGCGTCCTCATGAGCATGTGGCTGGACGGAAACGGATTGCTGGTGTAAAGGGGAAGGAAGATGCGTGAATCGCAAGGCACACAGAATATGGGGCAGGAGAATCGGAAGAGAAAGAGTTGGCTGCGCGGGGGCATGTTCCTGGTGGCTGCCCTTCTCCTTGCGTGGTATCTCTATGTACTGTTCCTGAGCTTCCATCCGAAGGTGACGGAGGATTACCGGATGCGGTATCTGGAGGAGGGCTATTTCTACGAAGCCACGGAATAGAGCTGATGAGTGGGTACAGAGCACGGAAGATGACAGGATGCAAGAGAATCGGATGCATCGTCCGATGAGGAGCCTGATGAAAAACGCAGCAAAGCCTACAACAGAACCTACAACAGATAAGAGACAAAAGAGGAAGGACGGACGCCGGATCGCAGAGCTTCCGGGCAGCTTCCTGCAGGACCTGCGGGCGCTCCCGGAGATCCTGCGGGGCGTTCTGCGACCGCTCCAGGCGGTGGCGCTGGGAGCCGGGCTGCTGTTCTGCCTTGTGACCATGTTCTATGCGGACATGACGGTGACGGGCCCCTTCAGCGTACTTTTATGGGATGCGATCTTTGGCGGCGAGCCCTTTCAATTCTACGGGCTGTGCCTTTCGAGCGGCATCGCACCGGAGGGAGCGGTCTATGACATCGGATTGTATGCCGTATTCGCCGTGTGGAACCTGCCGGTATGGCTGCTGCACCGTCTGGCAGGTGTCGGCCTCACCGCCCCCGGCGTGCTCCTGTGGTACAAGCTGCTGCCGACGGCGGCGGCCCTTGCCGGGGTCAACGCGGTGCGGGAGATCGCCGGGGAGCTGGGAGCGGGGAAAAGGGAGGCCATGGAGAGCGGTGTGTTCTTCCTCCTCTCTTCGATGGTGGTCCTGCCGGTATTCGTCACGGCGCAATACGATTCCATGCCGCTTTATTGTATTCTGAAGGGCGTTCTGTGGTACCTGCGGGAGGGAAGGAAGGAGACGCCGGAGGAGAA
>CAVAUJ010000167.1:0-2054 GCA_963591995.1 Succinivibrio sp.
CTTTTTCAAAAGAGGGGGACATTTATGATTCTCAATCGCAGCAGTCAGATCATTTTCTGCGGGCAATCCAGACCCATCCGGTATGCACTTTCCGCCGTTCAGCGCGACATGAAGGCCGTCTTTTCCGAAACCGGAACGCCCGGCGGCAGCATCCGCCTTGTTAAGGGCAGCGATTTGCAGCCGGAGTGCTTTTGTCTGCAGGTGCATGACAGTGAGCTTCTGCTCACTGCCGCCGACACGCTGGGCTTTGTGTACGGCTTATTTGAGATCAGCAGGCAGTTTCTGGGAGTTCAGCCGTTCTGGTTCTGGAATGACCAGAAGTTCACCCGGAGAGACAGCGCGATCGTGCCGCAGAGCTTCACCTACGAGAGCAAACCCGCGCGGGTTCGGTATCGCGGCTGGTTTGTCAACGACGAAACGCTGATCTCTCACTGGAAGGTGGAGCGCCGCAGCGAGATGCCCTTTGTGATGGTGTTTGAAACACTCCTGCGTCTGGGCGGCAACCTGATAATCCCCGGCACCGGCGAAAACGGCCATCGCTACCGCGACCTGGCCGCCGACATGGGGCTGATCATCACCCACCACCACGCCGAGCCGCTGGGAGCAAAGATGTTCGTGCAGGCCTACCCGGAGCTGGAACCCAGGTTCAGCCTCTACCCGGAAAAATTCCGCGCCCTCTGGCAGGACGCCGTCACCGCCGGGAAAGCGACCCCCACCATCTGGAACATCGGCTTCCGGGGGCAGGGCGATAAGCCCTTCTGGGTCGATGATCCCCGGTACGATACCCCAGAAAAGCGGGGGGCGCTGATCTCCTCCCTCATCCGGGAGCAGTACGATCTGGTAAAGCAGAATGACCCGAATGCCATCTGCTGCACCAACCTCTACGGCGAGACCATGGAGCTTTACCGGCAGGGCTTCCTTGACCTGCCGGGGGATGTCATCAAGATCTGGGCCGACAACGGCTACGGCAAAATGGTCAGTCGCCGCCAGGGCAACAGCAACCCCCGTGTGACCGCTCTGCCGCCGCAGGGCGACACCGGAGCCCACGGCCTGTATTACCACGCCTCATTCTACGATTTGCAGGCAGCAAGCCATATTACCATGCTGCCCAACCGCACGGAATTCGTCCGCGAGGAGCTGAAAAACGCGCTGGCGCACGGCGTGGATGATTACTGGCTCATCAATTGCTCCAATGTCAAACCCCATGCCTGCCTGTTGGACTACATTGCCCGGCTCTGGCAGACGGGCGATGCCGACCCGGAGGACCATCGCCTTGCCTATGCGCAGGCTTACTATGGCAAGGAAAATGAGCTGACCGTGGCCAGGTGCCTCGCCGGGTATGCAGACCACGCGATTGCTTACGGTGAGCACCCGGATGACCACGCAGGCGACCAGTTCTATAACCATGTGCCGCGGATGCTGATCTCCCGGTTCCTCCGCGACCGCGCACAGCCCGGTGAAGATTTGCAATGGCTGTGTGACCGCCCGGCCTTGAGCGGGCAGGCGGCCTGGTGCGGGGAAAAGTACCGGAAAGCAGAGGAGAGCTACGAGCAATACCTCCGTCAGTGCGAGGCCGCCGCTGCCACGATGACCGGTCCGGCACGGACGCTGTTTCAGGATACGCTGTTACTGCAGGCCCGGCTCTATGCGCTCTGGGCGCAGGGCGGTGCGGCTGTCTGTGCGGCACTGGAAGCCGGATTCGCGGGGGACTGGAAGCATTGCTTCTATCATGCAGGACGGGCCCGGAATGCCTATATTGCCGCAAACAACGCCATGCGAAGCCGCGAACACGGAAAATGGATTGACTTTTACGCCAACGAGTGTCAAACCGATGTTAAGCAGTCGGCACAGGTCTGCGGCTATCTCATGAGCTTTGCCCGTACCCTCGGCGAAGGCCCCCACTACTACGAGTGGATGCGGGAGTTCGGCGACAGCGAGCAGGACCGCCGCATTATGCTGATCCTGAACACCGACAACCACCCGGACGATGACACCCTCTGGCGGCTGATGGAGCAACGCTGGGGCGAGTAAGCAGAAAGAGGAAGGCGTATGTT
>CAVAUJ010000168.1:0-2031 GCA_963591995.1 Succinivibrio sp.
TGGCTTCTCGTCTCGCACCTGCCGGAATTTTTCGTCCGGATATTCAGCAGCGATGCCTCCATCCTTGCGGATGCCTCCAGAGCATTGCACCTGTATTTCTACGCCTTTATTTTCCAGTCCCTGCAGTACAGCGGGCAGACCGTGTTCAAATCACTGAACAAAAAGGGAAAGGCCATTTTCTTCTCTCTGCTGCGGAAGGTCATTCTGGTGGTTCCGCTCACCTATCTTCTGCCCCGAATGTGGAACCTCGGTACCGATGGCGTCTTCGTTGCGGAGCCCATCTCCAACGTGCTGGGCGGACTGGCGTGCTTTATCACCATGCTGCTCACGGTGATACCGGAGATGAACCGAATGGAAGGCGACATCAAAACAAAGTAAACGTCAAACCTGAATCCCGAATTATTCACAGAACCCTGCGCTTGACCCGCTGGCAAGCACAGGGCTCTGTGAATAATTCAGGCTTACTTTTCTATCAGATCCTCAATGGTGCAGCCCAGCGCCTTTGCAATGCGGTACAGTGTTTCCGCGCTTGCCTTGTTGATGTCCTTTCGTCGCTGCTCGTACATCTGGATGGAGCGGAGCGTTACGCCGGACTCTTTCGCAAGAGCGGCCTGTGTGCAGCCGTAGACTGTACGGATGCGTTTCAGATTGGTATCCTTGAAGTGTTCTCTGATCCTTTCATCTGCAATGTCCACAAATTTGGAGATGTCGGCTTCATGGAGCGTGTAGTACATATTCTGAAGCTCGTCAAAGGAGAGAGCTTTGAATATTTCAGAATAGCTTCTTGCCGAGTACCACTGATAATAAGCGACAGCCCAGCCAATCCAGTATTCCCTTGAACGACCGATGGATTCCAAAGGCTTCGCGTCAAGGCTTTTGCCCGTGGTCTCAAACACCACGTCCGAGGCGATTTCTATGCCGCTTTTTCCCGCCAAAACAGACGGCTCACCATTTTCCATGCGTCGGCTTATGGTGCTTATGATGAAGAGCTTTACAAAATCCTCTCCGGGTATGTTGCAGGCGTTCACTGCGTAGTCGAAGGCATCGCCCAATGCGGCCTGTGCCTTACTCAGATAGATTTCTCGGTATGCGCGGGTCATCGTTCGTAATACCTCCTCTCATGATATCCTGTATATACAGACCATCCGCTTCTTCCTCAAGGATATTCAGATAGGTCCGGTTGGCATCATCGTCTCTTGCTTTGCGAAGAACATACCAGGTATCCTTTTCTGCCACCTCAAAGTCCTCATACTTGATTTTTGAAAAGGCGAATTTTGATTTGATAACAATCTGCTCACCCAACTTGCCGAGTCGCATGGCGCATGAAAGTTGCTCCACGGTAATCGCGTTGTTCAAGAACGCCTCGGCATAATCAAAATAGGAGTCATCGGCTCTGTATCCTGTGATTAGGTCATATGCGTTGACATTGATACCGAAATTTTCAATAAGGTATGCTTTTGCTCTTCTCGCCACGGGCGTTTTGATGGAAAACAGTCGGTGGTCGACAAGGACTGCCATCCAGTTGAGTATGGTATAATCCGGGCTGTTGAGCTTAAGAATGTTTAAAAACTCCGTATCCAGCGTGTATCGGTTGGAAAAGCCGTCCCGCAGGGAAGAAACCGCCCATTCCTTCGCAAGATCGTTGCTCTCGGTGCAGTAGAAACCCAGCCCGAAATCGTTGTTCTTTCGCCCCTCACCGAAAGTTGGGATTTCTACGATTTGCTGAGAGCCGTGATATATCGTAAGAAGTTTATCCACAATGAATCCCTCCGTTCTCTCCAATTATATCACCACGGTGATATAATTGGAGAGGGTGCCGAATGCGACAATTCAAAATAATTATCACCAAAGCGATATCAATACATCCGTCTTATAGCCAGTCTTCTCGTAGACCTCGCGGCACACAGCGTAGAACTCATCCAGTGTCATGTTGTCATGAATTTCAATCCCGTTTTCGTCCAGCAAATCCTTGTTGTTCTTCCTTATCTGCGGGTATACATGCTCGGAACACCGTTCATCATGCTCTCAACC